>NZ_SNWG01000001.1:0-310273 GCF_004362195.1 Microbacterium sp. BK668
CAAAGCTCAAGGGCCTGAGCCCGGTGCAATACCGAGCGCAGGCCCTTGCGACTTAGGCTCTCAAATGGCCAGTCCAACTTCCGGGGGCCACTTCAGGCATCCGCTCTTCTTCTCTGCGCCCAAAGGTGAGGGCCCCGGATCGCTCCGGGGCCCTCGAGTCGCTGATCAGCCGAGCGGGCTCAGTTGATGCGGCTGTAGGTGTTGTCGGCGCCGTACTGGTAGATGCCGATGGTGGCCTCGGTCGGGTCGCCGTTCTCGTCGAACGTGACCGGGCCCGAGTAGCCGTCGTAGTCGGCCGTGCCGCCGCCGTTGATGATGTCGGCGCACTCGGCGAACGTCGTGCACTTCTCTCCGTCGCCCGAGCCGCCGGAGACCTCCTGCAGCTTCGCGGCGATGTCGGCCGCGTCGGTCGAGCCGGCCGCGAGCGAAGCGAGCGCGAGCAGCACGACCGCGTCGTACGACTCGCCCGCGTACGAGTAGTCCTCGAGATCCGCGTTGCCCTCGGCGGTCCAGTTGTCGTTGAGACGCGTCTGGAAGTCGTCGTCGAGCTTCGGCCCGGGGAGGGTTCCCTTGGCACCCTCGAGCGGCACCGTAACCTGGTCGCCCCAGTTCTTGAGGTTGCCGTCGACGAGGTACATCGTCGCGGGGTCGATGCCGCCGTTGGCCAGCAGCGGGGCGATCGTCGCGAACTGGTCGAACGTGATCAGCACGACGGCGTCGGGGTTCGAGGCGAGGACGGTCTGCACCTGCGCGTCGAACGACGAGTCGCCGTCGTTGTACGAGGCCTCGGCGACGACGGACCCGCCGGTCGACTCGAAGACCTCCTTGACGACGCCGTAGAGACCGGTGCCGTACGCGTCGTTCTGGTAGATGATCGCGATGTTCTCGTGACCGTCTTCCGCGATCGTGTTGGCCAGGACCTCGCCCTGGAGCAGGTCGCTGGGAGCCGTGCGCCAGTAGAGGTTGTTGTCGTCCCACGTGGTGAAGTCGGGCGACGTGTTGGCCGGCGAGAACGTGATGATGCCGGAGCTGACGTTGCTGTCGAGGAAGAGCTTCGTCACACCCGACGCCGCGGCGCCGATCATGGCCGACACGCCCTCGCTCTGCAGCTTCGGGACCGTGGTCTCGAACGCCTTGTTGTCGGCGTCACCCGAGTCGCCGAAGGTGGCGTCGACGGTGACGCCCTTGGCCGCCTCGTTGACCTCGGCGACGGCGAGCGAGACGCCGGCCTCCTCGGGCGGGCCGAGGAAGGCCAGGCTGCCGGTCTGCGGCAGCACCGTGCCGATCTTCAGGGTGAGATCCTCCGCGGGGCCCTCGGGCGCTGCGGACGATGCGCTACCCGTCCCACCACCGGCGCAACCGGCCAGGACGAGGGCGCTTGCACCTGCGATGGCGAGTCCGCTGAGGACTCGCACGGTGCGCGAGCGAGTCAAGACGCTCATGTTGCTCCTTGCTGTGAATGAACGCGGGCACGGCTCGGGCGCCGCCCCAGTGCCACAAACCTAACCGGGCGTCGCGCTCTTGTGTATTGCCTTTCGTTAACGGTTTGTAACGCGACCCAATCGTTATGCGAAGAGTCGGAATACCGCGCCGGGGTATACGGTTGGAGGTAGGTACCCCACGGGGGTATCATCACGAATGAAGGGCACTTCCATGACGACGAACGAGTTCCAGGTGACCGGCATGAGCTGCGGGCACTGCGAGGCCGCGGTGCGCAAGCATGTGGCCGAGGTCCCCGGCGTCGAGGGCATCGAGGTGAGCGCCGCCACGGGTCGCCTGGTCGTGACCGCGTCGTCCCTGAGCGACGAGGCCGTGATCGCGGCCGTCGACGAGGCCGGGTATGAGGCGGTGCGGATCTGATGAGCGTTTCCCACCGCGCAGCCGCGGGCGGTGCCGCCGCGACGCAGGCGATCGATCTCGAGATCACCGGCATGACGTGCGCGTCCTGCGCCGCGCGCGTCGAGAAGAAGCTCAATCGCCTCGACGGGGTCGAGGCATCCGTCAACTTCGCCACCGAGAAGGCGCACGTCGTCGCGCCGCGCGGCGTCGACCCGCGGGCCCTCGTCGCCGAGGTCGAGAAGACCGGATACGGTGCACGGGTGCCCGAGCCGGTCCACGAGCACGCGCACCACGTCGAGCCGGAGCTGGGGTCGCTGCGCCGCCGCCTTCTCGTGGCGATCGCGCTGGCCCTTCCCGTGATCCTCCTCGCGATGATCCCCGCTCTCCAGTTCCCGGGGTGGCAGTGGGTCTCGCTCGCGCTCGCGACCCCGGTCGTCACGTGGGCGGGCTGGCCGTTCCACCAGGCCGCATGGACGAACCTCCGCCACGGCGCCGTCACGATGGACACCCTGATCTCGGTCGGGGTGACGGCGGCCTACCTGTGGTCGCTCTACGCGCTCTTCTTCGGCGGCGCGGGGATGATCGGCATGACGCACGGGTTCGAGTGGACGATCTCGCCGACGGATGCCGGCGGCAACCTGTACCTCGAGGTCGCCGCGGGGGTCACCATGTTCGTGCTGGCCGGCCGCTACTTCGAGGTCCGCTCGAAGCGCCAGGCGGGCGCGGCTCTCCGAGCCCTGCTCGAGCTCGGAGCGAAGGACGTCGCGGTGCTCCGTGACGACCTTCTCACCGGCGCGCGCACCGAGGTGCGGATCCCCGTCGAGCAGCTGCGCGTCGGCGACGAGTTCGTCGTGCGGCCGGGCGAGAAGATCGCCACCGACGGCACCGTCGTGTCGGGGACGTCGGCCGTGGACGCCTCGACCGTGACGGGCGAATCAGTCCCCGTCGAGGTCGTGGAGGGCGACGGCGTCATCGGCGCCACCGTCAACGTCGGCGGAGTCCTCGTCGTGCGCGCGACCCGCGTCGGCACCGACACGCAGCTGGCGCAGATGGCCAAGCTGGTCGAGCAGGCGCAGTCCGGCAAGGCCGCCGCGCAGCGGCTGGCCGATCGCATCTCGGCCGTCTTCGTGCCGATCGTCATCGCCATCGCCCTCGCCACGCTCGTCGTGTGGCTGCTGCTGGGCTACCCGGCCGCCGCCGCCTTCGGCGCCGCCGTCGCGGTTCTCATCATCGCCTGCCCGTGCGCGCTCGGCCTCGCCACGCCCATCGCGCTGCTCGTCGGGACCGGCCGCGGCGCGCAGCTCGGCATCCTGATCCGCGGACCCGAGGTGCTGGAGTCGACCCGCGCCGTCGACACCGTCGTGCTCGACAAGACCGGCACCGTGACCACGGGACGGATGTCGCTCGTCGACGTCGTCGCCGCGCCGGGCGTCGCCCGCGCCGAGGTGCTGCGGCTCGCGGGAGCCCTCGAGCACGCCTCCGAGCACCCCGTGGCCCGGGCGATCGCGAAAGCCGCTGCGGCGGAGACGGGCGCTCTCCCCCGGGCCGAGTCCTTCCAGAACCTCCCCGGCACGGGAGTCTCGGGAATCGTCGAGGGACACGCCGTGGTCGTCGGCCGCGCCGCGCTGCTCGCCGACTGGGCCCTGACCCTCGAGGGACCTCTCGCCGAGGCATCCGCCCGCTTCCGATCCGAGGGCAGGACGACGGTCGTCGCGGCGTGGGACGGTGAGGTGCGCGGCGTCCTCGCGGTCGCCGATCGCGTGAAGCCCACGAGCGCCGAGGCGATCCGGCAGCTGCGCGACCTCGGCCTCGCGCCCGTGCTCCTGACGGGCGACAACGAGACCGTCGCGCGACGCATCGCCGCCGAGGTCGGCATCGAGCGCGTGGTGGCCGAGGTGCTCCCCGCCGACAAGGTCGCCGTCGTCGCGTCGCTCCAGGCCGAGGGCAAGGTCGTCGCGATGGTCGGCGACGGCGTCAACGACGCGGCCGCCCTCGCGCAGTCCGATCTGGGTCTGGCGATGGGGACGGGGACGGATGCCGCGATCGAGGCCTCCGACCTGACCCTCGTGCGCGGAGACCTCCGCAGCACGGCCGACGCGATCCGGCTCTCGCGCGCGACTCTGCGCACGATCAAGGTGAACCTCTTCTGGGCCTTCGCCTACAACGTCGCGGCGGTCCCGCTCGCCGCGCTGGGGCTGCTGAACCCCATGATCGCCGGAGCGGCGATGGCGTTCTCGAGCGCCTTCGTCGTCGGCAACAGCCTGCTGCTGCGCCGGTTCCGCAGCACCGCGGACGGTGCTCCCGCCGGGGCCGTGCCCTCCGACTACCCTCGGCACCGCGCAGACCACCTCGTGAAGGAGGAGCGATGACCCTCGCAGAAACGCCGGCCGCGGCATCCATCGACGCCCCTGACGGGCACGGCCACCACGGCTACATCACCGACAAGGACAGGTACCTCAACCGCATGAAGCGGATCGAGGGCCAGGCACGGGGCATCCACAAGATGGTCGAGGAGGAGAAGTACTGCATCGACATCCTCACCCAGATCAGCGCGCTCACGAGCGCCCTGGAGGCGGTCGCGATCGCCCTTCTCGACGATCACCTCAAGCACTGCGTGCTGGATGCCGCCAAGCTCGGGGGCGCGGAGGCCGACGCCAAGATCGCCGAGGCGACGCAGGCGATCGCCCGGCTGGTGCGCTGACCCCGGTCGTTCGATCGACGCGGCGGCTCCCCCGCGGGGGCCGCCGCTTTCGCGTCTCGGGCGTCACCGGGTCATTCGGTCGACATCCGCTCACCGATCGAGCCGAGATGACGCTGATGAGCCGGGGTCAGGTGAGCTCGGCGACGTCGGAGACGCCGGCGTCCACGCGCTGCGCGCGTGAGCGGCGGGAGGCGATCACCGAGTCCGCCGTCAGCAGGATGAGCGCGAGCCAGACGAGGGCGAAGCCGATCCAGCGCTCCAGCGACATCGGCTCGCCCAGCAGCCACACGCCGATGATGAACTGCAGGATCGGAGCGATGAACTGCAGCATGCCCATGAGCGTCAGCGGGGCGCGCCGGGCGCCGGCCGCGAAGAGGAGGAGCGGTACGGCCGTCACGACCCCCGCGAGCAGGAGCAGGACGGTGTGCCCCGCGGACTCCTGCCCCATGGACAGCCCGCTCGTGACGGCGATGACGAGGAGCTGGATGACGGCGACCGGCGTGAGCCACAGCGACTCGAGCGTCAAGCCGCTGATCGCGTCGACCGACGGGCCGATCTGCTTCTTCACGAGGCCGTAGAAGCCGAACGAGAAGGCGAGCGTGAGCGCGATCCACGGGAAGGCGCCGTACCCGATGACGATGACGAGCACGGCGGCGGCGGCGATGCCGATCGCGATCCACTGCATGATGCGCAGTCGCTCGCGCAGCACGAGGACGCCCAGCAGCACCGTCACGATCGGGTTGATGAAGTAGCCGAGGCTCGTCTCGACGACGTGGCCGGTGAGAGTCCCGATGAGGTAGGTCTGCCAGTTCACGTAGATGAGGGCGCCGGCGAGGACCGTCCACCACACCAGGCGCCGATTGCGCAGGATCGCGATCAGCTTCGGCCACGTGCGTGTGACGGTCAGCAGGAAGGCGCAGAAGACGAGGGAGAGGATGATGCGCCACGCGACGATCTCGAACGGTCCGGTGGGCGCGAGCGCGAGGAAATACAGCGGGAGGAAGCCCCACAGGAGGTAGGCGAAGAACGCGTAGACTCCGCCGACGAAGTGCTCGCGCCCGGCATCCGTGCCCTTCGCCTGCCCGGCCGCGCCGGCGGGCACGGCGGACGAGGACACAGCGTCGGGGTTCACCCCCCAAGCCTAGGACCGCTGCCGCGCGGGCGACGCGGGACGAGGCATCCGCCCCTGCCGTCCATGCCGCGAATCCTGCCATCGGGAAAGGCGGAGGGGCCCGGATGCCGAAGCACCCGAGCCCCTCGCGAATGGTCCGTCGTCAGCGGACGACGACCGCGAGCACGTCGCGAGCCGACAGGACGAGGAACTCGTCGCCGCCGAACTTGACCTCGGTGCCGCCGTACTTGCTGTAGATCACGCGGTCGCCGACGGCGACGTCGAGCGGGATGCGGTTGCCGTTGTCGTCGATGCGGCCCGGGCCCACAGCCACGACCTCGCCCTCCTGGGGCTTCTCCTTCGCGGTGTCGGGGATGACCAGACCGCTGGAGGTGGTCTGCTCGGCCTCGACCTGGCGGATGACGATGCGGTCCTCGAGCGGCTTGATGGACACCTGAGTGGAAACCGTCACGGTCTACCTCTTCTTTCTTGAGACGAAGACTGGTTAGCACCCACACGCTGGGAGTGCTAATCCAGTGTAGGCAACGGGCTGGCACTCGTGCAACGTGAGTGCCAAAACGACGTCATGTGACGGATGCCTCGAAGCGGCGTCGGAGTCGCGCGGCGACGTACGCTGGCCGGATGGACCTGCCCGAGCTGACCGCGCTGCTGACCCCGGAGGGGCTGCGGCTGCTCGACCAGCTCGGCACGATCGACTCGGCCGACGACGTCGCCCGCGCCGTGTCGCGACTGCGCGCCCTCGGACACTCCCCCGACCTCGTGTCGGCCGTCGTCGGCCAGGCCCGGCTGCGCACGCGTGCACGGGGGAAGTTCGGCCCGTTCGCCGATCGGATGCTGTTCACCCGCGCGGGTCTCGAGCAGGCGACGAGGCTCGCCATCGCCGGCCGGCACGCCGAGAGGTTCCGCAGCGCGGGATTCTCGTCTGTAGCCGACCTCGGCTGCGGGATCGGCGGCGACGCCCTGGGGCTCGCGGCGCTCGGGCTGAAGGTCGTGGCCGTCGACGCCGACGCAGTGACCGCGGCGATCGCGGCATACAACCTCGCGCCCTTCGGCGAGGACGTCTCCGTGCGGCAAGGGCGTGCCGAGGACGTCGTGGCCGAGGGGGACGTGGCGGCGGAGGCGTACTGGCTGGACCCGGCGCGCCGCACGGCCGGCCACGGCGAGACGTCGCGCACCCGCCCCGAGGACTGGTCTCCGTCGCTCGACTGGGTCCTCGACCTCGCCGCGCGGCATCCCGTCGGCGTCAAGCTCGGTCCCGGTCTCGATCGCGACCTCCTTCCCGACGACGTCGAGGCGCAGTGGGTGAGCGCCGACGGGTCGACGATCGAGCTCGTGATCTGGTCGGGCGCGCTTGCCCGCCCGGGCGTGCGCCGCGCCGCCCTCGTCGTGCGCGGCGACACGGCGGCGGAGCTCACCGCCGCGACGGATGCGCCGGATGAGCCGACCCGCCCCCTCGGCGAGTTCGTGCACGAACCCGACGGCGCCGTGATCCGGGCCCGGCTCATCGGCGACGTCGCGCGGTCGCTCGAAGCCGGGATGCTCGACGAGCACATCGCCTACCTCACCTCCGACGCCGGGCTGACGAGCCCGTTCGTCTCGTCGTTCCGCGTGCGCGAGGAGCTGCCCGCCGACACGAAGAAGCTCGCCAAGGCTCTGCGCGAGCGCCGGATCGGGCGCCTCGAGATCAAGAAGCGGGGAGTGGATGTCGATCCCGCCGCGCTGCGGAAGGCGCTGTCGCTCAAGGGCGAGGGATCGGCGACGCTCATCGTCACCCGCGTCGGCAAGAGGCGCGTCGCGCTCCTCGCCGATCGCGTCGGCTGAGGCCGAGGTCGCCCCGCGCCCGCCGCGCGTCGAAGCGGCGCACGTGGGATACCCGGCCACGAGCGACCCAGCGGAGGAATCCGCGCGGGCGGAGGACCCGAGGGCCCGATCGACCCTCCCCCGGCCGAATCCCCTCCGCTCCGCGGCGGACCCGGAATACCCCGCCATGAGCCGCCCAGGGGAGGATTCCGCGCGGGCGGAGGACCCGACGGCCCGATCCACCCTCCCCCGGCCGAATCCCCTCCGCTCAGCGGCGGACCCGGGACACCCGGCCATGAGCCGCCCAGCGGAGGATTCCGCGCGGGCGGAGGACCCGAGGGCCCGATCCACCCTCCCCCGGCCGAATCCCCTTCGCTCAGCGGCCGGCCGCCGACCCGAGGAAGCAGGCTCAGCCGACGAAGCCTGCCGCGACTGCGGCGAAGAGCAGCCACCCGGCGCTGTAGAGGAGCGAGACCGCGCCCAGCACGAGCGCCCACAGGGCCACCGCCCGGCTCTCCAGCGGCCGGCGCAGCGCGAGGATCGCCGCGACGATTGCCGCGATGCCGAGGAGGAACCCCCAGCCGACGAAGAGCGACACGGCGAGCGCGACGATCGAGAAGCCCAGCGCCCACGCGGCGAGGCCGCGCGCCGGCCGAGCCGGCTCGGGCATGGCCCACTGCACGAGCGGCGCCGACTGCTCGCCGTCGGGATCCGCGGGCGCCGACTGCGTGGTGATGGCGGTGGGGCCCGTCGGGAGCCGCTGGAAGCCGCCGCGGTGCCCGCCCGGCAGCACGGACTCCGCCCCGGCGTCGCCCAGCTCGCGCGCCGGATCGCTGAGCGGCTCGGGCCGGGCGGGGACCGCGGGGCCTGCGGACGCGCCTACCGGCGGTTCCGGTCGGGGAATCGACGGCTCCGGGGTGGGCCCGTCGTCCCGCGTCGTCACGCGGCCACCTCTCCGGGCGCCTCGGCGACCTGGATCTCGGTGACGGGCAGGGTCGAGTCCGCGCCGAACTCCAGGGTCGACGGCCGCCGCCCGGCCGTGATGAGCTCGGAGGCGAGGGCCGCGATCATGGCGCCGTTGTCGGTGCAGAGCGAGAGCGGCGGTATCCGCACGACGACGCCCGCGGCATCCGCCCGCTCCAGCGCGACGTCGCGCAGACGGCGGTTCGCGATGACGCCCCCGCCGAGGAGCAGTCGCGGCACACCGTGGTCTCGGCACGCGGCGAGCGCCTTCGTGACGAGGACGTCGACGACGGCCTCCCGGAAGCTCGCGGCGACGTCGGCGACGGGCACCGGCTCGCCTGCCGTCTGGCGCTGCTCGACCCATCGAGCGACCGCCGTCTTGAGTCCCGAGAACGAGAAGTCGTAGCGGTGCGCGGCCATGTCGGACGCACGGGAGAGACCGCGGGGGAACGGGATCGCGTCGGGATTCCCGGATGCCGCGGCGCGGTCGATCTCGGGACCGCCCGGATACGGCAGCCCGAGCACGCGGGCGACCTTGTCGAAAGCCTCGCCGGCGGCGTCGTCCATCGTCTCCCCGAGCAGCTCGACGTCGGCGGTGAGATCGCGGACGAGGAGGAGCGACGTGTGGCCGCCGCTCACGAGGAGAGCGACCGTGGGGAACTCCAGCGGCGGCGCGTCCGAGTCGAGGATGTCTGCGGCGATGTGACCGACGAGGTGGTTGACGGCGTAGAGCGGCCGGTCCAGCGACACGGCGAGGGCCTTGGCGGCGCCGACGCCGACCATGAGGGCTCCCGCCAGGCCCGGGCCGGAGGTCACGGCCACGGCGTCGATGTCGGCGAGCGTCACCCCCGCCTCACCGAGTGCCGCCTCGATCGAGGGCTGCAGCGCCTCGAGGTGCGCGCGCGCGGCGACTTCCGGAACGACGCCGCCATAGCGTGCGTGCTCGTCCATGCTGCTCGCGATGGTGTTGCTGAGGAGCGTGCGTCCGCGCACGATGCCGATCCCGGTCTCGTCGCAGCTCGTCTCGATCCCGAGCACCAGCGGCTCGTGAGCGTGTGCAAGGTCGTTCACGTGCACGCGCCTCCCTGCCACGCGGCACCGGATTCGGATCGGGCCGCCGGATCCGGGCGGGGCGCGGCATCCGATCCGGATCCGGCGCTGTGCTCCGGATCCGGCGCCCGGTGAAACGCCCATCCCCGCAGGTCGAGGCGCATCACGATGGCGTCGACATCGTCGGGCTGGTAGTACCGCGGGCGACGGCCGACCTCCGCGAAGCCCTCGGATGCGTACAGCGCCTGCGCCGCGGGGTTGTCGGCGCGCACCTCGAGGAAGACCTCCTGCACGCGCCGGGCGGATGCCTCGGCGAGCAGCGCTTCGAGGATCGCTCGGCCGCGCCCACGGCCTCGGGCCGCCTCGGCGATCGCGATCGTCTGGATGTCGGCATCCGTTCCGCCCTCGGGGGCGCGCAGGCCCGCGTAGCCGATCACACGGCCCGCCTCTTCGGCCACCAGGTAGTAGGAGTGCGGCGAGGCGAGCTCGGCGCGCATCATGGCGTCCGACCACGCGTCCGTCGGAAACGACGCCCGCTCCAGCGCCATGATGGCGCGGAGGTCGTCGGGGGTCGCGGGGCGCAGGCTCATGCGGCGCCTCCCGCCGGGGTGGTGACGCGCTTCGGGCCCGCCGACAGCGTCACGTCCGGCGAGCGGAGGTAGAGGGCGTCGGCAGGGCCGATCGTGCGACCGGCGTCGACGGCGCGAGCGGCGGCAAGGGCGAGCATCGCGGCGCCGATCCGGTCGGTGTCGCGGCGGAGGATGCTCCCTGCCGCCAGGACCGCGTCGATCTCGTCTCGCGGCGAGAGCGCCGGTCCCCCGATCCGCACGGGGAGCCCGTCGTCGTCGAGGCCCTGGTAGACGGTGTAGGCGAACTCCCGACGGCGCGCGTCGGTGACGATCGCGAACGCGTCGTCGTCGCTGTCATCGCGTCCGCCGGTGAGCGCGCTGTGCAGCAGCAGCTCGAGCGCGGCGGCGTCGTGGCTCACCACGGGGACGACGGGGACCCCTCGCCCGAGCGCGAAGGCGCGCGCGGCGGCGATCCCGACGCGGAGGCCCGTGAAGGGCCCCGGACCCATGCCGGCAGCGACATACGTGATGTCGGACGGGTGAGCGGATGCCTCGGCGAGCGCGCGCTCGACGAGCGATCCGATGACCTCGGCGTGGCCGCGGGGATCGACGCTCTCCGCCTGGGATCGGACGACGCCGTCGGGCTCGACGACCGCGACGGCGGTGCCGAGGGACGTGTCGATGCCGAGGATCACGCCCTCCAGGCTAGTCCGACCCGCGCCCTGGGTCGTGGCACGACGGGGGCGCAGCGACGGAGGCGAGACGCGCAGACAGGGCCATCACGCCGGGCGCGGGCGTGTCGTCACGCTCGCGCGACGACCGGGGATCTCGTCGGCCGCGAGCGGCGCCTACGCCCGGTGGCGGGTGATGGTGACGATGCGCGGAGCGTCGGCGTCCATCTCGGCGGCCGCGCGGCCGCTCGTACCGCACGCCGAGTCCACGCCGGCGCCGCCCCACTCGCGCTCGAGTTCGATGTCCCACCAGGAGTCCGAGACGGCGTCGACCAGCCCGCGACCCCACTCGACCACCACGACCGAGCTGTCGAAGTCGATGTCGAGATCATCGAGCTCGGCGGCCGAGCCGAGGCGGTAGGCGTCGACGTGCACGAGGGGTGCACCGCCCACGAGCGAGGGGTGCGTGCGGGCGATGACGAAGGTCGGGCTCTGCACGGGGCCGCGCACGCCGAGGCCCGCCGCGATGCCGCGCGTAAGCGTGGTCTTGCCCGCGCCGAGGGGCCCGGTCAGCACGACGAGGTCACCGGGACGCAGCATCCGCCCGATCCGCTCGCCCAGCTCCTCCATGCTCGCCGGGCTCTCGATCTCACGTCGCCCCGCGAGGCTCTCGAGTCCGTCCGTCGTCGTTCCCATGTCCCCTGCAACGTTCGAGGGAGCCTCCGCGTTCCCGCTCACGAGGAGACCTGGCGGCGGGGCACGCGGGGTCCGATGCGCGTCACGATCTCGTAGTTGATCGTCGACGCGGCGTCCGCCCACTCATCGGCGGAGGGGACCCCGAGGGTGGCGTCGCCGAACAGCACCGCCTCGTCGCCGACCCGGACGGGGTGATCGCCGACGTCGACGACGAACTGGTCCATGGCGATGCGTCCCGCTGCGCGGAAGCGCTCGCCGCCGATGGCGACCGGACCGGCTCCGGACGCCGTGCGCGGCACCCCGTCGGCGTACCCGAGCGGGATCAGGGCGAGCGTGGTCTCCCGCTCCGTGCGGTAGGCGTACCCGTACGAGACGCCGTGGCCCGCGGGCACGCGGCGCACGGCCGCGACGGGTGCGCGCAGCGTCATGGCCGGCCGCAGCCCGAGATCGCCGGAGTCCCGATCGGCGAAGGGCGAGAGCCCGTAGATCGCGACGCCGAGGCGCACGCACCCGAGGCGCGTCTCGGGGAGCGCGATGGCGGCATGGCTCGCCGCGATGTGACGGAGAGCGGGCGCGAGACCGGCGGACGCGGCGAGGCCCAGCGCGTCGTGGAAGACGCGCGTCGCGGCCCGGTCGTCGTCCGCGGAGGCGTTGGAGAGGTGGCTGAAGATCCCGATCACCCGGAGCTTCCCGATCCGCTCGAGCCGCGCCGCCTCCGAGAAGACGACGGGGTAGTCCTCCGGCGCGATGCCGTTGCGGCCGAGTCCCGTCTCGAGCTTGAGGTGAACGGCGACAGGACGGTCGACGGATGCCGCGGCCGACGCCTGCAGCAGCTGCTCGAAGCTCGAGATGCCGAGCTCGATGCTCGCGGCCGCCGCCTCGCGGAAGCTCGCTCCCGGCGCATGCAGCCACGCGAGGATCGGGGCGTCGACGCCGGCGCGGCGGAGGGCCAGCGCCTCGCCGACGTCGGCGACGCCGAGCCGGCTCGCGCCCCCGTCGAGGGCGGCGACGGCGCTGCGGGCCGCGCCGTGACCGTAGCCGTCCGCCTTGACGACGGCGATGACCTCGGACTCCGTGAGCCGCCGCAGGTGACGGACGTTCGCCGCGATCGCCCCGACGTCGATGGTCGCCTCCCGGAGCACGCCGGCAGGCATGCGGCTCACGACGACGCCCCCGCCGCGCTCGGCGCGGACTCGGCGATCACGTACGCGGTCGCGAGATTCGCGTCGTGCGACATCGACAGATGCATCATCGTGATCCCGCGTTCGGCCACGGCCGCCGCCGTCGATCCGGTCAGCACGAAGACCGGGCGACCGGATGCCTCGGCGGCCACCTCGATCTCGGTCCAGTGCACGCCGTCCGATCCGCCGAGCGCCTTGATCAGCGCCTCCTTGGCGGCATACCGCGCCGCGAGCGAGCGGGGGTGCCGCACCCGCTCCGACGGCGAGAAGAGCCGCTCGACGAGCCGCGGCGTGCGCTCGAGTGTGCGCTCGAACCGCGGGATGTCGACGAGATCGACGCCGATTCCGACGATCATGAGACCTCCCCTGCGCCGCGGCGCGGCATCCGTCACCCTATCGCGGCGCTGCTCGAAGGCTCGGCGCCTTCCGTCCCGCTGCGCTCGCTCGACGACCGGGTTCACCGATCGGTCGTCGAGCGAGGGAGCTCGGCGCCGTCCGTCCCGCCGTGCTCGCTCGAGGACCTCGGCCCTCTCGCCCCTACTCGACGGTGACCGACTTCGCCAGGTTGCGCGGCTGGTCGACGTCGAGGCCCTTCGCCGTCGCGAGGCCCATCGCGAAGATGTGCAGCGGCACGACGGCCAGGAGCGGCTCCATGAGCGGGTCGGCGAGCGGGATGTGCAGCACCTCGTCCGCGAACGGCAGCACCGCCGCGTCGCCCTCTTCGGCCACGGCGATGACGCGGGCACCGCGAGCGCGGATCTCCTGGATGTTCGAGACGACTTTGGAGTGCAGCACGGGCGACTCGCGCGGCGACGGCACGATCACGAAGACCGGCTGCCCCGGCTCGATGAGTGCGATGGGCCCGTGCTTGAGCTCGCCCGCGGCGAAGCCCTCCGCGTGGATGTAGGAGATCTCCTTGAGCTTGAGCGCGCCCTCGAGCGCGATGGGATAGCCCACGTGACGGCCGAGGAAGAGCACCGAGCGGGTGTCGGCCATCCAGCCGGCGAACTGCTCGATGTGCTTCTGCGAGCGGTCGAGGATGCGCTGGATCTTCTCGGGCACGGCCTCGAGCTCGAGCACGTGCTGCGCGATCTCGGTGGGGCTCAGCGCTCCGCGCACGCCGCCGAGGTGGAGAGCCAGGAGGTACAGCGCCGTGATCTGTGCGACGAAGGCCTTCGTCGAGGCGACGGCCACCTCCGGGCCGGCGTGCGTGTAGACGATCGCGTCCGACTCGCGGGGGATCGTCGCACCCTGCGTGTTGCAGATCGAGACGGTCTTGGCCCCGGCTTCCCGGGCGTACTTCACGGCCATGAGGGTGTCCATCGTCTCGCCGGACTGGCTGATCGACACGACGAGCGTTCGCGGGCCGATGACGGGGTCGCGGTAGCGGAACTCGTGCGCGAGCTCGACGTCGACCGGCACCCGTGCCCACTGCTCGAGCGCGTACTTCCCGACCATGCCCGCGTAGGCGGCCGTGCCGCAGGCGATGACGATGATGCGGTCGATGCCCGCGAAGAGGTCGTCGAGACCGTCCAGCTCCGGGATCGAGACGACCCCGTCACGGATGCGGCCGCGCAGCGTGTTCGCGACGGCCTCGGGCTCTTCCGACACCTCCTTCGCCATGAACGACGACCACCCGCCCTTGTCGGCGGCGGCGGCATCCCACAGCACCTCGAAGGGCTCGACCTCGACGATGTCTCCCGTGAAGTCGGTGACCTCGACGCCGGAGGGCGTGATGGCGACGATCTCGTCCTGACCGATCGCGAGGGCGTGGCGGGTGTGCTCGACGAAGGCCGCGACGTCGGAGGCGAGGAAGTTCTCGCCGTCGCCGAGACCGATGACGAGTGGGGAGTTGCGCCGTGCGCCGACGACGAGGCCGGGCTGCTCCTCATGCATCGCGAGGAGGGTGAAGGCGCCCTCCAGCTGCGAGACGGTCGTGCGGAAGGCCTCGACGAGGTCGCCGCCGTTCCGGCGGTACTCGCGGCCGAGAAGTACCGCGGCGACCTCGGTGTCGGTCTCGCTGCGGAACGTGTAGCCCTCGGCGAGGAGATCGGCCTTCAGGTCGGAGAAGTTCTCGATGATGCCGTTGTGGATGACGGCGAGGTCATCGTGGTCGGCGAGATGCGGGTGGGCGTTCGCGTCCGTGGGGCCGCCGTGTGTCGCCCAGCGCGTGTGGCCGATGCCGGTCGTGCCGTCGGCGAGCGGGTGGGCGGCCAGGTCGTCGCGCAGGACGCTGAGCTTGCCCGCCTTCTTGCGTACGCCGAGGCCCCCGTCGCCGTCGATCACGGCGATGCCGGCGGAGTCGTAGCCCCGGTATTCGAGGCGCGCGAGCCCGGAGAGGAGGATGGCCTGGCTGTCCCTCGGGCCGACGTATCCGACGATTCCACACATGCCCCCCATGGTAGGCGGGGGGTTTCGTGAGATGCCTGTACAAAGGGCGGATGCCGCCGCCCGCGTCAGAGCTTGCGCAGGAGCACCCGCTCCACCGCGTGGTCCGCCGCCTTGTGCAGCACGAGCGTCGCGCGGTGCCGCGTCGGCTTGACGTTCTCCTCGAGGTTGGGAAGGTTGATGTCGTTCCAGAAGCCGAGGGCCATGGAGACGGCCTCCTCGTCCGTCAGCTCCGCGAACACCTTGAAGTAGGAGGTGGGGTTGGCGAAGGCCGCGCGGCGGAGGGCCAGGAACCGCTCGACGTACCACTGCGTGATGTGCTCGGTCGCGGCATCCACGTAGATCGAGAAGTCGAACAGGTCGCTCACGGCCACGTCGTTGGGCTGCGGCGGGGGCTGCAGCACGTTGAGCCCCTCGACGATGACGACGTCGGGCCGGCGCACGGTGACGTGGGCGTCGGGGACGATGTCGTAGCGCAGGTGCGAGTAGAACGGCGCATGCGCCTCGGCGGCGCCGCTCTTGACGTCGGTGAGGAACTGCACCAGCGCACGGCGGTCGTACGACTCGGGGAAGCCCTTGCGGCCCATGAGCCCCCGGCGCTCCAGCTCGGCGTTGGGGTAGAGGAAGCCGTCGGTCGTCACGAGCTCGACCCGCGGGGTGCCGGGCCAGCGACTCACGAGCTCGCGCAGCAGGCGCGCGATCGTCGACTTGCCGACAGCCACCGAGCCCGCGACGCCGATGACGAAGGGCGTCGTGGTGTCGGGCTCCTGCAGGAACCCGGCCGTGTCGGCGCCGAGGCGCTTCGTCGCCGTCGCGTAGAGGCTGAGGAGGCGGCTGAGGGGAAGGTAGACCTCCCGCACCTCGGCGAGGTCGAGCCGGTCGCCGAGCCCTCGCAGCTGCACGACCTCCGTCTCGGACAGGGGCTGCGTGAGCCCTCCCGAGAGCCGCGACCACTCCGCGCGGCCGATCTCGCGGTAGAGCGCGGGGCTCAGATCCGAGTCACCGTCGTCGATCTCGGCGACGGTGGCGGCGGAGTCGTCTCCGGGAATCGCTGCTGCGGCGGACATCGGGCCCATCGTATCCGCCCCCCTCGGGGCGGCGGCCACTCGCCCGTTGCGGGTCGCGTCGTCCCTGTAGCCTCGACCCGTGCGCCTGGGAGTCCTCGACATCGGCTCGAACACCGTCCACCTTCTCGTCGCCGACGCCCGCCCGGGCGGCCGGCCACTGGCCACCACGAGTCAGCGGACCGTGCTGCGACTCATGCGCTATCTCGCGCCGGACGGATCGATCACCGACGAAGGGGTCGCGGCACTCGTCGCGGCGGTCACCGAGGCGCGGGCGGTGGCGCTCGCCGAGAACGTCGACGAGCTGCTCGCCACGGCCACCTCGGCCGTCCGCGAGGCGACCAACGGCCCGGCGGTGATCGCGCTCCTCGAGCAGGCACTCGGCCAGGAGCTGCAGGTGCTCGGCGGCGAGTCCGAGGCGCGCTTCACCTTCCTCGCCGTGAGGCGGTGGTTCGGCTGGGCCGCCGGCCAGATCCTGCTCTTCGACATCGGCGGCGGTTCGCTCGAGCTCGCCTCCGGTGCCGACGAGCTGCCGGATGTCGCGGCATCCGTCCCTCTCGGCGCCGGCCGCATGACGGTGCAGTTCCTCCCCGAAGACCCGCCCGGCGAAGACGCCGTCGAGGCGCTTCGCGCCCACGCGCGCCGCACGCTCGCCCCGGTCGCCGAGCGGCTCCTCGCCGAGCCGCGACCCGACCACGTCGTGGGATCGTCGAAGGCGATCCGCTCGCTCGCGAAGCTCGCCGGCTACCCCGTGCCCGGATCGAGCGGACTCGAGGGGATGCTGCTCCCCCGCGCCGCCCTCGGCTCGTGGATTCCTCGGCTCTCGCGCATCCCCGCCTCGGCGCGACAGGAGCTGCCCGGAATCACTCCCGACCGCGCGTTCCAGATCGTCGCGGGAGCCGTCGTCCTGCACACCGCCATGACGATGCTGAAGGTGGACGAGCTCGAGGTGAGTCCGTGGGCCCTCCGCGAGGGCGTCCTGCTGCGGTACATCGAGGCGATGTCGTGGGGCTGAGCGGGTGACCGGCCGCGTGGGCGGTGGACGCGGGCGGGGGCCGTGCTCCATGATTCCCTCATGGCCGCACGATCCGCGGCGATTCGAACGCCCGACCAGCGACTCCGCGTCTTCGTCAGCTCCACTCTGAAGGAGCTCGAGCCGGAGCGGCGTGCCGTGCGCTCGGCGGTCGAGTCCCTGCAGCTGGCGCCCGTCATGTTCGAGCTCGGCGCGCGGCCGCACCCTCCCCGCGACCTCTACCGCTCGTACCTCGCGCAGAGCGACGTCTTCGTGGGGATCTACGGCGAGCGCTACGGCTGGGTCGCGCCCGGTGAGACCGTCTCGGGCCTGGAGGACGAGTACGCGCTTTCGGGCTCCCTCCCCCACCTGATGTACGTCAAGCAGCCCGCCCCGCAGCGCGAGGACCGGCTCGACGGGCTCCTGGATCGCATCCGCAACGACGACCTGAGCTCCTACAAGTCGTTCTCGACGCCCGAGGAGCTGGCGGACCTCGTTCGCGGCGACCTCGCGACGCTCCTCGCCGAGCGCTTCGACGCGACGCGGGCCGCGGCATCCGTCGTCGCCGACGCCCTCGACGTGCCCGACATCCCGGCGCCGTACTCGGCCATCGTGGGACGCGAGGCGGAGCAGCGCGACGTGCTCGCCCTCTTGGCGAGGCCGGACATCCGACTCGTCACCCTCGTCGGACCGGGCGGGATCGGCAAGTCCCGGCTCGCGATCGAGATCGCCGACGCCGTCGCCGACACGGGGCGCGACGTGGCGTTCGCGCTCCTGGAGGCGGTCACCGCTCCCGAGCGCGTCATCGTCGCCATCGCCCGGGCGCTCGGAGTCCGTGATGCCGGAGGTGAGGGCTCGCTCGAGGACCGCGTCGGAATCGCGCTCGCCGACCGCGACCTGCTGCTCGTCGTCGACAACATGGAGCACGTCCTGCCGGCGGCTGAGCTGCTCGCTCGCCTGATCACCGAGGCGCCCCGGCTGCAGCTGCTCGTGACCAGCCGCTCGCCGCTGCGGCTGCGGGCGGAGCACGTGTACGAGGTCGGGCCGCTCGGCGTGCCGTCGCAGGACGAGGACGGAGCGGGTCCCGCCGGATCGGCCGTGACCCTCTTCGAGCAGCGCGCGGCGGCGGTGCGGCCCGGCTTCCGGGTGACTCCCGCGAACGCCGCAGCCGTCGTCGGCATCTGCCGGGCGGTCGACGGCGTCCCGCTGGCGATCGAGCTCGCCGCCGCCCGCGTGCGCTCGCTGTCCGTCGAGCAGATCCTCCAGCGCCTGGACTCGGCGCTGACGCTGCTCGTCGGCGGAGCGCGGGATCTGCCGGAGCGGCAGCGCGCCCTGCGCAGCACGATGGAGTGGAGCTTCCAGCTGCTCGACGAGGACTCGCGCGCGGCCCTCCAGGCGCTGTCGGTGTTCTCGGGCGGTTTCACCCTGGAGTCGGCCGAAGCCGTGCTGCTGACGGGCGGCACACCGGATCCCCTCGCAGCGCTCGAGGCACTCGTCGACGCGAGCCTCCTCGGGTCCTCCGAGCAGCGCGGAACGACGGTGTTCCGGCTGCTCTCGCTCGTGCGGGCCTACGCCCGGCAGACGATGACGCCGGAGCAGGCCGACAGCGCCACGCGGACGTGGATCGATCACTACCGGGCGGTGGCGACGGATGCCGAGGCCGGCGTCCGCGGGCGGGACCAGGCCCGCTGGCTCGAGCGGCTCGACCTCGAGACCGAGAACCTCGCGGGGGTCGTGCGCGCCATGCTGGATCGCCGAGAGCTCGACGAGGCCGCCGGCTACCTCTGGGTTCTCTACCTGTATCTGTGGATCGGCGGCTATCTCGGCGTCGTCCAGGCGTGGGCGTCCGAGCTGCTCGACGTCGCCGAGCGCGAGCAGCGCCCGCTCAGCACGCAGGCGCGCGCCGTCGCCGAGTACTACACCAACGCGATCCGCTATTGGCGCGACCCCGGCTTCGACACCGCACCGGGCATGGCCCGCAGCCGCGACCTCTTCCTGGAAGCCGGCGATGTCTTCGGGGGCGCACTGGCGCGCGTGTCGCTGGGACTTGCGCTCCTCACGGCGACCGGCGGCGCCGACTTCGCCCGCGCCCGGGCCGAGCTGGAGCAGAGCCTCGCCGAGTTCCGGTCCGCCTCGGACGCATGGGGCCAGGCCATGGCCCTCGTCATGATCGGCCGCATCGACATGCTGCAGGGCGACCTCGTGAGCGCGCGGGAGCGGTTCGACGGGAGCCTCCGCCTCGCCTCCGAGCAGGGGGAGCGTCTCGGGATCGTCATCGCGATGAACCACCGAGGATGGTCGAGGTTCCTCGCGGGAGACCTCGACGGCGCCCGCCGGGATTTCACGGACGGCATGGACATCTCCCTCGCGCTGGGGCACGACGAGAGCCTGGCCTACGGGCTTGAGTCGTTCGTGGCGCTCGCCGCCGCGGCCGGCGATGCACGCCGCGCGGGGCTCCTGCTGGGCGCAGCGCAGACCGTCAGGCGGCGGAAGGGCTTCCTCAACCCCGGCGCCTTCGAGTTCTACATGGTGCCGCTCGCGGCCCTGCGCGAAGCGGGCCTCGGCGACGACCTCGATCGGGCGGTGACGGAGGGCCTGACGCTCAGCGTCGCGGAGGCGCTGGAGTGGATCCGTGGGTGATCGCCGGGCCGACGACCGGGTCCTGCCGATCACCCGCTGGGTCGCGCTCGCGATCGTGCCCTTCCTGGTGGTGGCGGCCTTCCTGCTCTTCGCCTTCCCCCAGCGCACCGGCGAGCTCTTCGCGTGGGCGATCGCCGTCCCCCTGTCGGCGTTCTTCCTCGCCTCCGCGTACGTCGGGGGGATCTGGTTCTTCGTCGGCGTCGTGCGCGCCCGGCGCTGGCATTCCGTGAAGCACGGATTCCCCGCCGTCGTCGTGTTCGCCGGCGCCCTCCTTCTGGCGACTCTGCTGCACCTCGACCGGTTCTCGCAGAATCTCTCGTTCGCCGTGTGGATGGCCCTGTACGCCACGACGCCGTTCGTCGTCGCCGCGCTGGCCGTCGTGCAGAGCCCCCGTGATCCGCGTACGCCTGATTCCGTGGATGCCGCGATCCCCCGGCGCTGGCGGTACGTCCTCGCCGGGATCGGCGCGGCGGCCTTGGCGTTCGGCGCGGTGGTGTTCGTCGCACCCCAGTTCGCGATGGGCTTCTGGGCGTGGCCGCTCACGCCGCTGACGGCGCAGGTCACCGGTGCCGTGCTGACCCTCACCGGAGTCGTCAACGCCGGGCTTCTGTGGGACGACCGGTGGAGCGCGTTCCGGACGCTCTTCCAGGCGCAGCTGCTCAGCCTCGTCGCGATCTCCGTCTCGCTCGTGGCGCGCCGGGACGATCTGCTGTGGGAGCGTCCGATGACGTTCGGGCTCCTGGTGCTCGTCGGCGGGGCGCTCGTCCTCTACGCCGTCTTCACGCTGCGCTGCGAGGCGCTCTCACGCCGCGCCACGGCATCCCTCCGCGCGTGATGACGTGCTCGCGCGCAGTCGCGGGCATCCGGTGGGAGCCGAAGGCGCAGGCGGGTTCAGCTCGCGGGCTCGAGCGCGAGACGGTCGCGGACGACGTCGGCCAGCCTCTCGGCGGCGCCCCGCGCGGCCGCCTCGTCCGCGGCCTCGACCATGACGCGGACGAGGGGCTCGGTGCCGCTCGCCCGCAGCAGCACGCGTCCGGTGTCGGCCAGCTCCGCCTCGACCTCGGCGACGGCTGCGAGGACGACCTCGTCGCTCTTGGCGCGCGAGCGGTCGACGCCGCGGACGTTGACGAGCACCTGCGGATAGACCGTCATGATCGACGCCAGCTCCGCCAGCGTCTTGCCCTGACGCGCCATCTCGCCGACCAGGTGCAAGCCGGTGAGCAGGCCGTCGCCCGTGGTGGCGTACTCGCTCATGATGACGTGGCCCGACTGCTCGCCGCCGAGGGCGAAGCCGCCCTCGTCCATGCGCTCGAGGACGTAACGGTCGCCGACAGCGGTCTGTTCGACGCGGATCCCGTGCTCGGCCATGGCGCGGTGGAGGCCGAGATTGCTCATGACGGTCGCGACGAGCGTGTCGTGCGCGAGACGGCCGCGCTCCTTCATCGAGACCGCGAGGATCGCCATGATCTGATCGCCGTCGACGATGCGCCCGTTCGCGTCGACCGCAAGGCAGCGATCGGCGTCGCCGTCGTGGGCGATGCCGAGGTCGGCGCCCGCCTCCACCACTGCGCGCGCTAGCTGGTCGAGGTGCGTCGAGCCGACGCCTTCGTTGATGTTCAGCCCGTCGGGGTCGGCGCCGATCACGGTCACCGTCGCGCCGGCATCGCGGAACGTCTCGGGGGACACGCCGGCGGCGGCGCCGTGCGCACAGTCGAGGACGACGTGGATGCCGTCGAGGCGGTGCGTGAGCGACGCGAGGAGGTGCACGACGTAGCGGTCCTCGGCGTCGGCGAAGCGGCGGATGCGACCGACCTCCGCGCCGGTGGGCTGGAGCTTGGGCCCGGCCATCGCCGTCTCGATGCGCTGCTCCACGATGTCGGGGAGCTTGACGCCGCCGCGGGCGAAGATCTTAATGCCGTTGTCGGGCGCGGGGTTGTGCGACGCCGAGACCATGACGCCGAAGTCGGCGTCGGTGTCGGCGATGAGGAACGCCGTCGCCGGGGTCGGCAGGACGCCGGCTTCGAGGACGTCGACGCCCGACGACGCCAGGCCCGCGGCGACCGCCGCGGCGAGGAACTCACCGGAGATGCGGGGATCGCGGGCGACGACCGCCGTGAGGCGCTTACCGGCGGCGCGGCGGGCGTCGGCAGTACGGCCCTGGCCCAGGACGACAGCGGTCGCCTGGGCCAGGGTGAGAGCGAGGTCGGCGGTGAGGGGGCCGTTGGCCAGCCCCCGCACCCCGTCCGTGCCGAAAAGCGGCATCGGATGCGACTCGCTTTAGCGCTTCGAGTACTGAGGCGCCTTGCGGGCCTTCTTGAGACCGGCCTTCTTGCGCTCCTTCACGCGGGCGTCGCGCGAGAGGAAGCCGGCCTTCTTGAGCGTCGGGCGGTTGTTCTCGACGTCGATCTCGTTCAGCGCACGGGCGATGCCGAGGCGCAGCGCGCCGGCCTGGCCCGAGGGGCCGCCGCCCGAGATGCGTGCGATGACGTCGTACGCGCCGGTGAGGTTCAGCACCGTGAAGGGGTCGGTGATGAGCTGCTGGTGGAGCTTGTTCGGGAAGTAGTCCTCGAACGTACGGCCGTTGACCGTGATGGTGCCGGTGCCGGGGACGAGGCGCACGCGCGCGATCGCCTCCTTGCGACGGCCGACAGCGGCGCCGGGGACCGAGAGCACGGGGCGCTCGGCGGCGACGGCCTCCTGGTCGACCGGGGTCTCGGTCGAGTAGTTGCTGAGGTCTGCGGAATCCTGGATCTTCGCCACGAGTGTGTCCTTATTCTGGGCGGCGCTTACTGGGCGACCTGGTCGAAGGTGTAGGTCTTGGGCTGCTGGGCGGCGTGCGGGTGGGCCTCACCGGCGTACACCTTCAGCTTCGACAGCTGCTGGCGGCCCAGGCTGTTCTTGGGGAGCATGCCGCGGACGGCCTTCTCCACGGCGCGGACGGGGTTCTTCTCGAGGAGCTCCTCGTAGCTGACCGCCTTGAGGCCGCCCGGGTAGCCCGAGTGGCGGTAGGCCATCTTCTTCTGAAGCTTCTGGCCCGTGAGGGCGACCTTGTCGGCGTTGACGATGATGACGAAGTCACCGGTGTCGACGTGGTTGGCGAAGGTGGCCTTGTGCTTGCCGCGGAGGAGGGCCGCCGCGTGCGAGGCGAGGCGTCCGAGGACGACGTCGGTCGCGTCGATGACCAGCCACTCGCGCTGGACTTCGCCAGCCTTGGGGGTGAAAGTGCGCGTCACAGTAGTGCTGCTTTCTAGATCGAACGGAGAGGTTCGTGAATCCCGCTCCGGGGTGCTTCGCGGTGTCGGTCCCCGAGTTCGTCGAGGGGCGAAGACGCCAGTGGAGGGCTCACGTTCGCGGTGCCGGGTCAGCCGAGCCGGACACCAAAGGTCGAGTCTACGGCATCCGGATGCCTCGTCCAAACCGGGCGGGGACGAGGGAGGGCCCCCGGCCGGCTTGGGGATGCGCCTGGGGAAGCGCCCGACCGGGGACCTGTCCATACACGTCATGGGGCCATGAAGCCCGGACGCGAGTCATACGTCCCGCGGAACGTGATACGGGAGGCGGTACCAGACTATCGGAGGGGATCCGGCAGCCGGACAACCGATACGCGATGGACGCGTAGTCGACAGGTTGCGGCGAACACCGCCGGAGCCGCGGACACGATGTCGTCCGCCGGAGTCGCCTGCGGCGATGTCTGCCCTCATCCCCGAGGGGTCACCGATCCGGGAAGCCGGCGCGCGGCGCGGTAAGCTTGCGAGTCGTCGCAGCGTCCGTACCCCCCAAGCGGCGCATCCCTCGCTCGCCGGAGAGTGTCATGGAGTTGTTCGCCGTCCTTCTGTCCGTGATGGCCGTATGGACCGCGGTCGGCATCGTCCTCGCCGTCGCGATCGGTCGCGCGTCGGCGGCCGCGGAGCACGAGTACCAGCTCAGCGCCCTGAGCCGCGGCATCCGCCTGCCGGAGGACCCCTCCGGTGGGACGCCGGAACCCGACGCCCGAGCGGAACGTCCCGAGGTGACGGACGAACTCCACCGCCGGGGCAACTCGATGAACCGGCCCTGATCGTCCGCATCGGCGTCGGCCTGTCACCTTCCCGAAATCGCCCCTTCATGCAGCGTCTCTAGGGTCGGACCATGACTACTTCCTCGATCAAGGCGGTCATCCCCGCTGCAGGCCTCGGTACGCGCTTCCTTCCCGCCACCAAGGCGATGCCGAAGGAGATGCTGCCCGTCGTCGACAAGCCCGCCATCCAGTACGTGGTCGAAGAGGCGGTGGCCGCCGGCATCGATGACATCCTCGTGATCATCGGGCGCAACAAGAACGCGCTGGCCAACCACTTCGACCGGGTCACCGAGCTCGAGCACACGCTTGAGCAGAAGGGCGACCACAGCAAGCTCGAGCGCGTCATGCAGCCGAGCTCGCTCGCCGACATCCACTTCGTGCGCCAGGGCGACCCCAAGGGTCTCGGGCACGCCGTCCTCCGGGCCAAGAAGCACGTCGGCAACGAGACATTCGCGGTGATGCTGGGCGACGACCTGATCGACGCCCGCGACCCCCTCCTCGCGCGCATGATCGAAGTCTCGACGTCTCAGTCGGCAACCGTGGTCGCCCTCATGCGGGTCGACCCGTCGCAGATCCACCTCTATGGGTGCGCAGACGTCGACCCGACCGACGAGGATGACGTCGTTTCCATCAAGGGGCTGGTCGAGAAGCCTTCGCCGGCCGATGCGCCGAGCGACCTGGCCATCATCGGCCGATACGTGCTCAAGCCCGAGATCTTCGACGTCCTCGACGAGACCGAGCCCGGCAAGGGCGGCGAGATCCAGCTGACAGACGCCCTCGAGGTTCTCGCGGCTGACACGTCGATCGCGGGTCCGGTCCTGGGGGTTGTCTTCGATGGACGACGCTACGACACGGGGGACCGCCTCGAGTATCTGAAGTCCAGCATCCAGCTCGCCCTCGACCGGGACGACCTCGGACCCGACCTCGCCGCGTGGATCAAGGAGATCTCGCCCGCGCTGCCCGCATGACCGGTCAGCGCGGCCCTCGACGAGCGTCGTCACGAGAGGGCCCGGCATGACGATCAGGACGCCGGGCCGCCCAGGGGTCCCCGCACGGATCATCGGCATCGTGCTGCTGGCCGCTTACCTCGCGCTGGGGGCGACGATCGTGCTGTGGCCGCAGCGCGTGGACGGCGACTCCCTGGACGTCTACCGCGTGCTCTACCAGCTCTACGGGCGCGGAATGCCGAGATGGATCACCTACGACGTCGTGCAGTTCGCGGCGAACGTCGTGCTGGCGGCGCCGATGGCCTTCTTCCTGGCGATGATCCTGCCGGGGAGACTGTGGTGGGTCGCCGCACTCCTCTGCTCGGCACTGTTCGGTCTCGGCGAGGCAGCCCAGTTCTTCCTGCCCTCGCGCATGCCGAGCGTCTGGGATGTCGTCGCCAACTCCGCAGGAGCCGTGATCGGCGCTCTTCTCTGGCGGGGAACGGGCGGACGGCCACGGAGTCGACGCTTCTACTGACCTCTCGTGCCGCAGACGTCATCCTCGACGCCATCGGCACCGAGTGATCGGCTGAACCGCTCGGAGGCTGATCTCAGCCTCCGAGCAGCTTCTCCCGCAGTGCAGAGGTCACGTGGTCTCCGTGGGTCAGCGTCCACGTCCTGGTCAGGTGATTGGAGTCCCGGTACATGAGGACGTCGTCCTGCACGACGCGGCAGGTTCGATCGTCGCAGTAGTCGTCGGCGGTATCGAGGAACGTGAATCCGGGCTCGACCGGGACATCGAGAGCGGCCAGCTCTCTGTAGACGGCGTCCCGATCGATCGAGCAGCCCGACTCGCCGAACACGTCGAGGCACACCGGTACATCGTTCGGGAACCACGGATTGTCTCGCAGAGCGAGCACCGGGATGCCGGCGTCTGCAAGCTCGTCGAAGTAGAGGCGATAGGCGTCGGGGATCTGCTCACGGCCGTCGATCGACCGCGACCCGATCGTGACGACGAGAGACGGCCGATCGGCGATGATGCTCTCGAGTGCTGCGGTAGACCACTCGGCACACGAGGGGTGGAAGCTGACGTCGTCGAACGCGTCCACCTCTCCGAAGACGCATCCGCTCTTCGTCATCGAGACGACTCGCGCGTCCGTCTCTTCCGCGACGCTTCTGACGGCATCCAGCCATTGCAGGGAATGCGACCCTCCTACCAGCACGATGGTGCGTGACCCCTCCACCACGCCCGACTCGCACACCGTCAGTTCGGCTGACCGGATCGTCTGGTGACACCCGTCGCTGTACGCATCGACATTGTCGTCACGGGCATAGATCGGCGCAGGCACGGGCGCTGCGGTGATCGGCTCACCCGCCACATGCGCGGCGACGTCGCTCGCTGCCGCCGAGTACGCCTCGGCGGCAGTGCGGTTCCAGAGCCAGACCGCACTCGCCGCCGGCACCATCAGGAGAAGGCAGGCGATGACTGTCGCCGTCGCAGATCGGCGAAGGAATGCGGAGCTGCGAACAGGGACCTCGACCAGCTTCGTCGTAGCCACTGCGAGCACCGCCGACACGACGAGGATTGCAAGCCCCGCGAAGAAGTGCATGTCGTCGCCGAACTGCAGGCGATAGAAGATCAGCAGCGGCCAGTGCCACAGGTAGAAGGCGAATGACGACTCAGCGAACCACAGGACGGGACGCGCCCGGAGGATGCGTGGCTCGCGAGAGTTCCAGGCGCTGACGATGATGAGTATCGCAGCGCCGGCCGGAACGAGCGCGATCGCGCCGGGGAACATGGTGGACAGGTCGAAGATCGCTCCCAGACTCAACAGGACGATGAGGCCGAGCCAGCCGAGAGCGGCCGCGATCGTCTTGTTGCGAAGCTCTCGCGTGAGGAGGATCGCCGCGAGGACGCCGGCCATGAATTCCCAGAGGCGAGTGAGAGTGCTGAAGTAGGCGACCGGCTGGTCGACCGCCGTCAAATAGACCGAGTAGGCGAATGAAGCGAGGAAGATGACGCTCGCCATGACGGCGACGATCTTGCGCGGCTCTCGACCGACGCGCACCGCGACAGCGACAGCCGATGCCACAAGGAGCGGAAAGATCACGTAGAACTGCACCTGCAGCGACAGCGCCCAGAACTGTTGGAACGGCGACGCCATCGCCCCTTGTTGGAGATAGTCCGTCGCGGAACGGATCAGCTGCCAGTTCTCACCGAAGATGATGCTGGCGACGCCGTGCGTGATGGTCGTATCCCACAGCGCAGGCGGTATCCAGAACCGCCCCGCCACCACGGTGGCGAAGATGACGACCGCCGCGGACGGGATGACTCGGCGCGCGGTCCGGAGGTGGTATCGACCGATGAACGATGCGCGACGGGAAGAGTCGATCGTCGCCAGCTTGAGAAGCGACAGCGTGGCGAAGTATCCGGCCACCACGAAGAACACGTCGACGCCGCCGGAGACGCGGCCGAACCAGATGTGGTAGATCGCGACCAGCAGCGCAGCGATCGTGCGCAGTCCCTGGACGCCGGTGAGATAGCGCTTCGGCGGGCCGGCCGTCGATGGCGAGCCCGATCGCGTCGTGCTGGTGTCGGTGACCATCAGCATCGGCTCCCTGGAGTCGACGATCGGCGCCTGCCGGGATCAGTACGCGCCGTCGCTTCTCAGAACCGCGCGGACCGTCTTGAGCAGGATCACGAGGTCGCCTGTCAGCGTCCAGTTCTCGACGTAGAACAGATCCAGCCGCACTGTCGCATCCCAGTCGAGGTCACTTCGGCCGCTGACCTGCCAGAGACCCGTGATGCCCGGCTTGACGAGAAAGCGCCGGTGCACGGAGTCCGCGTACTGCCGGACTTCACGATCGAGCGGCGGACGCGGGCCCACGAGCGCCATGTCGCCCCGCACCACGTTGAACAGCTGAGGCAGCTCGTCGAGGCTGAACCGGCGCAGGATGCGACCGATGCTCGTCACGCGCGGGTCATCCTTCATCTTGAACATCACGTCGTTGCCGCTGTCGCGGTCCGCCTGGGCGAGCTCGGCGAGACGCTCCTCCGCGTCGACGTACATCGAGCGGAATTTCAGCATGGAGAATCGCTCGCCGCCGAGACCGATCCGCTCCTGACGGAAGAAGATCCCCCCGGGGCTCGACATCTGCACGGCAACCATCACAGCCACGAGCACGGGTGCGAGGAGCAGGATGAGCGCCCCGGCCGCCAGGACGTCGAAGACCCGCTTGGCGTGCAGCTTGCCCCCGCGATAGCGCGGTGTTTCGACGTGCACCAGCGGGAGCCCGGACACGGGGCGGGTGTGGAGGCGGGGACCGCCGATGTCGGTGAGGCTCGGTGCCACGATGAGGTGCTGCTGACCGGGCTCGAGCTGCCAGCTGAGCGTGCGCACTGTGTCGGCGCTCAGCTCATTCGAGCTCGTGATGAGAACCGTGTCCGCAGACACGCGACGAAGCGCATCCATCACGTTGGACACCGATCCGGAGACGGCGATCTCTGTGCCGGGGATGTAGTCGGCGATGCGTCCGGTCGGAGTGCAGCCACCGACGACATAAAGGCCCGCTGCCGGGTTGCGCTGCAGGTCACGAGCCGTCGAAGCCACCGACTCCTCGGAACCGACGAGAAGGACGCGGTTCGCCATCCGGCCCTGCTTCCGTTGCGCGACGAGCCAGCGGCGCGCGACCCAACGGCTCAGAAGCAGGACGCCCACCGTCGCGGCGAGCCCCGCGGCGAGAATGAAAGGGAGACCCGAAACCCGGAACACGTACGCGAAGAGCGCGACCGACGTTATCGCCAAGAAGCACGACCTGACGACCGCCCGGTACTCCTGGCTTCCCACGCCGACGACGCGGGACGTGCGGCTGCCCGACAGAGACAGCAGCGTGCCTATCGCGATCGCTATGACCGCGACGACGACCCAGACGGATACCTCGGCGGATGCTGCGATGACCTCCACCGAGACCGTCGCCGGATGCGGCACCACCAGCACGGTGGCGATCAGGGCGAGTGCGATCAGGATCGAGTCGGAAACGACGAGCGCGCGCGCGTACTGTCGCTCCCACTTGACCGACGGCTTGGCGGCAGCACGTGCGGCCCTGCTTGTGATCGTGGCCGAGGGCTTGGTCGACGTACGATCATCCAACGCGAACGACGTTGCCATCTGCTATCTCCTCCGGTCGACTGCTGTCGCGGGCGAGCGGAGGCAGGAAGGTCCTCCGTCACTCCCGAGGAACGGTCCCGAGCTCATCATTGCGTCGTTTTGCCAACGGTGGGTTACCGCGTTGTTACGGCGGAGGCAATTACCTGCCCCGGCCCGCGCGACAGCGCGCAACATGCGCTGGCTATGATGCGCGGCATGACGATCAACCTCCGCGGCGTCGAAGTCGTTCACTGGAACCCCCGTCGCCACCTCGGCGGCAGCCGACTCGCTCGCAGGCTGCCGCGAGTTGTGCGCGTGAACAACTTCGGCGATCTCATCGGGCCGCTCGTCGTCCGCGAGCTCGCCAAGTCCGTGCACGGACGCGGCGACGGCCGGCGGCTGCTGTCGGTCGGATCCACATTGCACTTCGCCAGAGACGGCGACACGGTGTGGGGCACCGGGCGGAACGGCAAGACGCCCGACGACGCCTACCGATTCTCGACGCTCGACGTGCGCGCCACTCGCGGTCCTCTGACCCGGGCCTGGCTGATCGAACGCGGCATCACGGCGCCGGCCGTCTACGGCGACCCCGCGCTCCTCCTCCCGACCCTGTTCCCTCGCTTCGCGGAGAGCCTCTCGCTGCGCAGCCGCTCGGTAACCATCGTGCCCAACCTGCACGATGCTCCGCACTGGCGCGATTCCCCTGGTTTCCTGGATCCGACGACGCGACTGTGGGCCTGCGTCCGGGCGATTGCCGAAAGCTCGCACGTCGTCGCCTCCTCACTGCACGGCATCATCATCGCCGAGACGTTCGGTGTGCCGGCGTCGCTTCTGCTGCCGGGCGTGGAAGACCTGTTCAAGTACCGGGACTACTTCGAGGGAACGGGCCGAGAGCTTCCGCACGCGTCCAGGACGCTCGCCGAAGCGCTCGACAACCCTGCGCCGCCGCTTCGCGGCTGGAAGGCGGAACCTCTCCTCGACGCCTTTCCTCGAGACCTGTGGTCCGGCAGTTCCCCTCACGTCGAAGCGGCGCGAACCGCTCCCCGCGCAGTCTGAGGCCGTGATTTCGGCCGCGTAAACACTCGGTGCCGTCCTCGTGAAATGGCCGGCCGGCGGCAAGCAGTCACCGTAGAGTGACTCCCAGACAGGGTCGTCGTCGCTGAAAGTCCCGATCACGGAGAGCCCCACCACGATGACCACTGCGGAACGCGCGACCGAGGAATCCGAAGCCTCGACATCCTTGCCGACGATCGTCGTGCAGCAGACGCTCGCACCCCCGGACGGCACGACCAAGTTCGTCGACCAGATGATCGGCATGGAGAATCCGCGCATCGTGCACCGGTTCGACTCATGGAAGAGTGCGATCTTCGGACGCTACGACGTCTTCCATGCTCACTGGCCCGAGCTGACCATCCGCGGAAGTTCTCGCGTGCGCCGCTTCGTGCGACGCCGGTACCTCGACGCCTTCCTCCTGCGGGCGAAGCTGATGCGAACGCCGATCGTGAGGCACCTCCACAACGTCGAGCCGCACGAACCGGGAGATGCCGCCGAGACGCGTTCCCTCCGGCGGTTCGACCGCGCAACCGACCTCTACATCAGGCTCAATCCGACCACCACGCCGCCGACCGACCGGCCCGTCGTCACGGCGCTGCACGGCCACTACCGGTCCGCTTATGCGAAGTATGCGCTCCCCGATCCCCGTCGCGGTCGGCTGCTCTATTTCGGCATCATCCGTCCGTACAAGAATGTCGACGGCCTCGCCAGGATCTTCTCCCAGCTGGACGCCGACGATCTCTCCTTGCGCATCGTCGGCTCCCCGAGCGTGGGTCAGAGAGAGATCATCGAGACTCATTGCGACCGCGACCCGCGGATCACGGCGACGCTTCGCTATGTGACGGACGAGGAGCTCGTCACGGAGGTCGGCCTTGCAGAGCTGGTCATCCTCCCGTACCACGAGATGCACAACTCCGGCGCGATCCTCGTAGCGATGTCACTGGGACGCCCGGTGCTGGCACCGCGCACCGCCAGCAATTCGGCGCTGTCGGCCGAGGTAGGCGAGGGCTGGATCATCGAGTACGACGGCGACCTGACGCCGGAGACCATCCGCGGTGCGCTGGACGAGGTGCGGCGGGGCGAGCGCTCCGCGGAACCCGACCTGTCCGAACGCGACTGGGATCACGTCGGCCGGATCATCGAAGGCGCGTACCGCCAGGCGATCGAGCGAGTGAAGCGCAGATGACGGCGACCGCCGAGCGTTCTCTGGGTGCATCGGCATCCCGAGGCGCGAGTGTGACGATTCTTGGGCAGATCGTACGGATCGCGGTCCAGCTGGGCGGGATCATGATCCTCGCCCGGCTGCTGACACCGACGGACTACGGTCTCTTGGCGATGGTGACGGCGATCATCGGCGTGGGAGAGCTCGTCCGCGACTTCGGACTCGGCTCTGCAGCCATCCAGGCGCGTACCCTCAGTCGGGGTCAGAAGAACAATCTGTTCTGGATCAACGCGGGCATCGGCGCCGTCCTGATGCTGGTGACCATCGCCGCATCGTGGCCGATCGCGGACTTCTACGACGATCCGCGCCTGCAGCCGATCACCGCCGCCCTGTCGGTCACCTTTCTCCTCAACGGACTGTCCACGCAGTTCCGGGCACACATGTCGCGCTCGCTTCGATTCGGACGACTGGTGATCGTCGAGACGGGAGCGCAGGTGATCGCGCTCGCCGTGGGAGTCACCATGGCCTTCGCCGGGGCGGCGTACTGGTCGCTGGTGGGTCAGTCAGTCGCTCAGACGATTGCTGCGCTCGCCCTCCTGCTGTTCCTCACCGGCTGGCTTCCTGGCGGCGTGTCGCGCCGAGAGCCGATGCGCGGCCTCTTGAGCTACGGCTCGAACATGTTCGGCACCCAGCTGCTGGCCTACGCGAGCCGGAACGTGGACTCCATCGTCATCGGCGCCCGCTTCGGCGCCGGTCCCCTCGGCATCTACAACCGAGCATTCCAGCTCATGATGCTGCCCCTTCTGCAGCTGAACGCGCCGTCGACCCGCGTGGCGCTGCCGGTTCTGTCCAGGCTCCAGGATGACCGCGCGCGCTATGCGCAGTTCATCACGTTCGGTCAGTCCGCCCTCCTCACGGTCCTCGGAGCCGCGCTCGCGCTGCTCGGCGCACAGGCGGAGTCGGTGGTCCGCATCATGCTCGGTCCGCAGTGGCTCGAGGCGGTGCCCGTCTTCCGGATCCTGCTCGTCGCCGGCTTCTTCCAGGCGGCCGGATATGCCGTCTACTGGGTCTTTCTGTCCAAAGGACTCATGCGGCAGAACATGTACTACTCGCTCGCTACCCGACCCCTCATGATCGCGATGATCCTCTTCGGCTCGATCTGGGGGATGTATGGCGTCGCGATCGCCTACTCTGCCTCCGTCGTGGTCATGTGGCCCGTCTCGCTCCTATGGATCCGCCGAATCTCGGATGCGCCGGTCGGCGCGATGTTCTGGAACGGCGCACGCGCGATGGCCGTCTACGGCGCGGGGTGCATCGCGTCGGCGCTGGCGACGTTTGCCATTCCGGCCGATCTGCCTTTCGTCCGCGTCATCGTGGGTGGTTCGGCCCTGCTCGTGTGGATTGCGCTCATGGCGCTGGTGTGGCCCCGTTACAGGCGGGACATCCTCGACTTCCTGTCAGCCCGCCGCTACTTCCGTCGGAGCAGAGCCGGGAAGTCCTCACCGGATTCGGCGGTCACGCCGGATCCTGGCAACGACACCGTGAACGACGAAGGGATCGCCCCGCGATGACCGACCTCAAATCGAATCCCTCCGAGGTGGGGGCGAATGTGCAGAGCGCTCTTCCTCTCTCGGTCGTGTTCGTCGTGCTCTCGATGCACGGCGGTGGAGCGGAATTCGTCGCGCGCACCTGGATGGCGTGGCTTGTGAAGCGCGGCTACCGCGTGAGCGTCGTCACAACCTCATCGAAGGCGACCGACGAGCACATACCCGATGGCGTCGCCGTGCATCGCCTGGGCGGAGCAAGAGGACACCTCGCCAAGGCCCGCGCCCTTCGCGAGGTGTTCTCCACGACTGGCGCCGATATCGCCGTCGGCCTTCAGGCGCATGCGAACCTGCTTCTTCTGACGGCGGCGATGCTTGCAGGCTCGGACGCACCGAAGGTGATCGTCAGTGAGCGCAACCTCGTCTCGCTCGGCCTCGCCGGGTCGGGCCCGCGTCACCGACTCAAGATCTGGATCGCGAAGAAGCTGTACCCGCGCGCCGACCATGTCATCGCGATCTCGCACCCGGTCGGCGGCGAGCTGGTGGCCGGCTTCGGCGTGCGCGGCGACCGGATGACGGTGGTGCCCAACCCCGCAACGGCGAAGATCGCGGGCCGTCCGCCCCTGCCCCGGCAGCCCGGGCTCGACTCCGGGGTACAGATCGTCCTCCCCTGCCGCCTGGTCATCCAGAAACGTCCGACGCTTGCGATCGAGACCGCGGCAGAGCTCAACCGCCGGGGCATCGCCGCCGAGGTTGTGTCATTCGGGGGCGGTCCACTCCTCGAGGAGATGAACCGGGCAGCGGAAGCGGCCGGCGTGACCTTCACTGATCGCGGTTGGGTGGAGGACTGGTTCGCTCACTTCGCGACGAACGCCGTCGTCCTCCTTCCGTCCAGTCGTGAGGGCTTCGGCAATGTGCTCGTCGAAGCAGCGGCGATGGGCGTTCCGTCGGTCGCGGCATCCGGCGCTCTCGGCGTGGCTGACGCCATCGTCCCAGGGGTCACCGGCGAACTCGCCCTCACGGACGCCGCCGCCGACTTCGCCGATGCGGTCGAACGAGCGAGCCTGCTTCCCGTGACCGGCATCGACGCGTGGCTGACGCGCTTCTCCGTCGAGTCCAGCGGCCGGGATCTCGAGCGAGTACTGCACCTCGTCTCGGGACGGGGCGGATCATCATGACCGACCTGGAGCGGATCACCGTCGTCCTTCCCTGCTACAACGCAGCGGAGTTCGCCGAGAGCGCGATCGACCGCCTGCTTGGTCAGGAGGGCGTGGACCTGGAGATCGTCGCGGTCGACGATGCCTCGACGGACGGCACGGCGCGCCTTCTCACTGAGCTGGCCGCCCGACACGAGTGCGTTCGCGCCATCCTGCTCGAGCGAAACGGCGGTGTCGCCGCAGCGCGCGAGGCGGGCGTGACCGCCGCGACCGGCACCTACGTCTGGTTCGTCGATGCGGACGACGACTGGCCACCCGACGCCCTGCGCTCGATGGTCGGTGTGGCGGCGGCCACGAATGCGGACATCGTGTGCGCCGGAGCCACTGTGACGGCCGAAGGTCACGCAGACAAGCCGGTGGGCGAGGTGCCCGATCAGCCGCTGCTCACGGGGGCCGAGGCTCTGCGCAGTCTGCTCGTCGGTGACATCACGGGGCATCTGTGGAACAAGCTGTTCCGTCGTGATCTGCTCGAGAAGATCACGTTCACCCGCATCCGGCAGCATTCCGACCAGGCTATGGTCGCTCAGGCGCTCGTGGAAGCCCGACGTGTCGCGACGCTGCAGCGGTCGGTGTACACATACCGCCTGCGCGTCGGTTCGATCATCCGGTCGGGGGCGAAGCGGGCCGACTCGCTGCGCGAGCTCGGCGAGGTCATCGAATCGTGCGTGTCTCGGGTCGACAAGCGTGCACTGCGCGGCGTCGACTACCTCTACTATCGTGCGCGCTACAGTGTGCTCTCCCGGCTGAAAGACGCGACCTCAGGCGCCTATGACCCGCCGGAGCGCTCAGCGCTCCTGAAGGAGATCCGCGGCGAGATGTCGATGAGACAACTTGCCGCGCTCGCGCGGCGACGCGACAGTCGCCGTCTCGCCATCTACACGATCGGTTGGATCAGCCCCCGCGGATACGGAGCGGTGCTCGATCGTGCGGGCGGGCGACTGTAGCCATGCATAGGGATCCGACCGCGACCGGACATTCACGCGCTGGTCTCGCGCGCGACACAGGTTCGAAATCGACCCTGCCTAGTCTGACAGTTCACACACGACGTATTCCCTCGGGGGAAGGAGGTACGCGGTGACGGAGCCAAGAGAGCGACTTTCGCTCATCGATCGCAACACCCGTCCGAAGGCGTGGATGGACGTGGCCAAAGGCACGGCGATGTTCATGGTGGTCCTCTTCCACACGTCGCTCTATTTCGGCCACGCTGACATCACGGGCTACCCGGGACGAATGAAGCAGTTCCTCGAGGCGTACCCGATGCCGGCCTTCTTCCTCATCGCCGGACTCTTCGCGTATCGCGTCACGTCCTGGACCTTCCCCCAGCTGTGGAAGCGCCGGCTCCTTCCACTGCTGTGGCTCTACGTCGTGTGGTCCCTCGTCAGGTTCGCCTTCTACGTGATCGTCCCGGGGACGAACGGCGACCTGGGCGCACTTCCGGCGACGGACTGGCGCAGCCTGGCGCTGCTGCTGGTGTGGCCGAGCAACAGCTATTGGTTCCTCTACGCGATGTTCTGGTTCACGCTCGGCGTGTGGGCGCTGCGCCAGGTGCCGACCTGGCTCAAGGTCTCGGGCGCGGCGATCCTCTCCGCGGTCATCACGTCCGGGGTCACGACCTTCAACAACCTGGGGTGGAACCGCACCGCCGCGCTGTTCCTGTTCTTCCTGATCGGTGCCGTCTTCCACCAGCGGATCGCCGCTGCGATCAGCAAGGCCGGCCCATGGGTCCTCGTCGGGCTGGTGGCCGTGTACCTCGGCGCGTCTGCCGCCGTCGTCGCCGTTCCCGGCGCGCGCGACATCCCCTTCGCCATCACGATCGTGCAGCTGCTGGCCGTGGCCGGCGGGTTCGTGGCGTGCAAGTACATCGCCCGTGTCCGTCCGCTGGCCGCCGTCTTCGGGACGATCGGAGAGTGGAGCCTGCAGATCTACCTGCTTCACATCTTCATCATCGTGAGTATGGCGGCCCTGCTCGAACTGCTCCTGCCGCCGGTCGGGGGAGCCGTGGGCGCCCTGATCGTGACGGCTGCCGCGATCCTGACCACGTACATCGCGGTTCTCCTGTCCAAACTGACGACGAAGGTGCGGTGGCTCTACATTCCGCCGTGGACAGTCCGCCGAACGCCCAAGAAGCCGGCCAGAAGCGCCACCGCATGAGCTCTCGCACCATCTTCGCCACGGTGGGCGCTGCCCTCATCGCGGTCGTCTTGACCTCGTGCACGACGCCTGCCGTGCCGACAAGCACGGGAAGCGGAACGCCGACGACCGCCGCCGCCGACGGTCGGGAGTCCGTCGTCTATCGCACAGTCGACGGCGACACCCTCTCCGCCGACATCTGTCTCCCCGATGCGGAAGGGCAGAATCGGCCCGCCATGATCCTCGTCCACGGCGGCGGATTCACCGAGGGGTCGCGCTCGAGCATGGGCGCACTCTGCGATCAGTTCGCGAGTCGAGGGATCGTCGGTGTCGCGATCGATTACCGCCTGCTGCCCGATCATCCGTACCCCGCACCCGTCGAGGACGCGAATGCCGCGGTCGCATGGCTCCGTCAACCAGACATCGCCGCCCAGTACGGCGTGGATGCGGAACGCGTCGGGATGCTGGGCAGCTCCGCGGGCGCCATCATCACCGCGAGCGTGGCGACGGAACCTGATTCGGGGCTCGCCGCCGCTGCCGCTCTCTCGCCGGTCGGAGACATGACCGTCTCCGGGCTCGAACTCGGCACCCCGACAGCCGCGGCCGCGGCGACGATCCTCGCCTATCTGGGATGCCCCTCGATCGAGGACTGCCCGCAATCAGAGGCGGCGTCGCCCACCAAAGCCGTCGATGCGAACGATGTACCGCTCTTCCTCGCCGTGGGGTCTCGCGAGCTCGTCCCCCGTGAGCAGGTCGAAGCACTTCACTCCGAGCTCGCGGCCGCCGGCGTCCCGACCGAGGTCATGGTGGTGTCCGGCGACCGCCACGGCCTGGCTCTGCTGAATGACGACGTGCGCCGCAGCCTGTTCGAGTTTCTCTCGGAGCACCTCGAGTCATGAGCGACAGATCCGTCATCCTGTCGTCGAGCTTCGTCGCAGCGGAGAGGAGCCCTCGGGCAGAGCGGCTGCGCCGGAGCGCGCGCTCGACCGTCGCCTACGGAGCCCTGCTCGCGGTCGTCTTCCTCGGCGCCGTCATCGGCGTGCGGACGCCACTCCTGCTCTTCGGGTCCGTCGCAGTGATCGCCTTCGTGCTGCTGGCGTGGGCGCGGCCCAAGCTCGCCCTCGCGCTGACGGTCATCGTCACCATGATCTCGCCGCAGCTGCAGGCTGCCATGGGCAGCGTCGGCGGTATCGCCGACGAGGCGATGATCTTCGGCGCCGCCACCGTCATCGTCGCACGCAGGGCGCTGGTCGAGCGTTCGGTCGTGTGGCTGCCGGGGCTGGGCTGGTTCGGCCTCTTCGTCTTCGCGGGCACGCTCGGAGCGATCGTCTACGGGACCCCGCTGGAGATCTCCCTGCAGGGAGCGACGCTGCTCGTCAAGTGTGTCGTCATCGCGATCGCGGTGTCGCAGGTTCACTGGAGCCCGTCAGATCTGCACGGTCTTGCGCGGGCCGGCTTCGTTCTCGCGCTCATCCTGATCGTCACCGGCCTCGTCAACCTCGCGATCCCGGGCCCATGGGCGGGGCTGCTCGCCGGATCGGCGGTGCAGTACGTCGGCGGCGTCCCCTCGATCATCGGCCCGTTCCAGCAGCCGGCGGCGTACGGCCGTATGGCGACCATCCTCGCGTCGTCGATCCTGGCCTATCAGCTCTTCGTCAAGTCGAGCTGGGTCGGGTACCTCACCGCGTTGCTTCTCGGGGGCCTGTCTCTCCTGACGTTCCGCGTCAAGGCTCTCGTCGGCCTCCTCTTGGTGTCCACGGGCCTCGTGCTCCGCGCAGGCAACGCTCTGATCCTCGCGGTCCTCGCCGCGTGCCTGCCTGCGGTGCTCGCCTTGGTCGGTCCGGGGATCTTCACCGCCGTCTTCGGTGACGTGGAGCTCTACTACGGCGAGGGTCAGACGTCGGCGCGATCCCGACTCACCGCCGGCGGAACACAGCTGGCCATGTCGCACTTTCCGCTGGGGGTCGGCTTCGGGCGCTATGCCAGCGCGACGGCAGCGGACTACTACAGCCCCGAGTACACGAGGCTCGGTTTCGATCGGATCTACGGCCTCGGGTCCAAGCCCGGGTTCGGCAAATATCTCAACGACACGCAGTGGCCGGCGCTTCTCGGCGAGACCGGGTGGCTGGGAACGATCGCGTTCATCATCGGAGCGATCCTCACTCTCCGCATCCTGCTCCAGCGCACGGCGCCCGATGAGCCGCCCATCGTCCGCTGGATCCGGCTGAGCGGAGTGTGCTGGTTCGTGCTCATCATGCTCGACTCCGTCGCCGCTCCGGCATTCACCTCGCCGCCGTCGTACCTGTTCTTGTTCGCCGGGGCCGCCATCGTGGCATCTCTGCGCTTCGACCTGCGCGAGGGCATCCTGCGGTTCGGGGAGTCCCGTCTTGATCACACGCAATCCACGCAGCAAAGGAACAAAGCATCATGAACCTTCTCCCGATCGGACGTGTCCTCCGACGTACCTGGATCTGGGTGCTGCTCATCCTTCTCGTGGCGTTCGCGGGCGGCTGGGTCGTCACGTCGAGCATGCCCGCGCAGTACACGTCGGAGTCCCGGGTCATGTACTCGCTGAACGCCCAGGGGTCACTGCAGAACCAGCTGCAGGCGACGAGCCTCGCCGCGCAGCGTGCGGCCACCGACGCCTCCTTGATCCCCACACCCACCGTCCTCACCCCGGCGCTGGCCGCCTTGGGGAACCCCGCTCTCACGTACGACACCGTCAGCGGCGGAGTATCCGCGAGCCCTTCAGGAACGATGATCAACATCACGGTCACGCTGCCTGACGCTCAGGACGCGGCGGACGTCGGTGGGGCCATCATCGATGAGCTGAGCGCACAGGCTGCCGCTGACGAGATCGTCGTGGACCAGGCGGACGCGGCTCTCACATACACCTATGCGGTCGAGACCATCCTTCCGCCAGCCGTTCCCGCGGCTCCTTCGAGCCCGAGCCTTCTGATCAACAGCCTGATCGCCCTCGCGGTGGGCGTGCTGGCCGCGGCGATCTTCATCGCCACGATGATCAGTCGCGACAAGCGCATCTACGACGTCGAGGTGGCCAGATCGGTCGCCGGCGCCGACGTTCTCGGAGTCCTCTCCATCCGCGGCGACGATCGGAAGGGCGCTCCGCTCGCACAGGATGTCGCGACCCTGCGAGCGGCCTTCCAGGCTCGTGCTCCGGAGAGCGGCACGTGGCTCATCACGGGCGCCGGCGACGTTCGGACGGAGGGGACGGGCCGGGCGGTCGCCTCCTCCTTCGGAGCGATCGGCCGCCGGACGACGCTGATCGTCACCGATCCCGGCTCGTCGGGTGCGCCCGGCCTCACCGATTTCATCGCGGGCACGGCGTCGATGGAGGAGGTGCTCGACCGTGAGTCTGTGCCGGGGGCGACGTACGTCGGAGTCGGCACTCTCGTGGATGAACGCGCCGACATCTTCGCGGGCGAGCGCGCGGCGGACAAGCTGCAGGAGCTCGCGAGAGGCAGCGATGTCGTCCTCGTGACAGCGGACCCGGCCGATGCCAGTGCCGACGCCGCAGTGCTGTCGCGGTTCGGGATGCGGACTCTCGTGATCGTGCGCCGAGGACGCACCACGACGGATGAGCTGTCACGCGCGCTGTCGACGGTAGCCGAAGCGGGAGGCGACATCGCGGGCGTCATCTGGGTGAGAAGCGCACGGTGACTTCGACGACAGCAAGCTCAAGGGTGCGCGCACGTGCACTCTCCCGGGTCACCGAACACCGAGAAGAAGGAGTGTCAAGCTGATGAAGTCATCCTCCGCCGCGCGAAGCGGCGTCAGCCGACGAGGATTCATCGCGGGCGGCGCCGCAGCCCTGCTGGGCGCCGCTGGCGGCGTCCTGGGAAGTGCCTCCGTGGCGAACGCCGCCGTGAGCTATGCGAAAGTTCCCAAGCTGCCAGGGGAGGTCTCACGCACGAGCGACCTCAGGACGAAGGCGGGCACTCTCTACGAGAGCATCGACGTATCCATCCTCGGCGACATGGCGCGGATCTTCGTGCCGCATTCCGCGCCGCCCAACAAGTACGCGTGGGTTCCCGTCGTGTGGTTCTACCACGCGAACAACAGCAGCTACACCTCGCTGAGCAGCGCGTTCCTCTACGGCGCCGAGCCTGCGGTCGACAAGGGCGCGATCGCGGTGTGCCCCGACTATGCGGGCGCGACGGCCTGGGTCTCGGCTCCAGCGGTGAGGGCGCAGACCAACGCTGTCGCCTACATGAACTCGCTGTGGCGCATCTACTACAGCTTCGGCCGGTCGAATTCGGGTGGCGGCGCGCTCATGTGCTGGGCGTTCGGCAACAACCTGCTCCCTCGGCAGCAGGGAATGTATCTCGCCAGCAGCGTGTACGACATGATGGATGTGTATACGCGCGGCCCCTCTCGGGTCGGCCCGGCCTACGGCTACGATCTCGAGGCCATCCAGGCGACGAACCCGGCCACCCTCCCGCAGTCGAGCTGGACGGGATCGCGCATCAGAGCGTCCTTCAACCCGGACGACCAGACGGTGCCGCCGCAGCAGCATGCGATCGCGCTGCTGACGCTGGCCCAGCCCGTCGCCGTCGAGACGTCCTATATCACGCACGACGGCGGCGGCACCGCGACCGGCCACACGGTACCGGGATGGGTGCACACCGACATGCTCAAGGCGTTCCAGAGATGGGCCAACCTCTAGGCTCGCCCAGCGCGTCGAAGCCGGCCCTCGTGATCGTGATGCACGGGGGCCGGCTCGATGTCGGCGTCGGCCGCGCTGCTAGCCGGGCGGTGGTACGGTGCTTCCCGGCTTCCAGCCGAAGCCGTTCACGTTCGCGCCTGTGTCGTAGAGCGTGTGCGTAAGGGCGGCGGCGGGAACCGCCACGTACGCATTCGCCGTCGCTGACGTTCCGACGAATCGCCAGATCCGCATTTCCTGAACGGCCCCGTTGGCCGCGAGCAGGAATCGGAGCGCGCCGCGAGTGGGAGTGACCCATGAGGTGAACGCCGAAGCGGGTGTGTATCCACCGCCCGCGAGCCGTCCCTGGCACCGATAACGGTGCCCTTTCGCCGGAAGAGTGCCCTGGATCTCTTCAACCGTCGAAAGCGACCACAGCGACGGCGTGGCCGCGGTCGCCGAGACGGGGGCGGTCGTTGGGGACAGGACCCACCCCGTGCCGGGATCCTGCAGTTTGAAGTCGCCGGATGCCACGGTGGCGAGAGAACGTGAGACTGCCGACGTGACAGCACTCGCGCCGCCGATCGAAGGCCCGACCGACCTGCTCCACAAACCGCCGATGTCGCGCACGCTCACCACCGCGGTGAGTCCTCGCGCCTCGAGACGCGTCCCGGGAACAGCCCTCTCGATCGCCACGAGGCTTCCCAGCTGCTCGTCGCTGCGGACCAGCGCGCGCATCTCGATCGAGTCTCTTATCACGACCGACGAGGCCGGGGATCCGCTGTCGGCGATGCGGACAACGGGAGGCAGGGCGTCGCCTGCCTGCCCTCGCGTCAGGTACAGGGCCGTCGTGTCGATCACGACATCCGAACTTCGTATGTCCACCATGGTCTGGTTGATGATCGGCGCCTCCTGGTGGCCGCCTCGGATCTGTATCGCCGAACAGGCGTCGAGTTCGATCCGACCGGTGACGGTGCCCACGATCTCCGCACCCCGACAGTACTTCAGCCGCGCAAGGCCGACCGCCGCATCGGCCTTGCAGCTCTGCATGAGCAGGCCATCGCCCGAGCTGACCTGTTCCACGAGGACGGAATTGGCGGGCCCCCCGGCGCGATTGTGGCATTGCAGGAAGACATTCGCGTCGCTGTAGTCGGTCCATGACAACAGGGCGCGCCCGCGGCGAAGGACCACGCTTTCGAATCGAGCCGCCGTGCGGTTCGCGAATGCGAAGCCCACGTTGGCGCCGTTGCCGTCGATCGTGCCGTTGCGCACGATGAGGCTGATGAGCGCACCGGTGTTCGTTCCGCTCGCTCGAGTGTTCACCGAGACGTCGACCTTGCCGGACTGCAGTGCGGTGCGCTTGGTGTTCGGGAAGAACGCCCACTTGACTGCTGTCTCGCGCCAGAAGGCATCGGTCGTCGGAAGATTCGGCCCGAGCTTGAGGATCGCGCCGTTTAGTTCGAGAACGAACATCGACAGCGAGGTCGGCCGATCGAGGAAGATCGGCGAATTGAGGTAGTACGTGCGGTTCGCTGCGAAAGCCGGCTGGCGGCCCGCGTCGTACGCGGCCTGAATCGCCGGGGCATCGTCAGTGGTGCCGTCTCCGATGAGCGCCGCCGATTGTTGCAGAGCGGCGTCCGCAGCACCCGCATTAGCTACCGATCCGACCGCGGCAAGCGCCGTCCCGGCGCCCGCGATCGACAGTGACTTAAGGAATCCGCGCCTCGATGGGGAAGGCGGAAGAACCCGCTCTCTCATATGCACCCCTGCTTCTCATCAGGTCATTACCCCCATGCTTTCCATATTGCGGCATGCGTCAGGTCGAATCGCACGGCTCGGCGGCGGTGCGCGGTGCGGGACGGTGGCGACGACTTCGCGCGATGGTGATCGCGGCGTCGTCGCCGAGGGCCGCAATCCGAAGCGAGAGCATGTGCGCGCACACCGGGCGTCGGTTTCTGAGGGCCGCGAGATCCGCGGGGAATCAAGGGTTCCGACGACGTCCCGCGTCTGCCGCGCCGGGAGGGACGATCGAGTCCGGCGCTCTCTCGCCGCCCCCACGAGCCGATCCGGATGGCCTTCTCGATGCGGTGTGAACACTGCGTGAAGAGTCGTTACGAGGGAGTAAACGTGCGGTCGGAACGCCTCGACGCGCGCACCCGACCCGTTAGCGTTGGCGTGTAGAACCTGTCGCCAGCGTTGTTCCGACACTTCCCATCTTTGACGGGAATCCCGTCATGAACCGCCTGTCGGAGGCTCCACGATGTCGGCACAACTCGACACGCACACGGCTGCGAAGTCCCTTTTCGTCTGCTCGACGGGCGGACATCTGACCGAGTTGCGGCGGATCGAGGAACGCGACGGAATCAATCCGGACTCGCTGTGGGTCACGTTCGACACTCCGCAGAGCAGGCAAGCGCTCGAGGGTCGACGCGTCCATTACCTGCCCTATGTCGGCCCCCGCGACCTGAAGGGGACCCTGAGGTCGGTGCCCTCGCTGCGCCGGGTGCTCCGCGGCGAGTCATTCGACGCGGCGGTGTCGACGGGCGCGGCGATCGCCGCGGCTGCGCTGCCACTGGCGACGCTTCACGGCATTCCGAGCATCTACATCGAGAGCGTGTGCCGGCTGCGCGGTCCCTCGACGACGGGCAAGCTCCTCATGGCCGTCCCGGGCGTCGAACTGCGTACCCAGCACGCCGAGTGGGCCGGCGGACGGTGGAGCGCCTGCCCCAGCATCCTCGACTCCTTCAGGAGCGAAGAGCGCCTCGCCCCCGAGGGTCCGCTGCGGGTGTTCATCACGTTGGGGACGATCCGCGGCTATCGGTTCGACTCGGTCATCGACGCATTCCTCTCCACGGGCCTGGCGAACGAAACGACGGTCTGGCAGCTCGGCGACACGACGCGAACGGACGCACTTCCGGGGAACGTATACGACTACCTCTCTCCGGACGAATTCGCGTTCGAGGCAGCGCGAGCGGACGTCGTGATCACCCACGCTGGAGTCGGAACGCTCGTGGAACTGCTCTCGATGGGCATCTACCCCGTACAGGCCATCCGCCGCGCACTTCGGAACGAGCACGTCGACGACCACCAGCTCGAGATCGCTGAGCTTGTCGAGACGAACGGGATCGGTATCCCCGTGGAGGGCCCTGGTCTCACCGAAGAAGTCATCAGGTACGCTGCGGGTCGACGCATCGTCGACGGTCGGCTCGCGAAGGTCGAGACCGTCTGATGCCCGCCGAAAGGGACGTCTTCGCCGTCGGGCGCGGCCAGTACGAGAACATCGGCGACATCATTCTGCGGCGCCCGCTCTTGAGATGGGCACGCGAAGGAGGTCGACTTCACGTGTATGTCGGTCGTTCGCCCGCAGGTTACGACGATGGCCTCGGGGTCGGCGGGGCCGATGTCGTCTACCGATCGCTGAGCAAGTGGTATCTCGCCCTGCTCGCCTCAGCGCTGCGAGGTCGCGCCAGCACCATCTACAAGCCCGGCGAGATCCAGCTGACGCTCATCGGAATGAAGGAGCACGTCGTGATGCTCCCGGCTGCGGCCCTCGTTCGGCTCCGCGGAGGGACTGTGAGCCGCATCGGCGTCGGCGCACGCAACTTCGCTCCGCTCCCCCGCGCGATCATGTGGCCCTCGAACGCGCTGGCATCCTATTCGCGGTGGCGTGACGATCGCACAGCCGCTTACTTCGGCGGTGAGGCCATGCCCGACCTCGGGTTCGCCGAAGGCATGCCGGATGAAGAGCTCCGCGAGGCGATCATCGAGGCCCCACGCGCTCGAGACGTCATGGTGATCTCACTTCGAGACGACACCGAGGTCGCCCCGCGGCCCTACCCTTCGAAGGCGTGGCTCGACGGGGTCAGCGATTTCGCCCGGTCCGAGGGGCTCACTCTCTGGGTCGTCACCCAGGTCTCGGTCGACGACGACCGCTCTCGTCGGCTTGCGGTCGACCTCGGCGCCCAGCTGCTCGGGTGGGACGAGCTCGCCGACCATGGCCCTCAGGAAGCGCGCTTGCGCGCGCTCTACCGACGCACTCGAGTCGCAGCGAGTGACCGTCTGCACGTCATCATCGCGGCGTTCACGGAAGGCGCGGCTCCCGTCGGCCTGCAACTCGACGACTCCGATAAGGTCTCACGGCACTTCTCCACGATCGGCATCGAGGATGTCTCCATCAATACGACCGGTATGCCGGCCGGCGACCTCGCGGAATCTCTCTCGCGGATCGCCGGCAAACGACGAGAGATGCTCGAGAAGCTGCTGGTGGCTCGTGCGCGGCTGGCGAGCGTGCGCGCAGACCTCTCGCAGCTGCTCACCGGAGCGGCTTCGGTCCCCGAGGAGGCTCCGGTTGGCTGACCTTCGCCCCATCGTCTATCACGTCGGGCGAGCCGGAGACGTGCCCGGCGGAATGACGCAGGTGGTGAACGCCTACCTGGCGTGGCGCTTCGACGAGTGCGACGTGAAGGTCATCGAGTCCCGCGGCAACCCCGGGGATCACCTGACTGCCGCGAAGCTGTTCGCGCGCGCGCTGCGAACCGTCCGGACGATCGCCAGAAGCAAGCAGCCCGCTGTCATCGTCGTTCACCTGAGCGAGCGAGGATCCTTCGTCCGCGAAGGCTGGATCGCCCGCTACGCACATCACCTCGGACTGCCCGTCATCGCCCACATGCACGGTGCGGACTTCGCCGCCTTCGAAGCCGAGAACTCCGCACTCGTCGGTAGAGTCCTGGCAGCCTCCGATCGCGTCATCAGCCTCAGCGATGAGACGAGTGCGATCTGTGCCGCGCACATCGGCGCCGACCGCGTTGCCCTCGTCCCCAATGCGATCCCCGTCGGCACACCTGTCGAGAAGGAGAGGCTCGTGGTCTTCGGCGGTGTGGTGTCACATCGCAAGGGCATCGACGTGCTGCAATCGGCGTGGCGTGCTGCGCAACCGACGGAGCCTTGGCGCCTCGTCGTGGCGGGCCCGATCCGGGACGATCGACTCGTGGATCCCGATCTGCCGCGCGCGGACTTCGCGGGCAGCCTGGATCACGACTCCCTCATGGACCTCCTCGACCGCGCCGCGGTTTCCGTCCTGCCCTCTCGCGACGAGGCGATGCCCATGTTCATCCTCGAGTCCATGGCGCGACGCGCCGCCGTCATCTCGACGAGAGTCGGAGGCATCCCGGACGTCCTCGCCGACGACTGCGGAATCCTGATCGACCCCGGCGATGCGGATGCGCTCACCGCCGCGCTGGTGACCATGATGGCGGACGACGATGCGCGCGAGGCGATTGCAGACGCCGGCTTCGCGAGGTTCGAGGCACGATACTCTGCGAGTTCGGTCTTCCCGCGGGTCGAGCGGATCTGGCTCGATCCGCTCGGTCGCACCGGCCCGGACGGGTCCGGCGTCACCGGAAACGATTCGAAAACCACGAAACAACCAGTGTCGACAGCTGGGAAGGGTGCTACCAAATGAGACTCTCTGTCATCGGCTGCGGATATCTGGGCGCCGTACACGCGGCTGCCATGGCGTCGATCGGCCACGAAGTGGTCGGGATCGACGTGGACGAGCGGAAGATCGAGACGCTGTCGAAGGGCCTGGCGCCCTTCTTCGAGCCCGGCCTTCAGGAGATCCTCGAGGAGGGCATCGCCTCGGGACGCCTGAGCTTCACCACGGACATGGCTGCAGCCGCCGGAGCCAAGGTGCACTTCGTGGGCGTCGGCACCCCTCAGCGCAAGGATGGATATGCAGCCGACCTCACGTACGTGAACGCCGCCATCGACGGCCTGCTGCCCTACCTGAGCCCGGGAGACATCGTCGCCGGCAAATCCACCGTCCCTGTGGGCACGGCCGCGACGCTTGCCGAGCGCGTCTCGCCGACGGGGGCCACACTCGTCTGGAATCCCGAATTCCTCCGCGAGGGATTCGCGGTGCAGGACACGGTGGACCCCGACCGCCTCGTGGCCGGTGTCCCCGCAGGGGTCGAGGGGGAGACCGCCGCAGACGTGCTTCGCGAGGTCTACCACCCCTCGGTCGCGAAGGACACGCCGTTCATCGTCACCGACTACGCGACGGCCGAGCTGGTCAAGGTCTCAGCCAACGCGTTCCTGGCGACGAAGATCTCGTTCATCAACGCAATGGCCGAGATCGCCGAGGTGACGGGTGCAGACGTCACTCAGCTCGCGGACGCCATCGGCCATGACGCGCGCATCGGCCGCCGTTTCCTGGGAGCAGGCATCGGATTCGGCGGCGGGTGCCTGCCCAAGGACATCCGCGCGTTCTCGGCGCGTGCCGAAGAACTCGGCCGCGGAGAGTCGGTCAACTTCCTTCGAGAGGTCGACGCCATCAACCTGCGTCGGCGCGATCGCGCCGTCGATCTTGTCGTCGAAGCACTCGGGGGAACGGTCTTCGAGAAGAAGGTCGCCGTCCTCGGCGCCGCGTTCAAGCCGCACAGCGACGACATCCGAGACTCCCCCGCGCTCGATGTGGCCGTGCGCCTGAAGGGGCTGGGCGCGGACGTCGTCGTCACGGACCCCGCCGCGATCGAGAACGCGAAGCGCGTGCACCCGCAGCTCACCTACGACGAGGACCTCGACGGTACTCTGCGCGGTGCGGATGCAGTCATCGTCGTGACCGAGTGGGATGACTGGCGCCGCAACCTCGATCCGAAGCACGCCGCCTCGCTCGTGTCCCGCGCGATCGTGGTCGACGGCCGCAACTGCCTCGATGCGGCCTCATGGCGCGCTGCGGGCTGGACGTACTACGGCATGGGACGTCCCTAGAAGCCCCTCCACAGCGGACGAACCACCATGCCCAGTGCCGGCGTCACGGCCGGGAAGTTCCACATTCCGTCACTGAACGGGATGCGGGCGCTCGCGATAACCCTCGTGGTCTGGGGCCATGCGGAGTTGCCGCTCCGTCTGATCCGGGAGTCGACCGGTGTCACGATCTTCTTCTTCTTGAGCGGCTACCTGATCACGACGCTCCTGCGCCGCGAGTATGACGCCCGTGATCGCGTGTCGGTCGCGGATTTCTACCTCCGTCGGGTGTTCCGTATCTTCCCACCGCTCTATGTCGTCCTGATCTGTGCCGTCGTCCTCTCCCTGGCGAACGCGATCCCGAACGAGATGACCCCGCTGGGCGTCTTCGCCTCCTTCTCGTTCTGGGCGAACTACTACATCATCTGGGAAGGCCGGGACGGCCTTCCCGGCGGGATGAACGCGCTGTGGTCGCTCGCCGTGGAAGAGCACTTCTACCTCGTGTTCCCCCTCCTCTACATCGCTCTGAGACGCTGGGTGCCGACGCGGTGGGTGCAGGCGGTCATCCTGGGAGGCCTGTGCGTGGCGATCATGGTGTGGCGTACCTACCTCTTCAGCAGCGGGGCGAGCTACGACCGCATCTATCTGGCGACCGACACGAGGGCGGACGCCATTCTGTGGGGATCGGTCTTCGCCGTCGTGCTGAACCCGGTGTACGGCGAGGTGCAAGCGCCTCGGCGGAAGTGGCTGCTCACACCGGTGCTCCTGGCGGGAGCGGGCGTCGTGTACGCGGTGAGTCGGTGGCCGAACGAGTGGGGGATGACGATCGGATACACGGTGCAGAGTGTTGCACTGGCGGCGGTCTTCATCCCCGTCATCCTGATCCCCGGGTCGGTGGTCGGGCGCGTACTCAACTGGAGGGCGGTGGCGTGGGTCGGCATCGTGTCGTACTCGATCTACCTCCTTCACCGTCCCGTCCTGATCCTCACCGAGACCTACATCGGCCAACCGGAGCTCGTAGCCGCAACGGTGGGCGTTGCCGCGACCGTTCTCGCGTCGTGGGCGATGCTGGTATACGTCGAGCGTCCCTTCGCACGTCTTCGTCAGCGAGTGAATCGGGCAGGAGAGACGGAGAACGTCGCACGGACGTGAAAGGCAGACGCTCGGGGGGCGGACCCACGGCAGGACCTCGAGCGGAATGGCCGCGATCCTCTACGGCACCGGCGCAACCGATCCGTCCTATCACTAGGCGCGTGAGCAAGAACGGTGCATGCTGGTCGAAGAAGGAATCGACAAGGCTGCCGCCCACCGCGCTCGAGCCCCACCTGCGACCTCGGCAGACGCAAGGAGGATCAGGTGAATCGAGAGTATCCGCGCACGGCGAGCACGAAGCCGGGATCGCTGAGTCGGCGCTCCTTCCTGGCCGGGTCGGCAGCGGCGGCCGGGCTGGCTGCCGGTGCGCTCGGAAGCCCAGGTGCAGCCAGCGCCGCCCCGAATTACTCGAAGGTGCCCCGCCTGCCGAATGAGCTCACCCGGATGGACACGCAGTTCACGGGCTCGGGCAACCCGTACGAAGTGATCGACGTCTCGATCTCGGGCGACCGCACCCGGCTGTTCGTGCCGCACGTCTCTCCCCCCAGCTCGACGTCATGGGTGGCTGTCCTGTGGTACTACCACGCCAACGGAAGCAGTTACACGGCCGTCAGCTCCGCATTCAAGTACGGAGCGGACCCGCTGGTCGACTATGGCGCGATCTCCGTCTGCGGTGACAACGGCGGGCCCAACGAGTTCGCCAACGCGAAAGCAGTGACGGCCCACCGTAATGCGATCGCCTATGTGACGGCGCTCTGGCGCGTCTACTACAGCTTCGGTCGATCCAACTCCGGTGGCGGCGCTCTCATGTGCTGGGCGTTCGGGACCGGCATGGTGCCTCGTCGCCACGGCATGTATCTGGCGAGCTCGGTCTACGACATGGAGAGCCTCTACGAGCAGGATCCGACGCGGGTCGGCTATCCCTACGGCTACAGCACGGCTGCGCTGCAGGCCACGAACCCGGCTCGGCTCGGACCGTCCGCTTGGACCGGCATGCGGATCCGGTCGTCGTACAGCACGGTCGATGAGCGTGTCCCTCCGCAGGACCACTGTCTGGCGCTCACGTCTCGCGCTGCGCCTGTCGCCGTCGAGGCCTCGCTGCTCCCTCACGACGGTGGCGGAACCGCCAATGGACACTGGGTGCCCGGAACGATCAACCGGGAGATGGTCTCGACGTTCCGACGCTGGGCGAATCTCTAGAAGGAATCGTGTCGGCGTCGACGCGCGTCGCTCGGCGCAAGCAAGCGGGGGTCAGGCGACGTCGAGCGATCCGGCGGGCGCCGCCGCCGACGGATGCGCGGTCACGAGGATCGGCAGGTGATCGCTGAGTCCCTGGGGGAGCGTCTTCACCTTGTCGATCGTGAAGCCGACGGATGTCGCGAAGTCATAGTGTCCGCGGAAGAACCGGTAGCGGGTGTATGTCCGCGAGTCGCTGAGACTCAGCTCGTATCCCTGCTCTCGGACCTTCTGGCCGAGGTTCTCCTTGAAGACGGGGTAGTTGTAGTCGCCGACCATGAGAATGGGAAGCCCCTCGCCGAGCTCGGCGAGCTCCTTCAGCGCGGTGCGGATCTGATGGCGACGCAGGGAGTTGAGCGCGGTCAGAGGCGCCGCGTGGAAGGACGCGACGATGAACGACCGGTTCTCGTCGATGTCATGCAGCCGCACGCCCAGCATGCGCTCCTCGGCGGGCTTCAGCACGCGATCGTGGAGCGACTTCTTGAGCGCGATCGATCGGACATCGAGCGGGCGGTACGTGTTCTCCCGGTAATACACGGCGAGCCCGAGGCGATTCCGTTGCGTCGAGTCTGCGAGATGCAGTCCGCCGATCCTCTCCGGGATATCACTCGTGTCGTACTCCTGGAGGCAGAGTATGTCGGCGGCATGGCGCTCCACGAGGTCCGCGAGCTCCCCCGCGGCACGATGCTTGCGCAGATTGTACGAGATGACGTTCACCATGGTGCTCTTCACCCTAGGACTCGTGCCTGTCCACAGTGTGGCCTCTTGACGAAGATTGCGGCCCCTCCTACCGAATCTCCAGGTGTCACCTCCGCTACTCGCGGTCGCGCCGGGCCCGGGTCTGCTCGGCCCGTGCGGCCAGGAGGGCGTCGTCGGGATAGCCGACCTCCGTCAGCGTCAGCCCCCGGGCGGCCAGCACCTTCACCTCCGGCACCCGCTCCCCGGCGTCGCGGATCGCCGCGACATCCTCGATATCCAGCCGCCCCTCGCCCACCGCGACGCACGCCCCGACCAGGGCGCGAACCATCGAGTGGCAGAACGCGTCGGCCTTGACGTTGGCGACGAGGACGCCGTCGGGCGCCCGGCGCCAGTCGAACTCGAGCAGCGTCCGGATCGTGGTGGCCTCCTCCCGGGGCTTGCAGTAGGCGGCGAAGTCGTGCAGGCCGACGAGGCTGCGGGCCGCGGCATCCATCTCGTTCCCGTCGAGATGAGCGCGCACGGTCGTCGTCCGGTGCCGCTCGAGGGGGTCGTATCCGGCCGTGCGGTCGGCGATGCGGTACTCGTAGCGGCGCCAGACGGCCGAGAAGCGCGCGTCGAAGCCCGCGGGAGCGAGCGAGGTGCGATGCACCGTGACGTCGGCGTACGCGCCGAGCACGCCGCGCAGCCGCGCAGCGAGCCTCTCTGCGGGTTCGGGAGCGGGACCGGATGCCGCGTCCCCGCGTGGTGGCCGCGCCGTGAGCCGGGCCACCTGCCCCTCGTCGAGGTCGAGGTGGGCGACCTGATCGGCCGCGTGCACGCCGGCGTCGGTGCGGCCCGCCACGACGAGCCGCGGGTCTCCCCCGAGCACGCGGGCGAGGGCGTCTTCGAGCGTCCCCTGCACCGACCTCAGCCCCGGCTGACGCGCCCAGCCTCGGAAGTGGGTGCCGTCGTAGGCGATGTCGAGACGGATCCGCACCGGATCAGCCTATTGCGGCCTCAGCCGACGACCCGGCGAGTGGGGTCGAGCTTCTCGCCGATGGCCTCGAGCGCCGAGCGCGCGAGACGCACCCGGTTGTCGTTCTCGCGCACGATCTCGCGCGCGAGGGATGGATGCCTCCGCACGATGTCGTCGAGCACCCCGACGGGGATCTCGACGGCCTCGACCTCGGTGAGCGCGACCGCGCGCGAGATCGTCCGGGTCCGCGTGAGGGCCGTGAGGCCCACGGCGTCGTCGCGGCGGAGCTCGGTGATCTGGACGAATCCCGAGTCGGTCGGGACGCCCAGCATCACGCGGCCGGCGATGATGAACCGCGTGGAGGTCGGGATGTCGCCCGGCCGCAGCAGCACCTCGCCCTGCGCGAAGCGCTCGAGCCGCGCCGTCTCGCCCAGCGCCTGCGCCTCGTCGGGGCGCAGGCTCAGCGACGGCGCGATCTTGTGGAGGGACTGCAGCAGCCGGTCGCGCGTGTTCCACTCATCGGTGAGATCGCCGTCGAGGTGGAGGCCCGCGCGGCGGGCCGCGTACCAGAGCCGCGTCATGAAGGCGTCGAGCACGCCCCCCTCGTCACCGGGCGACTGCAGGGGGATCGAGATCCTGTAGGTCGCCGCTCCCACCGATTTGACAGACGGCTCGCGGGCATCGGAGACGAGCGGTATCTCGCGGGCGACGTCGACGAGGAGTGCGCGCACACGCGCCGGCGGATCGTCGGTGGAGAACTGCACCTCCTTCTTCGCGGCGTACGGGTCGCTCGCGCGGGAGAGGTTGACGAACGACCCCTCGGCGAGCTCGGCGGTCGGCATGACGACGATGCCGTTGCCCGTGTCGAGGTGCACGGCCCGCCAGTTCACCTCGACGATCTGACCGCGCGTGCCGCCCGTCTCGATCCAGTCCCCGAGCTGGAAGGGCGCCTCGAAGATGAGGAAGAGGCCGGAGACGATCGAACCGACGGCGTTCTGCAGCGCCAGGCCCACGACGATCGACGTGATGCCGAGAGCGGCGAACACGCCCGCGACGTCGGCGTCCCACACCCACCAGAAGACGAGTGCGATGCCGACGATGATGAGGACGAACCGGATGAGGTCGCTGAAGATCGTCGGGAACCGGTCGCGCCACGAGCCCTTCTCGGCCCGGTGGAACACGAGGTGGTTGATCGCGTTGATCGTCACGACGATGACGAGCAGGCCGAAGATCGTCCAGACCACCTTCGGCCACGTGCCCGAGCCCTCCCACGCCCCGGGCTGGCTGAGGAGCACGAGCACGCCCGCGACGGGGACGAGGTAGTTGCGGATCATCAGGACGATCGGCGCAGCCCGGCTCCCCCGGCGCACCAGCAGGTTAGCCAGCTCGGTGAGGCCGATGAGCGTGAGCGGCAGGCCGATCGAGACGATCACCGCCGGCCAGAACCACGGCTGGCTCGCGATGTCGCTCACCGGTGCGCTCCCGTCCGTGCCGAGATCATGGATGCCTCAGGCCTCCCCGACCGGCACGTGCGTCTCGACGCGCCATACCCGCTGCTCGCCGCTCTTGGTCGACACCTCGCCGGCCGGGGCCACGACGATCGTGTCGGGCAGGCGATCGGCGACGCGCTGGGTGATGTAGATGCCGGCCTCGTCGTAGTCGCCCTGCACGCGGTAGGCGAGGCTCACGGCGTCCCCCCACATGTCGTAGACGATGCGCGCCCGGCCGATGAGACCGCTCGTGACCTGACCCGAGTCCAGCCCCGCCCGAAGACCCAGCTCCACGCCCTGCTGTGCGGAGTACCGCTCCAGGATGGTGCTCAGCTCGATGGCGAATTCCACGGCGCGCCGGGCGTTGTCCACGCGCGGCGTGCCGAGGCCCACGCTCGCGACATACGACTGCCGCGTCGTCCGCACGCGTTCCACGCCGTAGCGCTCGGCGGCCTCGTCGAAGATCCGGATGAGGTCGTTGAGCTTCGTCACGGCCTCTTCCGACGACAGCGTCAGGGCGAGCTCCTCGAAGCCGACGATGTCGGCGAAGATCACCGTGACGTCGTCGTTGTCCTGCGTGATCGCCTCGTCGCCGTGCTTGTAGCGGTCGGCCATCCCCTCGGGCATGAACGAGAGGATGAGGTTCTCGTTCGCCCGCTCCTGCTGCTCGATGAGGTTGGACTTCGCCTGCAGGCTCCGGCTCATGTCGTTGAAGGCGGTCGCGACGTCGGCGAGCTCGTCGCTGGACCCGGCGTCGACCTGCACGCCCTCCTCGCCCGCCGCGATCCGCTGCGCCGCTGCCTTGAGCCGGCGCAGGGGCCGGACGAACACCTGAGCGAGCACGAGCGAGAGCAGGCAGACGAAGATGATCATGCCGGCCGTCGACAGGATGAGGTTGCGGGTGAAGTCCTCCACGGGCGCCATCGCCTCGTCGAAGGTCGCCTGGGCGACGATCGTCCAGCCGAGGTCGCCCACGGCGAGGGGCGCATAGGCCGTGATGCTCTCGCGTCCGAGGTAATCGCGCTCGATGAGGGCGCCGTCCTCTCCCGACTGCGCCTGACTGAGGGCTTCGCCGAGGATCGTCTGCTGCAGCACCGTGTCGCCGTTCTGCACGCTCAGCGCCGCCGCGGCGGGCGACAGCCCCGCCGACACGGCCGACTCGGCGTACGACTCCGGCGAGGACTTCAGCGCCCGCGAGATCGACCGCATCGTGCCGTCGCGACCCACGAGGTAGGTCTCGCCCGTCTCGCCGAGCCCGTTGAGTGCCCACTCGCCGCCCACCGTCATGACGTCGTTGATGCGATCGATCGGCAGCTCGATCGCGAGGGCGCCCACGATGCGGTCGTCCACCGCGATGGGCGTCACCGCCCAGCCGGCGGGGTTGCCCAGGCTCGGGCTGTAGGCGGCGAAGTCGGCGAGCACCACCTCGCCGACGATGTTGCGGCTCATGACCTCGCGGTAGGCGTCGGCGAGATTCGACAGACGGTACGGGCCCTCGAGCAGGTTCGCTCCGAGGTCGACGCCCTTGAACGCGGTGTAGACGACGTCGCCCCGCGTGTCGATCAACAGGACGTCCTCGTACTGCTGCACCTCGGTGAGGGCGCGGAAGTACTCGTGGTACGTGGCGTGGGCGGCCGACCAGGCGCTCCCGTCCCCCGCGTCGTCGACGAGGATCGCATCCTCCCAGGCGTCGTAGGGCACCACGTAGCGTGCCTGCAGGTAGCGCGCCGCGTCGTCCTTCGGCGCGAAGGCTGCGCCGTCGACGTCCTCGCCCGTGGCCTCGGCCAGCTGCGTCGCGAAGACGTCCTCGTAGTAGGCCGCGAGGGCGGCGGATGCCGCGGCATCCAGTTCCGTGCCCTCGAGCGCCGCGAATCCCTCCGTGAACGCGACCGCCGCCTGCTTGCTGGTCTCGTTCATGGCGCTGAGGCGGACCGAGTTCTCGATCGTGCCGAAGAGCTGCGTGACCTCGCGCGCACGGTTCTCACGGATCTCGACGAGCTTCTCGGTCGCGATCGCGCGGAGGGCCTGCGTGCCGTTGATGTAGCCGATGACGCCGACCACGATGCTCGACAGGACGCTCACCGAGAGCAGCATGATCAGCAGGATCGAGTAGATCGAGAGTCCGGCACGCCGGCGAGGCCGCGGTGTGCCCACCCACTCGGTGGTCGCCGCAGCCGGCCTGCCCAGGTCGGACTCCACAGTCCGACTGCCGGAAATCCGCGTACGCGTCTCCTGTACCCCATGCCCCCGTCCCCCGAGGGCTGGGCTCAGGATAGCGTCAGGCCGCGCGCTGTCGATAGTCGCGGGATCGCCGGCGCGTGCGCGGGCCGCAGGATCGGGATCAGAAGTGCTCGACGAGGGCGACGGCTCGCTCCGTCGCCTCGAAGCCGAGCCGGCCGTAGAGGCTGTTCGCTCCCGTCGGGCTCTCGGTGTCGACGTCGAGCACGGCCTTCTCGAGCCCGGCCTCCCTCGCGGCTCGGAGGAGGGCGGTGATCACCGCCGGCGCGAGCCGGCGACCGCGCCGATCGCGGACGACGCCGATGAGGTCGATGTAGACGCTCGAGTAGCCCTGGACGGCCCAGTCCTCCTCGTTGACCGAACCGAGGGCGAGCGCCACGACCCGGTCGCCCTCGACGGCGAGGCGGCTGAGATCGGGCCGCAGGAGCTCGCCTTCGATGAAGCGCGCCCACCGCTCCGGCGGCGTCGGGAGGCTCCCCCAGTGATCGCGGAAGGCGTCGTTACGGGCGAGCCGGGTCGGCTCGTTGTATCGCGGCGCATATGCGACGATCTCGGCGCCGGACGCGGGGATCTCGGGGATCGGCTCGACGAGGTCCCGCACCATCGTCGAGAACCATCGTTCCTCGACGAGCCCGCGGCGCTGCGCGAGGTGCCTCGCGCCCGTGTCGCTTTCTTCCGCATAGACGTAGACGGCGGCGGGCAGCTCGACACCCGCCTCGACGATCTGCTGCCGCGCTCGCTCGTGCTCCCACCGCATCAGCTCCCGGCCGACGCCGCGGCCGCGGAGCTCCGGGTGCACGCGCCCCGCGAGGTAGGCGTGCAGGTGGACGTCCCGCGACGGATGCAGCGTCGCCTCGCCCGCGGCGACGACCCGCCCCGAGGCATCCGTTCCGATGACCGTGTCGCGCGCGGGATCGATGTGCTCGGCGACGAAGGTCTCGGCGACGTCTTCGCGCGGCGTGACCCAGCTGGGGTGGTCGACGGCGTCGGCGGCCCGGAAGAGCTCCATGATCGCGTCCAGGTCCGCCTCGGTCGCCGGACGCCACGAGACGACGTCGGGATGCCTCGGCGGAACGAGCTCGGACGGAACGGGCACCCGCTCGGCGAGCGGCGCCGACGGGTGCGTGGGGGTCGCGCTCATGCCGCCAGCCTACGGCGCGCCCTCGCCGGATTCCGTCCGGCAGGCTCGCCGCGACCGGAACGGCTCGTCGCGGCCCGCCGGGCTCGCCGCGGCCCGCCGGGCTCGCCGTAGCCGGCCCGAGGCATCCGTTCCCGGAGAAAAGGCGAGACCCGCGGCCACAGAGGGCTCGCGGGTCTCGCGGTGCAAGGGTGCCGGGTCTTGCTCCCGGCGTCCGAGCGTTCGGGTTACTCGGACTTCTCGTCCGCCGACTCGACGACGGCGTCATCGGCGGCCGCCTCGGCGGCCGCACCCTCCTCGGGCGACTCCGCGCCGGCCTCGGCGGCGTCGTCGTCGGCGGCGACCTCGTCCGCGGCATCCACCGTCTCGTCGTTCTCGGCGACGGCCTCGGTCGCCTCGTCCTCCGCGACGTCCGCCGTGGCGGCGGGCGCGGCAGCGGCGGGCGCAGACTTCTTGGACGACGTCGCCTTCGGGCTCACGGGCTCGAGGACCAGCTCGATGACGGCCATGGGGGCGTTGTCGCCCTTGCGGTTGCCGACCTTGGTGATGCGCGTGTAGCCGCCCTCACGGTCGGCCACCAGCGGCGCGATCTCGGTGAAGAGGATGTGCACGACCTCCTTGTCGCCGATGACCGACAGCACGCGGCGGCGCGCGTGCAGGTCGCCGCGCTTGGCGAAGGTGATCAGGCGCTCGGCGAGCGGACGCAGGCGCTTGGCCTTGGTCTCGGTCGTCTGGATGGACTTGTGCGTGAACAGGGCCGCGGCGAGGTTCGCAAGCAGCAGGCGCTCGTGGGCGGGACCGCCTCCGAGGCGGGGACCCTTCGTGGGCTTGGGCATATCAGTTACTCCAGTGGGGAAAGTCGGTCCGAAGGATGCTCCGGCCCGGCGTCACCGCCGGGCCCGTGGCATCCGATCAGAGGGTCTCGTCGTCGTAGCCGCCGTAGAAGTGCGCGCCGTCGAACCCGGGGACCGAGTCCTTGAGCGACAGGCCGAGCGACGTGAGCTTGTCACGGACCTCGTCGACCGACTTCTGACCGAAGTTGCGGATGTTCATGAGCTGCGTCTCAGAAAGGGCGACGAGCTCCGACACCGTGTTGATGCCCTCGCGCTTGAGGCAGTTGTAGGAGCGCACCGAGAGGTCGAGGTCCTCGATGGGCATCGACAGCTCGTTCGAGAGGACCGTCTCGACCGGCGCGGGGCCGATCTCGATGCCCTCGGCCTCGACGTTGAGCTCGCGGGCCAGGCCGAACAGCTCCGTCAGGGTGCGACCGGCCGACGCGACGGCGTCGCGGGGTGCGATCGAGGGCTTGGACTCGACATCCAGGACGAGCTTGTCGAAGTCGGTGCGCTCACCGGCACGCGTCGCGTCGACGCGGTAGCTGACCTTGAGCACCGGGGAGTAGATCGAGTCGACCGGGATCTGGCCGGCCTCGGCGTACTCGTTGCGGTTCTGCGTCGCCGAGACGTAGCCGCGGCCGCGCTCGATCGTGAGCTCGAGCTCGAACTTCGCGGTGTCGTTGAGCGTCGCGATGACGAGCTCGGGGTTGTGCACCTCGACGCCCGCGGGGGCGGAGATGTCGGCGGCCGTGACCTCACCGGCACCCGTCTTGCGGAGGTACGCCGTGATGGGCTCGTCGCGCTCGCTCGAGACGACGAGCTGCTTGATGTTGAGGATGATCTCGGTGACATCCTCCTTGACACCCGGGATGGTGCTGAACTCGTGGAGGACGCCGTCGATGCGGATCGACGTCACGGCCGCGCCGGGGATCGACGACAGGAGGCTGCGACGCAGCGCGTTGCCGATCGTGTAGCCGAAGCCGGGCTCCAGCGGCTCGATGACGAAACGGCTGCGGAACTCCCCGATCTTCTCCTCGGTCAGGGTGGGACGCTGTGCGATGAGCACTATGTGTTCCTTTCGATCACGTGCCCGCTATATGACACGTGCGGTGAGTGAGGTGTGTTGAGTTTTTCTCGGGGATGCCTCGCGCGGAGGCATCCGGAAGCGTGCGGTAGCCCTCCGACAGGCTCAGGGACCGGTCCCTGAGCCTGTCGAAGGGCGGAGGATCAGACGCGACGGCGCTTGGGGGGACGGCAGCCGTTGTGGGCCTGCGGCGTCACGTCCTGGATCGAGCCGACCTCGAGGCCGGCGGCCTGCAGCGAGCGGATCGCCGTCTCACGACCCGAGCCCGGGCCCTTCACGAATACGTCGACCTTCTTCACGCCGTGCTCCTGCGCCTGGCGGGCAGCGGACTCCGCGGCCATGCCGGCGGCGTACGGCGTCGACTTGCGCGAGCCCTTGAAGCCCACGCCGCCCGACGAGGCCCAGCTGATGACAGCGCCCGAGGGGTCGGTGATCGAGACGATCGTGTTGTTGAACGTCGACTTGATGTGGGCCTGGCCCAGCGCGATGTTCTTCTTCTCCTTGCGGCGCGGCTTGCGCGCGGCGGTCTTGGCCTGTGCCATTGCTTTGCTCTCCTGAACCTGGGGCCGCGCTTAGCGCGCCTTCTTCTTGCCGGCGACCGTGCGCTTCGGGCCCTTGCGGGTGCGCGCGTTGGTCTTCGTGCGCTGCCCGCGCACCGGGAGGCCGCGGCGGTGGCGCAGGCCCTCGTAGGAGCCGATCTCGACCTTGCGGCGGATGTCGGCGGCGACCTCACGGCGGAGGTCGCCCTCGACCTTGTAGGTGCCCTCGATGTAGTCGCGGAGCGCGACGAGCTGGTCGTCGCTGAGGTCCTTGACGCGGATGTTCTCGTCGATCTCCGTCGCCGTGAGGATCTCGTTCGAGCGGGTACGGCCGATGCCGTAGATGTAGGTCAGGGCGATGACCACGCGCTTGTCGCGCGGGATGTCGACGCCGGCGAGACGTGCCATGCGGCTCTCCTAGGGAGTGAGTGGAGGTGTGGAGCAGGATCGGTGCCCGGGCCTCCGCCCCGAGGTGTCCCCCTTGCGGGTTCTGATCCTGCCTGCTGTCATTCCCGGTCGTTGAGCGAGCGAAGCGAGACGAAACGCGCCTGTCCGCCGACCGGCTGTGTGAAGTTGTGAGTTGGGGGGGACGGATGCCGAGGCATCCGCCGGTGTCAGCCCTGGCGCTGCTTGTGACGCGGGTTGCTCTTGCAGATCACCATGACGCGGCCGTGGCGGCGGATGACCTTGCAGTGGTCGCAGATGGGCTTGACGGAGGGGTTGACCTTCATTTTTCTTCTCTTCGCTGTCTTCACCGGGCGCGGGGATCCTTCCGGATCCGGGCGGGGTGTTACTTCTCGACCGGCCTAGCGGTAGCGGTAGACGATGCGTCCGCGGGTGAGGTCGTAGGGGCTGAGCTCCACGACCACGCGGTCTTCGGGGATGATGCGGATGTAGTTCTGCCGCATCTTGCCGGAGATCGTGGCGAGGACCTTGTGCCCGTTGCTCAGCTCCACGCGGAACATCGCGTTGGGCAGCGCCTCGGTGATCACGCCTTCGATCTCGATGACGCCGTCTTTCTTCGCCATACGCTCGCTATCGCTTGTGCTGCAGACCGGTCGGTCTGCGGTGGATGGGGATTTCGGTGCTCGGACACGCCGACGAAGGCGCAAGGCACCAAAGATCGAGTATACGTGATAGCGGATGCCCCGGCAAACCGGCGGCGTCGTCCCGACCGCCTTCCTCGCCCGCCCCGCCCCCCCGCCGTCGACACCCGCCCGTCGGCACCCGGCCGTCGGCGCCCGTCGGCCCGCCCCGTGCCACATCGCTCATCCCACCCATCCACGCTCGACCCCTCACATCCCCGCACCGCGGACATGTGGGTTCGCACTCCGATGCGTGGGGCCGGGTCAGGGGCCTCGTCAGAGAGGCGGGCCCGCGAACGTCGGCGGCACGTCGCCGGGTTTCAGCGGGGGGTGAACGTGGAACGACGCCAGTCGTCGGCGAAATCGGCCGATGCCGGCTATGTCATGCCAGCCCCAGCGGATGATCCCTCGACGAGTGCGGCCACGGATGTCGTCCTCTCGGCGCTTCTCCTCGAGCAGCACCTTCGCGGTCGACTTCCCGGCGAGCATCTCGGGATCGACGTACTTGCCCTCACCGTCGAACTCGCCCCACACGTCGGCGTCGTCGATGCCGAAGTCGACGTCGTACCAGCCCTTCTCGAGAGGGATGCGGACCTGCAGTCGCGGCGGAGCGAATCCGAGTCGATGCAGCAGAACCCTGCTCGCACTCTCCCCCGGACGCTGGGCCCGACCGTCGGCGAAGGCGATCACCCACCGTGCCTGACGGCTCCCGCGCGCGCCGGCGGTCAGCGCCGAGCATTGACGGACCTCGGCTTTCAGCCTCTCCGCCTCCGCGACATCGTATGGATCGTCGCCGCCACGCCAAGCGACTCGCCGCAGGCCGGCATCGGCCAGTGCGACGGATGCCTCGAGGGGCAGCCGGCCGATCACGTCGGCGATCGTGCGCGCGAGGCTGGTGACCGCGACCCCGTCCACCACCGCGCGACACGCCACGATGTCACCCTCGTGGCGCACGACCGGGTGAGCGCCGCGCGCGACGCCGTTGACGCGCGGCCCCGTCACGTGGACGCGCTGGGGCTCGAAGCGGTAGAACGGCAGCCCCCACAGGGCCGCTGCCGACGTGTGGGATGCGACGGTCCCTCCGTCTCTCATGGCCCGGACGGTCGCAAGCGACCGAGCGGCGTGGCGGGACTCGGAATGCCAGCGCTTCCAGATCTCGCCGGCTACGTACCACCCGCGGTGGACGACGACGAAGTCACCGGACGCTACCGCGTCGCGCAGGCGCGTGCGGCCGACCCCCAGCATCCGAAGTCCTTCCGCAGACTGCACGTGAAGCCCTATGTCGCCGACATCCATCGGGCCATGGTCTGCTCCGGCGCCCGGACCCGGAGTCCCCCGCCCGCCGCCTGTGGGCGACTTCGAGGTCAGCTCCTCTGGGGAGGACGCCTGCGACCCACATATCCATGCACCAACCCTCGCACCCGCGACGTGCGGACCTGTGGGGTGATGCGTGGGAGTGTGGGCTCGCGGCTACGGTCGGGCCGGGTGGCTACTGCAGGGCCGCGACGAGGTCGGCCTGCGGGTCGCCCGTCAGGTCGATGATCTCGCCGTTCAGCACGACCGTCGGGGTGCCGATGCCGCCGGCGCCCTCCTTGACGGGGGTCTGCTCGGTCATCGCCGTGACGAACTTCGAGTACTGACCGCCGGTCACGCAGTCGTCGATGCCCGTGACGCCCGCGCCCTCGGCGATGCCCAGGATCTGCTCGTCGGTGAGGCCCGTCGACCCCTCCTCGGGCTGGTTCTGGTACATCGCCTGCATGAAGGGGACGGATGCCTCGGCATCCGCCACCGCGACGCAGTACATCGCATTCGCGGCCCGCGTCGAGTACTCGGTGCCCTGCGACGCGCGGTCGAGGATGGAGATGGGGTGGATGTTCAGGGTGATGGAGCCGTCGTCCACGAGGCTCTGGATCGTCTCACCGTAGGACTGCTCGAACTGGTTGCAGATGGGGCACATGAAGTCGATGTAGGTGGCGAGCTCGTTCGACCCCTGGCCGACGCTGATCGCGCCCGTCTCGGCGTCGATGTTCGACGCCTGCGGCGCCTCGCCCGGGCCGGTGGACTGGTTGTTCATCCAGACGACGAGCCCTGCCACGACCACGAGCGCGACGACGACGCCGACGCTGATCCAGATCGCGAACCAGTTGACCTTGCGCTGCTGCCTCTGAGCCACCGCGTTCCCCTTCTCACACCACGGGCACGGGCGTCACGCCGAACGGCGCGAGCCCCGCCTTGCCCCCGTCGGGCGCCGTGAGCACCCAGATACCGTCATCGTGCACGGCGACGCTGTGCTCCCAGTGGGAACCGGCAGTGCCGTCGACCGTCGAGACCGTCCAGCCGTCGTCCTCGACACGCGTCCTCTGATCGCCGATGACGACCATCGGCTCGATCGCGACCGCGAGCCCGGGACGCACCTCGGGGCCCGGATCGGCGACGCGGTAGTTGAAGACCGAGGGCGATTCGTGCATCTTCCGTCCGATGCCGTGGCCGACGTAGTCCCGCAGGATGCCGTACCCGTGCCCCGCGTCGTCGATGAAGGACTGGATGGCGACACCCACCTCCGCGAGATGCCCAGCCGACGCGAGCGACGCGATGCCGGCCCAGAGCGAGCCCTCGGTCACGCGCGACAGCTCCTCGCGCTCGGCCACGATGTCGGGACGCGACGCGTCGGGGACGACGACCGTGAACGCCGAGTCGCCGTTCCACCCGCGGTACTCCGCTCCGGCATCGATCGACACGATGTCGCCGGGCTCGAGCGCGCGGGAGGACGGGATGCCGTGCACGACCTGCTCGTTGACCGAGGCGCAGATCGTGTGGCGGTAGCCACGGACGAGCTGGAAGTTCGAGCGCGCACCGCGCGCGGTGATGACCCGGGATGCCTCGGCATCCAGCTCCTCGGTCGTCACGCCCGGTGCGATGAGCGCCCGGACCGCCTCCAGCGCGGCGGCGGTGATGAGGCCCGGCTCCACCATCGACCGCAGCTGGGCGGGCGACTTGTAGATCGAGCGGCGGAGCGAGACCACGTCAGGCGGCGGCCGGACGGGTCAGCCCGCGCGCCTCGAGCGCGGCGATGATGCGGTTCGTGATGTCGTCGAGCGATCCGACCCCGTCGACCTCGTCGACGATCCCGCGGGTGCCGTACACGCCCAGGATCGGCGACGTCTCGGTCTCGTAGATCGACAGGCGTGCGGCGATCACCTCGTCGGTGTCGTCGGCACGGCCCTGCTCGGAGGCGCGCTTCTTCAGCCGGGCGATGCTCTCCTCGCGCGGCACGGCGAGCACGATCACGGCGTCGAGGCTCTCGTCGCGGCCCTCGAGGAACTCGTCGAGGTGCATCACCTGGGCGAGGTTGCGCGGGTAGCCGTCGAGGAGGAACCCTTCCGCGGCATCCTGCTTCGACAGGCGGTCGCGGACGACGGCGCTGGTCAGCTCGTCGGGGACGAGCTGACCGGCGTCGATGATGCTCTTGACCTGCTCGCCCAGCTCGGTGCCCTGCGACACGTTGGCGCGGAACACATCCCCCGTCGAGACGACGGGGATGCCGAACGTCTCGGCGATGCGGACGCCCTGCGTGCCCTTGCCCGAGCCTTGCGGCCCGACGATCAGGAGGCGGGTCATCGCAGGAGCCCCTCGTAGTGCCGCTGCTGCAGCTGGGCGTCGATCTGCTTCACCGTCTCGAGACCGACACCCACGATGATGAGGATCGATGCGCCGCCGAACGGGAAGTTCTGGTTGGCGCCGACCGTCGCGAGGGCGATGAGCGGCAGAAGGGCGATGAGGCCCAGGTAGATCGAGCCGGGCAGCGTGATGCGCGTGAGCACGTAGTCCAGGTACTCGGCCGTCGGACGACCCGCACGGATGCCGGGGATGAACCCGCCGTACTTCTTCATGTTGTCGGCGACCTCGACGGGGTTGAACGTGATCGCGACGTAGAAGTACGTGAACCCGACGATGAGGAGGAAGTACAGGAGCATGTACAGCGGGTGGTCGCCGCGCACGAGGTAGAGCTGGATCCAGGCCACCCATGCCGGGACCTCTTCACCGGCCTGCGGCTGGTTGAACTGCGCGATGAGCGCCGGGATGTACAGCAGCGACGAGGCGAAGATGACGGGCACGACGCCGGCCATGTTGACCTTGATCGGGATGTACGTGTTGGTGCCGCCGTAGGTGCGGCGCCCGACCATGCGCTTGGCGTACTGCACCGGGATGCGGCGCTGCGACTGCTCGACGAAGACCACGAGGCCGACCACGACGATGCCGACGGCCAGGACGAGGAGGAAGACCTCGAAGCCGCGCGACTGCCAGATCGCCCACATCGACGCGGGGAACGCCGCCGCGATCGACGTGAAGATGAGGATCGACATGCCGTTGCCGATGCCGCGCTCGGTGACGAGCTCGGCGAACCACATGATGAGGCCGGTGCCGGCGGTCATCGTGATGATCATGAGCAGCTGCGCCCACCACACGTCGTTGGTGAGCAGCTGCTCGCAGGCGGGGATGCCGGTCGTGCCGAACAGCTGGCCGCTGCGGGCCACCGTCACGAGCGTCGTCGACTGCAGCAGTGCGAGCGCGATCGTCAGGTAACGGGTGTACTGCGTCAGCCGCGCCTGGCCCGCCTGACCCTCCTTGTAGAGGGTCTCGAAGTGCGGGATGACCACGCGGAGCAGCTGCACGATGATCGTCGCGGTGATGTAGGGCATGACGCCGAGAGCGAAGATCGACAGCTGCAGCAGTGCGCCGCCGGAGAAGAGGTTGACGAGCGACAGCAGCCCCTCGGTGCCGGCGCTCTGCTCACGCAGACAGTCCTGCACGTTCGGGAAGTCCACGAACGGAGCGGGGACGTGCGCGCCCAGACGGTAGAGGGCGATGATCGCCAGTGTGAATGCGATCTTCCGCCGTAGGTCGGGCGTACGGAAGACCCGCGCGATTGCGCTGAACAAGAGGTTGCCTCCAGAGGGGATGCCGGCACGCGACGCGGCGCGCCGTCAACCAGCGTAACCCAGCGGGCCACCCGCGACGTTGCGAGGGTGTGCGCCGGGGACGACAGCAGGGGTCGGAGAACGCTCCGACCCCTGCTGGGTACTACTTGACGGAACCGCCCGCGGCGACGATCTTCTGCTCGGCGGAGCCCGAGACCTTGTCGACCGACACGTTGAGCTTGACCGCGATGTCGCCGGTGCCGAGCACCTTGACCTTCTCGTTCTTGCGGACCGCGCCCTTGGCGACGAGGTCGCTCACGGTCACGTCGCCGCCCGAGGGGTAGAGCTCGGCGAGCTTCTCGAGGTTGACCACCTGGTACTCGACGCGGAACGGGTTCTTGAACCCGCGCAGCTTCGGGGTGCGCATGTGCAGCGGCATCTGGCCACCCTCGAAGCCCTGGCGGACCTGGTAGCGGGCCTTCGTGCCCTTGGTGCCGCGGCCGGCGGTCTTGCCCTTCGAGCCCTCACCGCGACCCACGCGGGTCTTGGCGGTGTTGGCGCCGGGGACCGGGCGAAGGTGGTGCACCTTGAGCACGCCGGGGCGGGCTGCCGGGGCATCCTTCTTCACGGCGTCCTTCTTCACGGCGTCCTTCTTGGCGTCGGACTTGGCGGCCTTGGGCGCCTTCTCGGCGGCCGGCTTCGCGGCAGCCTTCTTGGACTCGGTGACCTCGGCCACGTCGTCCTTCTTCTCGGCCTTGTCAGCCATCAGTCGATCTCCTCAACCTTCACGAGGTGGGCGACGGTCTTGACGTAGCCGCGCGTCTGCGCGTCGTCGGGACGGACGACCGAGTCGCCGATCCGCTTGAGACCGAGCGAACGCAGCGTGTCGCGCTGGTTCTGCTTCTCGCTCACCTTGGACTTGATCTGCGTGACCTTCAGACGCGCAGCCATCAGACACCTGCCTTCGCAGCACGGGCGGCCTCGGCGGCCTCGGCCTCGGCACGGACGAGACGAGCCGGTGCGACCTGGTCGAACTCGAGGCCGCGGCGCGCGGCGACCGCACGGGGCTCCTCGAGCTGCTTGAGGGCGTCGACCGTCGCGTGGACGATGTTGATCGTGTTCGACGAGCCGAGCGACTTCGACAGGACGTCGTGGATCCCGGCGCACTCCAGGACGGCGCGCACGGGGCCGCCCGCGATGACGCCGGTACCGGCGGCAGCCGGACGCAGCAGCACGACACCGGCCGCGGCCTCACCCTGCACGGGGTGCGGAATGGTGACGCCGGCGCGGGGCACGCGGAAGAAGTTGCGCTTGGCCTCTTCGACGCCCTTCGAGATGGCGAGGGGGACCTCGCGGGCCTTGCCGTAGCCGACGCCGACGACGCCGTTGCCATCGCCCACGACGACGAGCGCCGTGAAGCTGAAGCGACGACCGCCCTTGACGACCTTCGACACGCGGTTGATCGTGACGACGCGCTCGAGGAACTGGCTCTCGTTGCGGTCGCGGCCGCCGCGGTCACCGCGGGTCTGGCTGCGCTCACGGCCACCGCGACGCGGCTCGCGCTCGCGCTCGGCGGGTGCTTCGGCAGCCGGGGCCTGGGCCTCGGCCGGAGCCTCTGCGGTCACGTTGTTCTCCTTGTTGTCACTCACAGGTTCAGACCTCCCTCGCGGGCGCCGTCGGCGATCGCCGCGACACGGCCGGCGTAGCGGTTGCCGCCACGGTCGAACACGACGTCCGTGACGCCGGCGGCCTTGGCGCGCTCGGCGAGAAGCTCGCCGACCTTGCGGGCCTTTGCCGTCTTGTCGTCCTCGGACGCGCGCAGGTCGGCCTCGAGGGTCGAGGCCGAGGCCAGCGTGCGGCCCTTGCTGTCGTCGACGATCTGCACGAAGACGTGACGCGACGAACGGGTGACGACCAGGCGGGGACGCTCGGGGGTGCCGACGACCTTCTTGCGAAGGCGGGCGTGACGACGCGCGCGCGCGTCGGTCTTCGACTTCACAGCCATGGTTATTTACCAGCCTTTCCGGCCTTGCGCCGAACGACCTCGCCGGCGTAACGCACACCCTTGCCCTTGTACGGCTCGGGCTTGCGGATCTTGCGGATGTTCGCGGCCGCCTCGCCGACGGCCTGCTTGTCGATGCCGCTCACGGTGAGCTTGTTGTTGCCCTCGACCGTGAACGTGATGCCCGCGGGCGGCTCGACGAGGACGGGGTGCGAGAAGCCGAGGGCGAACTCGACCGAGCTGCCCCTCTGGGCGACGCGGTAACCCGTGCCGACGACCTCGAGGCCCTTGGAGTAGCCCTGGGTGACACCGATGATGTTGTTGTTGATGAGCGTGCGGGTCAGGCCGTGCAGCGAACGCGAGGAGCGCTCGTCGTCGGGACGGGTGACGAGCACCTGACCCTCTTCGACCTGGACTTCGATGGGGCGTGCCACGGAGAGCGTGAGCTCGCCCTTGGGACCCTTGACCGCGACATCCTGTCCGTCGACCGTGATGGTCACGCCGGCGGGGATGTCGATCGGGAGACGACCGATACGCGACATGTCAGATCACCACACGTAGGCGAGGACTTCCCCACCCACGCCCTTCTGCTCGGCCTGGCGGTCCGTGAGGAGACCGGAGGAGGTGGACAGGATGGCGACGCCGAGGCCGCCGAGGACCTTGGGGATCTCGGTCGACTTCGCGTAGACGCGCAGGCCCGGCTTCGAGACGCGCTTGATGCCGGCGATCGACCGCTCGCGGTTCGGGCCGTACTTGAGGGTCAGGGTGAGGGTCTGGCCGACGCGGGCGTCCTCGACGGCCCACTCGGCGATGTAGCCCTCCTGCTTGAGGATGTCGGCGATGTGCGTCTTGAGCTTCGAGCTCGGCAGCGACACGGAGTCGTGGTGCGCCGAGTTCGCGTTGCGCAGACGGGTCAGCATGTCTGCGACCGGGTCTGTCATTGTCATTTCTTGATTCCTTCGTTCATGAGGTTTCGGCTGCCGTTACACGACAGACGACCTTCTATGACTGCCTCGGGGAGATCCCCCGAGGACTTCGTCAGATCAGGCCTGGGCGTCGTCCGCGCGGAACGGGAAGCCGAGGTGACGAAGCAGCGCCCGGCCCTCGTCATCCGTCTTCGCCGAGGTGACGATCGTGATGTCGAAGCCGCGCACGCGGTCGATCTTGTCCTGGTTGATCTCGTGGAACACCGACTGCTCCTGGAGACCGAACGTGTAGTTGCCGTGGCCGTCGAACTGCTTGGCCGACAGCCCGCGGAAGTCGCGGATGCGGGGCAGCGCGAGGTTGACCAGGCGGTCGACGAACTCCCATGCGCGGTCGCCCCGGAGGGTGACGTGCGCGCCGATGGCCTGGCCCTCGCGCAGCTTGAACTGCGCGATGGACTTGCGGGCCTTGGTCACGACGGGCTTCTGACCCGTGATCTTGGTGAGGTCGTCGACCGCACCGTCGATCACCTTGCTGTCGCGAGCCGCCTCGCCGACACCGGTGTTCACGACGACCTTCACCAGGCCGGGAATCTGCATGACGTTGGCGTAGCCGAACTCGTCCTGCAGCGACTTCTTGATCTCGGCGTTGTACTTCTGCTTCAGGCGGGGCTGGATCTTGCCAGCCTCCACGGCAGTGGTGGTGCTCATATTCAGAGGTCCTTGCCTGACTTCTTCGCGTAGCGCACGCGGACGGTGCGCTTGACGCCGTCCTTGGTCTTCTCCTCGACGCGGTGGCCGACACGCGTCGGCTTCTTGGACGAGGGGTCGACGAGCGCGACGTTGGAGATGTGGATCGGGGCCTCGAACGTCTCGATGCCGCCGGTCTTGGTGCCGCGCTGGGTCTGGCCCACGCGGTTGTGCTTCGTGACGTAGTTCACGCCCTCGACGATGACGCGGTTCTGCTCGGACAGGACCTCGAGGACCTTGCCCTGCTTGCCGCGGTCTCCGCCGCGCTCGGGCTTGGCGCCCGAGATGACCTGAACCAGGTCGCCCTTCTTGATCTTCGCCATGATCAGATGACCTCCGGGGCGAGCGAGACGATCTTCATGAACTTCTTGTCGCGAAGCTCACGGCCGACCGGTCCGAAGATGCGGGTGCCGCGGGGCTCCCCGTCGTTCTTCAGGATGACGGCGGCGTTCTCGTCGAACTTGATGTACGAGCCGTCGGGACGGCGCGTCTGCTTGACGGTGCGGACGACGACGGCCTTGACGACGTCGCCCTTCTTGACGTTTCCGCCCGGGATCGCGTCCTTGACCGTGGCGACGATGACGTCGCCCAAGCCGGCGTAGCGCCGGTTGGAGCCGCCGAGCACACGGATCGTGAGCAGCTCCTTGGCGCCGGTGTTGTCGGCGACCTTGAGGCGGGATTCGTTCTGAATCACTTCTTACTCCTTGGGTTCCAAGCAGGCCCGAGGGCTTACTTGGCCTTCTCGAGGATCTCGACCAGGCGCCAGCGCTTGGTGGCGGAAAGCGGCCGGGTCTCGTTGATGAGGACGAGGTCGCCGATGCCGGCGGTGTTGCCCTCGTCGTGGGCCTTGACCTTGGACGTCCGGCGGATGACCTTGCCGTAGAGGGGGTGCTTCACGCGGTCCTCGACCTCGACGACGATCGTCTTGTCCATCTTGTCGCTCACGACGTAGCCGCGGCGGGCCTTGCGGTACCCGCGGGCGTTCGCGTCGCGGACGTCGTGGGCGGCCGACTCGTGACCGGCGACCTGGTCCTTGACCTCGGCCTCGGCGGCCGCTGCCTTCTTCGTGTCAGCCATCACTCGGCCTCTTCCTTCGCGGCCGAGTCGGCGGCATCCGCCTTCTTGGCCTTCGTCTTCGCTTCGTCCCGCTCCGCTCGCTCAGAGCGGCGCTTCGCCTTCGTCGCGACCTCGAGCGGGGCGGGCGTGGCACGGATGCCGAGCTCGCGCTCACGGATCACGGTGTAGAGCCGCGCGATGTCGCGCTTGACCGCACGGATGCGGCCGTGGCTCTCGAGCTGGCCCGTGGCCGACTGGAAGCGCAGGTTGAACAGCTCTTCCTTGGCCTTGCGCAGCTCCTCGACGAGGCGCTGGTCTTCGAACGTGTCGAGCTCGCTCGGAGCGAGCGTCTTGGTGCCGATCGCCATTACGCGTCGCCCTCCTCGCGCTTGATGATGCGTGCCTTCAGAGGCAGCTTGTGGATGGCACGGGTCAGCGCCTCGCGAGCGAGCTGCTCGTTGACGCCGGCGACCTCGAAGAGGACGCGACCCGGCTTGACGTTTGCGACCCACCACTCCGGCGAGCCCTTGCCGGAACCCATGCGGGTCTCGGCGGGCTTCTTCGTCAGCGGTCGGTCGGGGTAGATGTTGATCCACACCTTGCCGCCGCGCTTGATGTGACGGGTCATCGCGATACGAGCGGACTCGATCTGACGGTTGGTCACGTACGCGGGGGTGAGGGCCTGGATGCCGAACTCGCCGAAGCTGACCTTCGTGCCGCCGGTGGCCTGACCCGAACGGCCGGGGTGGTGCTGCTTGCGGTGCTTGACCTTGCGGGGGATGAGCATTACGCCGACGCTCCTTCTGCCACGGGGGCCTCGTTGCGAGGGCCACGACGACGGTCGCCGCCGCGGTCGTCACGACCGCGGGACTGCTTCGGCGCGTTGGCCTGCTCGCGTGCGAGCTCCTTGTTGGTGAGATCGCCCTTGTAGATCCAGACCTTCACGCCGATGCGGCCGAAGGTCGTCTTGGCCTCGTAGAAGCCGTAGTCGATGTTGGCGCGGAGCGTGTGCAGGGGCACACGGCCCTCGCGGTAGAACTCCGAGCGGCTCATCTCGGCGCCGCCGAGGCGGCCCGACACCTGGATGCGGACGCCCTTGGCGCCGGCGCGCTGGGCGCCCTGCAGGCCCTTGCGCATCGCGCGGCGGAACGCCACACGAGCAGAGAGCTGCTCCGCGATGCCCTGGGCGACGAGCTGCGCGTCGGCCTCGGGGTTCTTCACCTCGAGGATGTTGAGCTGGATCTGCTTGCCGGTCAGCTTCTCGAGGTCGGCGCGGATGCGCTCGGCCTCGGCGCCGCGGCGGCCGATCACGATGCCCGGGCGGGCGGTGTGGATGTCGACGCGGACGCGGTCACGCGTGCGCTCGATCTCGATGTTGCTCACGCCGGCGCGGTCGAGCTGCGTCTGCAGGAGCTTGCGGATCTTGATGTCCTCGGCGACGTAGTCGGCGTAGCGCTGGCCCGGCTTGGTCGAGTCCGAGAACCACCGCGACACGTGGTCCGTGGTGATGCCGAGGCGGAAGCCGTACGGGTTGACCTTCTGTCCCATTACTTGCTCGCCTTCTTGCTGGTCTTGGCCGGAGCGGCGTCGGCCGCCTCCGGGGTCGCGAGGACCACCGTGATGTGGCTCGTGCGCTTCTTGATCTGGAAGGCGCGACCCTGTGCGCGGGGCTGGAAGCGCTTGAGCGTCGTGCCCTCGTCGACGTACGCGTTGGCCACGTACAGGTCCTGCTCGTCCAGGTACTCGTTCACCTGGTCGGCCTTCACGCGAGCGTTCGCGATCGCCGAGGCGACGAGCTTGTAGATCGGCTCGCTCGCGCTCTGCGGCGCGAACTTCAGGATCGCGAGCGCCTCCTGGGCCTGCTTGCCCTTGATGAGCGCGACGACACGACGAGCCTTCTGAGGGGTCACGCGGATGTGTCGCACGCGTGCGATGGACTCCACCATTTCTCTCTCCTCTGCCCCCGCGTCAGCGGCGGCGGCCCTTCTTGTCGTCCTTCACGTGGCCGCGGAAGGTGCGGGTGGGCGCGAACTCGCCCAGCTTGTGGCCGACCATGGTCTCGGTCACGAACACGGGGATGTGCTTGCGACCGTCGTGGACGGCGATCGTGTGGCCGAGCATCGCGGGGATGATCATCGAGCGACGCGACCAGGTCTTGATGACGTTCTTGGTACCGGCTTCGTTCTGAGCGACGACCTTGCGAAGCAGGTGCTCGTCGACGAAGGGGCCCTTCTTAAGGCTACGAGGCATCTTCCTCTACTCCTACTTGCGCTTCTTGCCGGCGTTGCGACGACGGACGATGTACTTGTCGCTTTCCTTGTTGGCGTGGCGGGTGCGACCCTCAGCCTGGCCCCAAGGAGTGACGGGATGACGTCCACCGGAGGTCTTGCCCTCACCACCACCGTGCGGGTGGTCGACCGGGTTCATCGCGACACCGCGCACGGTCGGGCGGACGCCCTTCCAGCGCTTGCGGCCGGCCTTGCCCCAGTTGATGTTGGACTGCTCGGCGTTGCCGACCTCGCCGATCGTCGCGCGGCAGCGCGCGTCGACGTTACGGATCTCGCCCGAGGGCAGACGCAGCTGGGCGTAGGGGCCGTCCTTCGCGACGAGACGCACCGAGGCGCCGGCCGAGCGGGCGAGCTTGGCGCCGCCGCCGGGACGGAGCTCGATCGCGTGCACGACCGTACCCGTGGGGATGTTGCGCAGCGGCAGGTTGTTGCCGGGCTTGATGTCGGCGCCGGCGCCCGACTCGACGATGTCGCCCTGTTGCAGCTTGTTCGGCGCGAGGATGTAGCGCTTCTCGCCGTCGAAGTAGTGCAGCAGCGCGATGCGCGCGGTGCGGTTGGGGTCGTACTCGATGTGCGCGACCTTGGCGTCGATGCCGTCCTTGTCGTTGCGACGGAAGTCGATGACGCGGTACTGGCGCTTGTGGCCACCGCCGATGTGACGCGTGGTGATGCGGCCCTGGTTGTTGCGGCCACCGGTCTTGGCGAGCGGGCGGAGGAGCGACTTCTCGGGCGTCGATCGGGTGATCTCGGCGAAGTCGGCCACCGACGAGCCGCGGCGACCGGGGGTCGTGGGCTTGTACTTGCGAATTGCCATTGTTCTCTAGTCCTCGTTCCCGACCGTCAGCCGACTGCCGTGAAGATGTCGATGGTGCCCGACTTGAGCGTCACGATGGCGCGCTTGGTGTCCTTGCGCTTGCCCGTGCCGAAGCGGGTGCGACGGGCCTTGCCGACGCGGTTGAGCGTGTTGACCGAGGCCACCTTCACGCCGAAGATCTTCTCGATCGCGAGCTTGATCTCGGACTTGGAGGCGCGGGGGTCCACGAGGAACGTGTACTTCCCCTCGTCGATGAGCCCGTAGCTCTTCTCGGAGACGACCGGCTTCAGGATGATGTCGCGCGGGTCCTTGTTGACGGCGGTCATGCCGAGACCTCCTCGGTGGCGCCGGACTTCGACGCGACGAACGCGTCGTAGGCGGCCTTGGTGAAGACGATGTCGTCGGAGACGAGCACGTCGTAGGCGTTCAGCTGGTCGAAGGGCAGCACGTGGACGTACGCGAGGTTGCGGACGCTCTTGATGCTGAGCTCGTCGTCACGCTCGATGACGACGAGGACGTTCTTCGTCGGGGCGAGCTCGGCGAGGACCGCGGCGGCGGCCTTCGTCGAGGGCGCGCCCTCGATGCCGAACGAGTCGACGATGTGCAGGCGGTCCCCGCGAGCGCGGTCGCTGAGAGCTCCGAGGAGCGCGGCGGCGACCATCTTCTTGGGAGTGCGCTGCGAGTAGTCGCGCGGCTTCGGGCCGTGCACGATGCCACCGCCGGTCATGTGCGGCGCGCGGATCGATCCCTGCCGGGCGTTGCCCGTGCCCTTCTGCTTGAAGGGCTTGCGGCCGGCGCCGGAGACCTCACCGCGACGCTTCGTCGAGTGGGTGCCCTGGCGAGCCGCCGCGAGCTGCGCGACGACGACCTGGTGGATGAGCGGGATGTTCGTCTTGACGTCGAAGAGAGCGGCGGGCAGCTCCACGGAGCCGGCCTTCTTGCCGTCGGCCTTCAGGACGTCGAGCGCGAGAGTCGAGTCAGCCATGGAGATCAGGCACCCTTCACTGCGTTGCGGACGTAGACGATGCGGCCGCGCGCACCGGGGACGGCGCCCTTGACGAGCAGCAGACCCTTCTCGGCGTCGACGGCGTGCACCGTGAGGTTGAGGACGGTCACGCGCTCGCCACCCATGCGGCCGGCCATGCGCATGCCCTTGAAGACGCGGCTCGGGGTCGACGACGCGCCGATCGAACCGGGCTTGCGGTGGTTGCGGTGCGCACCGTGCGAGGCGGAGACGCCCTTGAAGTTGTGGCGCTTCATGACACCGGCGGTGCCCTTGCCCTTGCTGGTGCCGACGACGTCGACCAGCTGGCCGGCCTCGAACACGCCGTCCACCGTGAGCTCCTGACCGAGTGAGTAGTCAGCAGCGTCCGCCGTGCGGATCTCGGTGAGGTGACGGCGCGGGGTCACGCCGGCGGCCTCGAAGTGGGCCGTGAGGGGCTTGTTCACCTTGCGCGGGTCGATCTGGCCCGCGGCGATCTGAACGGCGTTGTAACCGTCCTTCTCGGGCGTGCGCACCTGCGTGACCACGTTCGGGGCGATCTCGATGACGGTGACGGGAACGAGCTTGCCGTTCTCGTTCCACACCTGGGTCATGCCCAGCTTGGTGCCGAGGAGACCCTTGGAAACCTTTTCGTTGATGTGTGCCATTGCCGTCGTCCTCAGAGCTTGATCTCGATGTTGACGTCGGCCGGCAGGTCGAGGCGCATCAGCGAGTCGACGGCCTTGGGCGTCGGGTCGATGATGTCGATCAGACGCTTGTGGGTGCGCATCTCGAAGTGCTCGCGGCTGTCCTTGTACTTGTGGGGCGACCGGATGACGCACACGACGTTCTTCTCGGTCGGAAGGGGCACGGGGCCCACGACGGTCGCACCGGCACGGGTCACGGTGTCGACGATCTTGCGCGCCGAGCTGTCGAGTCCGGCGTGGTCGTACGACTTCAGGCGAATGCGGATCTTCTGTCCCGCCATTGTCTGCTCACTCTCTTTCCGCGTCTTACCTCTGAGGGCATCGGACGCACATGACGCTCCGCGATCGCGAGGCGCCTGGGCACTTCTTCCTCGACAGGTCGAGGGATGCTGCACCGCTGTTCTGCTGTCAAACCGGAGGCCGCGGCATCCGGCTCCACTCCCCTGTGCGCACGCGCACGGCCCGAGTTCCGGCTACCCGGTTCCCGAGCCTCGAAGGTGGATGTGCTGTTCTGCTGCCCGCGGCCTAGGAGTTCGCTTGCGCTTCCTATGCACTGCCCTGGCAGTGATCCGGCGCGCGCCGAAAGGGGCGCCGGAATGTGGAACCTGACTAGTCTACGGGCCGCCCGGGCGTGTCGCAAACCCGGGCGTGTCGCGACGCGCTATGCAGGGCGCTCTCACAGACAAGTCACGGTGGTGGATGCCGCGGCGCGTCCTTGCCCACCCGGGAGCCGCCGGAGTCACGGTGAAGGGGCGGCCGCGCTTCGCGCGACCGCCCCTCTGATCCGACCGAGCGTCAGCTGGCGTCGCTGCTGCGGCGCCGGCGCGCGGTGTAGACCGTCATCGCGACGCCCGCCAGGAGCGCGATCGCGCCGGCCGCGAGGTAGCCGGCCTGGAACACGCTGCCGGTCACGGCGAGGGTGCCGGGGTCGGCGGGGTCGGCGGGACCGGCGGAGTCAGACGCCGGCGTGGCGGGCACCGACGGGATTGCGGCCGGGTTCGCGCACAGGGCGCTCGCCTGGGGGTAGACGACGGACGTCTCGTAGGACGGGTTGACCTCGAAGATCACCGTGACGCCCGCACGGGTCCACCGCAAGTTGCCGTCGGTCTCGGTGTAGGTGCCATCCACGAGCGCCCAGCCGGGCCACATCTTCGGTTCGGCCGCCGAGGCACCCGGCCACAGCAGGCTCCCCTGCAGCGGCTGGTCGCCGACGACGTAGTCGTCGCCCGCGGGGTTCACGAAGGTGATCGTGAGGGGGGTCGCGTCGTCGGTCGAGAAGCCCTCGGGAAGCGTGACGTCGTACGAGAGGTACGGCACGTCGCCCTGGCAGACCGCGAGGATGCTGCCGGGGACGAGGTCGGGGTCGCCGGGCGGCTCCTCCTCGCCGCGGCAGGCCTCGTCGTCTGCGGAGAGCTGAGCGAGGCTGGGAACCGTCCACTGCGTCTGGGCGGCCTCCGGGAACACCGTGCCGGCGAGCGGCGCGGCCGTCCAGGTCGTCGAGCCGTCCTCGTTCGAGGTCGGGGTCCATTCGACGCCCTCGCTCCTGGTGACGGTTCCGGCCGCGTCGCAGGTGGCGGGCGTGTAGGTCAGCGCCGGCGTCACCTCGGTCGGCTCCTCCTCGGGAGTGCACGAGGGGTGGTACACCGGCAGCCTCTCGAGGCTCGGGACGGTCCACTCGCGCGTCACGCCCTCCGCGAAGACCGTGCCGGCCGCCGGCGAAGCCGTGTACGTCGTCGTGCCGTCCTCGTTCTTCACCGAGGTCCACGTGACGTTGTCGCCGAGCGTCAGGATGCCGGCGAGCGCACAGGTCGGCAGCGAGAAGGTGAGGGTCGGTGTCACGACGGTCGGCGGCACCTCGGGCGTCGTGCCCTTGCAGACGATCCAGTGCGAGACGTCGGACTGCTGTCCGCCGCTGTTCTCCGGCGACGCGTAGGCGACGCCGGCCTGCGGGTGCTCGACGACGTTGTTCCACAGGTTGCCGCCCTTGACGACGAGAAGCTCCCAGTGGTCGCCCGGCCACGACGGGTCGTACTGCCGCAGCGTGACGGTCTTGCCGCCGTCGGTGATGGAGCCGTGGCTGGTGCTGCCCGAGCTCGAGTAGCAGACGGCCTCGTGGTCGGCGTACAGAGCCTCCCAATAGGACGTCTTGTTGGTGTCGGAGGTCCACTCGACGAGTTCGCCGGTGACACCCTTCGTTTCCGCGGCCGCTGCCCCGCTCGTCACGAGCGGAGCGAAGACCAGTGCGACGGCGAGCAGCGCTGCGAGCAGCGCGGAGGCACGCCGATTAATGCGTACGTCGAGCACGCTTTTCCCTTCCCCACACGGCGCGATGAGCACGCCGTAACCCCCAGCGCCTTCGGGTCGGCACTGTGACGGCCGGCGCCCCACCGCTCCCCCCAAGGGGCGGTCCGAGAGAGCAGTCTCCCGATGCGGGGCACGCATGCCGCGTTCTCGAAGACTATCGGGCGAGAGCGGCGCCGACGAAATCGAGTCCGCGCGGTGGCGGGACGGGGTGTCGCACACGCACGGGGCCCGCCGAGCATGTCGGCGGGCCCCGCCCGGAAGCCGGGCTCGCTACTGCACGTCGACCGTCGCCGACTTCCTACGCCGGCGCGTGACGACGAGGGTCGCGACGCCGCCGAGGAGGGCGAGGAAGCCGAGCATGATCAGCGGCAGCGCCGGCGACCCGCCTGTCACCGGAAGGCCCGACAGCAGGACCGTCGCGTCGTCCGAGTCGGTTCCCGTGTCTTCCGGGTCGCCGAACGTCTGATACTCCACCACCGCGACGTTCGTGATGACCGCTGCCGTCGACGCGGGATTCACCGTCGCCGCGAGCGTGATCGTCGGCGCGCTCGATGGCGAATCGTTTGCACCGACCGGCTGCAGCGGACCGAACAGCGTGCAGTTCAGGACCCCGCCGTACCCCTGCGCGTTCTGCCCGGTGACAGCGCACGAGCTCCAGTTCGGGAAGACCCCCGCGTCGCCCTGGCCGGGCCACGTCACCGACGTGATCCGGAGGTCGGCAGGGATGGCGTCGGTGATGACCACGGCTTCGGCCGCCGAGTCGTCGCTCACGTTCGCCACTTCCAGGCTGTAGGTGAACGACTGCCCCGCGCTGGTGCGCTCGACGCTCGCCGTCTTCTCGATCTCGACCGTGCTGTGCCGCGCCTGGACGCACTCCGGCGTCGCCGGCGGGTACTCCACCTCGAACGTCAGCTCGGGGTTGACCGAGAGCGTGACCGTCGACGCTCCGCGCCACGCGTAGTCGAGCTCGCTGTCATCGAGGATCAGGCCGTTGTAGACGAGGTTCAGCCGGTCGGCCGCCGTCATCTCCGTCCGGGGCTCCGGGCCGGGGATGTAGTAGTTGATCGGGTTCGATCCGGGCACCACGTCGCTCAGCTCGATCGGACGCCACCCGGGGTAATCGATCGCGACGCCGGACGGGGTGAAGAACGCTCCCGGCCAGTCGGCGAGGCCGGTCCAGACCGGGCCGACCGCGCCCTCGTCCGACTCGTCGAACTCGACGAAGGGCGGAACGCTTCCCGGGCTGGGCGGGTCGAGCTCCCACAGGAGGCTCGCCGGCTCGCCGGCCAGCAGCGCCGACTTCGCCACGACCCACCCCAGCAGCGGCGCATCACTCTGGCACGTCGCGTAAACGGACGCGGTGATGTCGCGCGTCGGCACCTCGGCGTCGTCGCAGTTGTTCTCGGGGTTCCCGTCGAACTCTGCGGCCACGCACACCAGGTTGACGATCGCGTCCAGCGGCGGCGTCGGCGCGGGCGGGTCCTCGCCCGGCGGCACCTGCGGCTCGCCGCCCACCGGTGCGGGCAGGAACTCGGCCGTCACCCGGATCGTCGCCGACTCGCCGACGGCGAGCTGATCGATCTCGAGGTCGATGACGTTCCCGGGCAGATCCGACGAGTCCGTGTAGGCGAGCCCGGCGGGCTCGACCGACAGCGTGCCGGCGACGAGCTGCACGCGACCGACATACGGCGCCTCGCTCAGCGAGTCGTCGAACACGAGGATCTCGTTCGCCGGACCGGTGCCGGTGTTCGTGACGGTGATCACGTAGTCGAACTGGTCTCCGGGCTCGACCGACGTCTCCTCGCCCGCGAGGTCGGCGCTCTTCTCGACGCCGACGTCGTCGAACTGCACGACCTGGCAGGCGTCGTCGTCGGCCGTGTAGCCGCCCGAGGTCACCGTCGCGCTGTTGGGCACGACGATGCCGGTCTCCTCCAGCTCGGCGCACTCGGCGACCGGTTCGACGGGGGGTGCGGTCACCCGCACCACCGCCGTGATCGTATAGACGTGCTGAGTCACGCCGTCCTCGTCCGGGTCGAGTGCGGCGGTCACGATGGTCCACGTCCCCTCGCCGTCGAACGTCGGATCGTCGGGCGCGGGCGTATCGGCACCCGCAGTGGCCGTCCACTCGCCCTGCAGCTCCACATTGGCCGGCAGGTCGGGCACGTCGGTCAGCACGTAGCCGACGCTCGGGCGCGGATCGGCATCCGTGGACGGATACGACACCGTGATGTCGTACGCGAGGGCCCAGCTCCCGTCGGGCTGCTGCACGGCGCCGCCCTGGGCGGACGACTTGGAGATGGTCGGGAAGACCGGCTCGGCGCACGCGTCGACGGGTGTGTCCTCACCTCCCGAGCTCAGCAGGGCCGTGTTGAGGAATCCGCCGGTCTGCCCCTCGCCGGGATCGCACGAGGTGGTGCCGCCGTCGATCGCCTCCGCGGTCACCGTCGCGCGCACCGTCACCGAGTACACGTGCGTCGCGCCCGCGGCGATGGCCTCGTCCGAGGCCAGTTCGGCCGGGTCGGTCACCGGATCGAACGTGCCCGAGGACTGGCCCGCCCACGTCGCCTCCACGACCTCGATGCCGCCGCCGAAGTCCAGCGTGTCGGTCAGGTCGTACTCGGCCGCCAGGCCGTCGGGGTTGCCCGGCCCCACCGGCGCCAGCGTCACCTCGATGGCGTAGGTGATCGTCCAGTCGCCCGTCGACGGATCCTGGTCCGTCCCCGTGACGGTCTTGACGATGGTGGGATACACGCGGTCGGCGACCGGGATGCAGTCGCTTCCGTCGATGGGGATGTCGCCCACGAGCAGCGTCGCCGAGTTGAAGAAGCCGCTGCCGGGCTCGCCCGTGCAGTCCGCGTCATCCTCGGTGAAGGCATCCGTCACCTCGACGCTCCACGACACGAGGTAGACGTGCGTCGCATCCGCAGCGAGAGCGACGTCGGTGACGAAGTCGGCTCCCGGACTGATCGGAAGCACCGGCTGATCTGCGATGTCCGTCCGCTGCGCCGTGCCCGCGTTGAGGGCGATGCCCGCGGCGAACGCGGGGGTGTCGGAGAGCGAGTAGAAGGTGTCGAAGCCGCCTGACGTCACGGTCACCTCGTAGGTGACGGTCCACGCCGAGGGATCGGACGGATCCTGCGTCGCGGCGACGCCCTGCTTGGCGATCGTCGGCAGCCCGGGCTCCGAGCAGTCGTCGGCCGGGATCCCGACGCCGTTCACGGTCACCGTCGCGACGTTCAGGAAGCCGCCGGCGGTCGGCGGGTCCTCGTCGGTGCAGGAGAGCGTGTCGCCTTCCCATGCCGCCAGATCGACCGTCGCCCGCGCCGTCACGACGTAGGTCTCCACTCCGGCATCGCCAACCAGGGGGGCGAGCACGCGATCGGTCGCCAGCTCAGCGGTGCCGTCCGGTGCGAAGTCGCCGCTCGTCGGCCCGGTCCACGACGCCCCCTCGACCGTGATGTCGCCGCCGAACTGCAGGGAGTCCGCGAGGCTGTACACCGCCGCGAGCGTGGTCGACGAGTTGGTCACGACGACGTCGTAGACGATCTCCCACGTGCCGTCGGCGAGCTGACGCGTGTCGGTCACGGTCTTCGCGATCGTGACCGCCGGGCGCTCGATGTCGACGCAGTCGGACGACTCGGTCACGGTGATGCCGTTCGTGACGGATGCCGTGTTCCAGACGCCGCCCCCGTCCGCGGGCGTCGATCCGCACGTGAGCGCGGCCTCCGAGACGGATGCCGCGACCGTCACGACGCGCGTCACGGCGTAGGTGTGCACAGCGCCTGCGGGCAGGGTGCCGGTGGCGAGCTCGCCCGCGCCCGACCAGCCGGCGTTGCGGACGAACGTGCCGCCGCCCACGGGAGTGGGGTCGGATGCCGACCATGCTCCCCCGGCGACACCTGCCGGCAGGGGCGCGGCGGTGTCGCTCAGCGTGTACGAGAGGGGGATCGGGGTGGGGTTGCTCACCGCGACCAGGTAGCGGAGCGTCCACTCCCCCGTTGCCGGGTTCTGCACAGCCGTCTGCGCCGTCTTCTGCACGGTCGGCGCTCCCGGCACGGCGCATCCCGTGTCGGTGTCGGTGCCTGAGGGGAACGTGACCGTGGCCGAGTTGAAGAAGCCGCCCCCGTTGGTGGGCGAGCACACGAGGGCGCCCGGTGCGACCGGTTCGATGTTCGCCTCTGCGGTCACCACGTAGGTGAAGGTGTAGACGCCGCCGCCTTCGATCGGCACGTCGGTGACGTTCGGCGAGCCCTCCCAGCCTTGTGTCAGGACGGTGAAGCTCGTGTCGAACTGCGGCGTGTCGGTCAGCGAGAAGCGCGTCGCAAGGGTGGGGCTGCCGTTCGCGACGACCACCTCATACGTGATGCGCCAGGTGCCGTCGGCGAGCTGCTCGACCGTTCCGTCGGACTTCTCCACGGTCACGGGGATGAGGATGTCGTCGTTGACGAGCGTGCAGGTCACGTCGTCGCCCGGGGCGAGCGTGATCGTCGGGTTCCCGACCGACGTGTTCGGGTATCCCGTGCACGTCAGGCTGTTCAGGGAGTAGGCCGCCGGGCCGCCGTTCTCGCCGATCGTGTAGACGACGCCCGCCCGCACCGGCTGCGCGGTCACCGCCGGCGTCTCCGTCTGACCGCTGAGGTCGGGCCCGCCCGGCGTGGTCGCCGTGAGGGTCCAATCGGTCGGCTCGGCCTCGCCGCCGTTGTCGTTCGTGACCTCCTTGACCAGCGTCAGCTGCGGCGCGATGTCGTCGTTCACGAACCGGTAGAGCGGATCGTCGAGCGGATCGACCGTGATGAGCCAGTCGCCGTCCCCGTTCTGCTGCGGGTACCGGAGCGGATCGGGGTCAGCGACGACATCGACCCATGCCCCGTTCACGAAGCGCTGGAGCTTGGCGAACTGGTAGCCAGGGACGTCGGACTCGGTGAGGGTGTACACGTGTCCGGGACGCACGCCGAACGTGTTGGCCACCCCCGCCGTCTCGGAGCCCGGGACGGTGGTGGGGGTCAGCCCCGCGAGGACCGCGGGGGTGGCGGTGAGGTCCCACGCCGACGGCGGGGTCGAGCCGCCGTTGTCGTTCACCACCGTCTTGAGCAGCGTGAGGTCGGCCGTCTGGTTCACCAGGGTGCACGCGACGCGGTACCCCAGGGGCACGTTGACGCCGCCGTTGATGCCGTCCGAGAAGCCGCTGCCCGGCCACGGGTCGCCGTCGGCCTCGACGCGGATGCAGGTGGCCGAACCGGTCGACAGAGGGTTGGACTGCAGGTTCGTCCGGTTGTCTGTCTGCCGATAGCGAGGGTCTCCGCCGGACTCGAACAGCTGGTATCGCGCGTTGGGCGTCACGTTCTGCGAAGCCACCGATGCAGACTCCGCCGCGCCAGAGAAGCCCGGCAGTCCGGTGGGAACCTGCGCGGTCGCGAGGAACGACGCGTTGAGCGTCCAGCTCGAAGGCTGTGCGTCACCGCCCTGAACCTGCTTGATGAGTGTCAGTTCGCTGTTGCAGAGCACGGTGTTCGTGATCGTCGCCGTGTTGTTGATCTGGCTCAGAAGCATCTGGTAGCCCGCACCCAACGGGACGTTGGCCGGCGTGCCGTTGACGCTGGTGACGACCGCGCTGCTCGTGCACATCGTGGGGTCGATCAGGGTGACCTGTTCGGACAGCGTGGTCGTGTCCCCCTGCGCGTAGCCCGTCCGGGTCACTCCCCATCCCTGGTTCGTCGCCCCGGCTGCGCCCGGACCGGTCAGCTGCAGCTGGGCGGTCAGGTCGCTCGGCTGCGCGCCGTCGGGATACGTCACGCCGTTGACGACCCACGTCTTGGTGACCGTGAGGTTCGCCTCCGGCGCCGGGGCGCGGTTGAAGACGACGCAGTTCACGGCCTGGGTGCTCGGCACGTCCACCGTGAATCCGAGCGCGCCGCTGTTGGTGACCGACACCGCTTCGTTCGTGTTGAGGTTCCGGCAGACGGCGTTCTGCCCGCCCACCTGCTGAAGGGTGAATCCCGATTGCTGCGTCTCCACCACCGAGACCGAGGCGCTCGTCGTGCCGCCGGGGAACGCCAGCGGGTAGGTGACGGTGCCCGTGCCGTCGGCGGTCGTCGTGCGTGCCGCGGCCGGCGTCGTGACGCCCGGCGTGTTGACGGTGCCGGTGAACTGCCATCCCGCCCCGGAGGGAAGTGCACCCGTCGTCTGCCCGACCGGCGTGGTGTTCGGGATGATCTGCTTGGTCACCGTGAGCGTGCCCTCGCAGTTGCCCAGTGCGAGATTGCGCAGGGCGGTGCCGACGGCGGCGAAGTTGTTCGCCTGGTAGTAGTCGGCCGTCTCGCCGTTGGCTCCCGTGAAGGCGGTCGGTCCCGAGATCGCCCGGAGGTTGAGCGCGTTCGTCGCGCCGGTCGCCCCGTCGCCCACCCCGAACGCGAGCACGCGCGTCGGCGCGGTGCCGCCGGGGCCGGCCTTGAGGGCGTTGGCCGAGAAGATGCCGTTCTCGGTCTCGCGGAAGCGGTTGTCCGAACCGCTCCCCTGCGGAGGCTGGTTGTACGACGTCGGGTTGCCGTCGGTGATGACCACGGCGATGTCGAAGTTGTTGGCGGCCGTGTTGGCCGCCGCCGCGACGCCGAGGCCGCGGTCCCAGTTGGTGCTGCCGTCGGCCGTCCACGGCGCGTAGAGGTTCTTGAACGCGGTTCCCTGAGCAGGCGTCGAGACCGGCGTGAGGGAGGGGAAGTTCGCGGTCGCGCCCGTCGCAGGCGTCTGCGACGAGAACGAGAACAGCGCCATGCGCGACGGCGTGCCCTGCAGCGAGTCGACGAACGTGTTCGCGGCCGTCTTCAGCTGGGCGAGAGAGCCCGAGACCGAGCCGGAGAGGTCGAGGATGAGCGCGACATCGAGCCCGCAGGAGGCGGTCAGCGCAGGATTGCTGCGCGACTGCTGCCAGATTCCGCCGGATGCCGTCGGCGTGATGCCCGACGACAGCATGAAGGCGTTGGCGTCCTGCGAGGAGTAGGTGCTGTTCGCCCGCAGCTGGTTGCCGGTGCGGAACGTGTAGGGCGTCGCCGCCCCGGCGCCCGAGGAGCCGCCGGTCCGCAGCGTCGGGTTGGCGTAGTAGCCCGCGGGGACGCTCGACTGCACGACCCAGTACCGCTGGTCGCGGTTGGCGCCGCCGGGGTTGGTCGCCGGCACGGTGAAGGAGCAGTCGCCCTGCGCGTCGGAGGTGCACTTGGCCCATCCGTCCCCTGTTCCCGCCACGCCGTCGGGGCGCGTGCCGCTCGGTCCGCCCGCGCCGCCCGTGTTCAGCAGGAGCACGACGCCGGCAAGGCTCGTCACCCCCGTGATCCCGGTGCGGTCCGAACCCACCTTGACGGTGATGACCGAGGTCGTCGGGCCGGGATCGGGCACGAGGAGGACGCCGACATCCGGTTGGGCGGCCGCGGCATCCTGCGCGGTCTTCTGCTCGTCCTGCACCGACAGATCGGTCTGGTCGGCCGGCTTCACGTCGCCGCCCGGGGCAGCCGGCTCCGAGGGCTCCGGATCAGCGGGAGCCGGGTCCTCCGGCGCCGGCGATTCCTCCTGGATCGGCGTATCCGCGGGAGGGTCGGTCGGATCCTCCGGCGCCGCCGTCTGCTCGGGTGCGGCCGACTGCTCCGGCGTGGGCGTCGGCGTCACCTCCGCCGCGACCGCGGGCCCGACCCCGCTGAAGATGAGAGCCCCGGAAACCAGCGTCGCGACTGCGCCGGCGTACCACCGGTGCCGCAACGTCAGCCTGCGCTGCCGCTCCCGCTCCTCCCGAAGAGTCCGGCGCAGCCCCCTGCGCCCCGAAATCTGCCCGCCCGAAACACCAGACATATGAAATTACCCGTCGCCATCGACTCGGGTTCCCCCGAACCGGAGACCCGTTCGAGGTTCCACGGAACACGGAACCCCGCGGAGCACGACGTCACGCCGTCTCGTCAGCCCCAGAGCCGACGTGATGACCGCCCTCCGAGAGCGACCGTAGTCCGCGGCCTCGCGGGGCGTCAAGTACGCGGACGCAGCGACACCGCCTCCGCGCGAAGCGCCGGTCCCCTCGGAGGGCACGCGAAAGGCCCGGGCGGACGCTCCACCCGGGCCGTGCGGATGCCGCTACTTCTCGTTGCCGACGGCGCGGTCGGCCTTGTCCCGGAACTCGTCGACGGTCGCGTCGTGCTGGTCGGGTGCGATCTTCTTCGCGAGGTCGGCGGCGGTGTCGAAGACCTGATCGCTGACCTGCTCCGCCTGGTCCGAGCGCAGGAAGCCGTCCACTTGGTCCTTGTTGTCGGCGTAGAGCTTCTTGCCCTGATTGACGATGTCGTCGATGCCCATGCGGGTCCCCCTTCGGTGCGAGTCACGGCGGACCGCCGCGCGTTCATTCTGTCGGGCCACTGCGGCGGGCGTAAGCCCTTGGGAAAGCTGAAAGCCCCCGGGATCGCTCCCGGGGGCTTTCGAGCCGTCAGGCGCTGCCGCGCCGAAGGACTTACTTGACGATCTTGGTCACCGTGCCGGCGCCGACGGTGCGGCCACCCTCGCGGATCGCGAAGCCGAGGCCCTCCTCCATGGCGATCGGCTGGATGAGCTCGACCGTCATGTCGGTGGTGTCGCCGGGCATGACCATCTCGGTGCCCTCGGGCAGCGTGATGACGCCGGTGACGTCGGTGGTGCGGAAGTAGAACTGCGGACGGTAGTTCGTGAAGAACGGGTTGTGACGGCCGCCCTCCTCCTTGGACAGGATGTACGCCGTGCCCTCGAAGTTGGTGTGCGGGGTGACCGAGCCGGGCTTCACGACGACCTGGCCGCGCTCGACGTCGTCACGCTTCGTGCCGCGGAGGAGCAGACCACAGTTCTCGCCGGCCCACGCCTCGTCGAGCTGCTTGTGGAACATCTCGATACCCGTGACGATCGTCTTCTGCGTCGGGCGGATGCCGACGATCTCGACCTCGGAGTTGATCGCGAGCGTGCCGCGCTCGGCGCGACCCGTGACGACCGTGCCACGGCCGGTGATGGTGAAGACGTCCTCGATGGGCATGAGGAACGGCTTGTCCTTGTCACGCACCGGGTCGGGGATGGACTCGTCGACGGCCTCCATGAGCTCGACGATGGACTGCGTCCACTTCTCGTCGCCCTCGAGGGCCTTGAGGCCCGAGACACGGATGACGGGCGCGTTGTCGCCGTCGAAGTCCTGCGACGAGAGCAGCTCGCGGACCTCGAGCTCGACGAGCTCCAGGATCTCCTCGTCGTCGACCATGTCGGCCTTGTTGAGCGCGACGAGCAGGTAGGGGACGCCGACCTGCTTGGCGAGCAGAACGTGCTCACGGGTCTGCGCCATGGGGCCGTCGGTGGCGGCCACGACGAGGATCGCGCCGTCCATCTGGGCGGCACCCGTGATCATGTTCTTGATGTAGTCGGCGTGACCGGGGGCGTCGACGTGCGCGTAGTGACGCTTCGGGGTCTCGTACTCGACGTGCGAGATGTTGATCGTGATGCCGCGCTGGCGCTCCTCGGGAGCGGAGTCGATCGACGCGAAGTCGCGCTGAACGTTGGTGGCCGACGGGTACTTGTCGGCGAGCACCTTCGAGATCGCAGCGGTGAGCGTGGTCTTGCCGTGGTCGACGTGACCGATCGTTCCGATGTTCACGTGCGGCTTGGTCCGCTCGAACTTGGCCTTAGCCACTGGGTCCTCCTCAGGACGGTCGTGTAGGGATTCCGGGCACTGGTTTGCGACCGGGTCTCTACGGGGATTTCTCTAGCTTAGTAGAGGGGTTCTGTTTGATTCTGTGCAGTTATTGAGGATGGATGCCGCGACCCGCGCCCGTCGTCGGCCGGGGCCGCGGCATCCCGGGCGATTACTCGCCCTTGTTCTTCTGGACGATCTCGTCCGCGACGTTGCGCGGCACCTCGGCGTAGCTGTCGAACTCCATCGAGTAGACGGCGCGGCCCGAGGTCTTCGAGCGGAGGTCGCCGATGTAGCCGAACATCTCCGAGAGCGGCACGAGAGCGCGGACGACCTTGACGCCCGCCGCGTCCTCCATCGACTGGATCTGCCCACGACGGCTGTTGAGGTCGCCGATGACGTCGCCCATGTACTCCTCGGGAGTACGGACCTCGACGGCCATGAGCGGCTCGAGGAGGACGGGGTTCGCCTTGCGGACGGCCTCCTTGAAGCCCATGGAGCCCGCGATCTTGAACGCCATCTCGGACGAGTCGACATCGTGCGACGCGCCGTCGAGGAGGGTCGCCTTCACGCCGACCATCGGGTAGCCGGCGAGCACGCCGACCGCCATCGCGTCCTGGAAGCCCTGGTTGGTGGGCTCGATGTACTCGCGCGGGATGCGGCCACCGGTGACCTTGTTCTCGAACTCGTACGTCTTGTCCGCCGTGACCTCGAGGGGCTCGAGCGCGAACTGGACCTTCGCGAACTGACCCGACCCGCCGGTCTGCTTCTTGTGCGTGTAGTCGTGGCGCTCGACGGTCTTGCGGATCGTCTCGCGGTAAGCCACCTGCGGCTTGCCGACGTTCGCCTCGACCTTGAACTCGCGCTTCATGCGGTCGACGAGGATGTCGAGGTGCAGCTCGCCCATGCCCTTGATGACGGTCTGGCCGGTCTCGGCGTTCTGCTCCACGCGGAACGTCGGGTCCTCCTCGGCGAGCTTCTGGATGGCCAGACCCAGCTTCTCCTGGTCGGCCTTCGTCTTGGGCTCGATCGCGACCTCGATGACCGGCTCCGGGAAGGTCATCGACTCGAGCACGACCTGGTTGTTCGCGTCCGAGAGCGTGTCGCCCGTCGTCGTGTCCTTGAGGCCGATGACCGCGTAGATGTGACCCGCGGTGACCGAATCGACCGGGTTCTCCTTGTTGGCGTGCATCTGGAAGATCTTCCCGATGCGCTCCTTCTTGCCCTTGGTCGCGTTGACGACCTGCGAGCCGGAGTCGAGGTGACCGGAGTACACGCGGATGTAGGTCAGACGACCGAAGAAGGGGTGCGAGACGATCTTGAACGCGAGGGCCGCGAACGGCTCGTCGCGGTCGGCGTGGCGCTCGATGACCTTCTCTTCGTCCTTCGGGTCGTGCGCCTCGATGGCGGGGACGTCGAGGGGCGACGGGAGGTAGTCGACGACCGCGTCGAGCATCGGCTGCACACCGCGGTTCTTGAACGCCGAGCCGCACAGCACCGGGTAGAGCTCGCCCGAGACGGTGAGCTTGCGGATGGCGCCCTTGATCTCGGCGACGGTGAGCTCCTCACCGCCGAAGTACTTCTCGAGCAGGTGCTCGTCGCTCTCGGCGACCGTCTCCAGCAGCTGCTGGCGGTACTCGGCGGCCTTGTCGGCGAGGTCGGCGGGGATCTCCTGGATCTCGTACTTCGCGCCCATCGTCACGTCGCCCTTGGCGTCGCCGGGCCAGACCAGCGCGCGCATCTCGACGAGGTCGACGACGCCGATGAAGTCGTTCTCGACGCCGATCGGCAGCTGGAGGACGAGCGGCTTGGCCTTCAGCCGGTTCACGATGGTGTCCACCGTGAAGTAGAAGTCCGCGCCCAGCTTGTCCATCTTGTTGACGAAGCAGATGCGGGGCACGTCGTACTTGTCGGCCTGACGCCACACCGTCTCGGACTGGGGCTCGACGCCCTCCTTGCCGTCGAACACGGCGACGGCGCCGTCGAGGACGCGGAGCGAGCGCTCCACCTCGACGGTGAAGTCGACGTGGCCGGGGGTGTCGATGATGTTGATCTGGTGCTTGTCCCAGAAGCACGTGACGGCGGCCGACGTGATCGTGATGCCGCGCTCCTGCTCCTGCTCCATCCAGTCGGTGGTGGCAGCGCCGTCGTGCGTCTCGCCGATCTTGTGGTTGACGCCCGTGTAGAAGAGGATGCGCTCGGTCGTCGTCGTCTTGCCGGCATCGATGTGCGCCATGATGCCGATGTTGCGGACCTTGTTGAGGTCGGTGAGCACTTCTTGTGCCACGGGGTTTCCTATCTTGTGGATCGGGTTCTGGGCGTTTCGTCTCGCCTCGCTCGCTCAACGACCGTGCTCAGGCCGGTCGTTGAGCGAGCGCGAAGCGCGAGACGGACCGGGTTACCAGCGGTAGTGCGCGAAGGCGCGGTTCGACTCGGCCATCTTGTGGGTGTCCTCGCGGCGCTTCACCGCGGCACCCAGGCCGTTCGAGGCATCCAAGATCTCGTTCTGGAGGCGCTCGGTCATGGTCTTCTCACGACGGCCCTTGGCGTAGCTGACGAGCCAGCGGAGGGCGAGCGTGTTGGCGCGGTGAGGCTTGACCTCGACCGGCACCTGATAGGTCGAGCCGCCGACGCGGCGCGACTTGACCTCGAGGGTCGGGCGCACGTTGTCGAGGGCCTTCTTGAGCGTGGCGACGGCGTCCTGGCCGTTCTTCGACTCGACGCCCTTGAGGGCGTTGTAGACGATCGACTCGGCGAGCGACTTCTTGCCGTCGACGAGGATCTTGTTCACCAGCTGGCTGACGATCGGAGCGCCGTAGACCGGGTCGTTGACGACGGGGCGCTTCGGGGCGGGTCCCTTGCGAGGCATGTCTCTCAGCCCTTCTTCGCGCCGTAGCGGCTGCGAGCCTGCTTGCGGTTCTTCACGGCCTGCGTGTCGAGCGCGCCGCGGACGATCTTGTAGCGGACACCCGGGAGGTCCTTCACACGACCGCCGCGGACCAGCACGAGCGAGTGCTCCTGCAGGTTGTGGCCCTCGCCCGGGATGTAGGCGGTGACCTCGGTGCCGTTGCGGAGCTTGACACGGGCGACCTTGCGCATGGCCGAGTTCGGCTTCTTGGGCGTGGTCGTGTAGACGCGGGTGCAGACACCCGCCTGCTGCGGGTTCGACTTCAGGGCGGGAGCCTTGGTCTTCGAGACCTTCGGCGTGCGCCCCTTGCGAACCAACTGCTGAATCGTTGGCACGTTCTCTCCTTGTATGTGCTGCACGGTGACAGCGTTCGTGGTCTCCCCTCGGGATTCGCGGATCTTGCGATCTGTTTCACCGGAGGCTCACGCGGACCCACCGGCGCGGCATGATGGTGCCGCGCTGTCGTGTGGTGGATATGCCGTGGGGGTGGCCTGTTCGCAGGCCGTTCCCTGAGATGCGGCGCCCTCTCGCCGACGACCGCGCCGAGGCACGGCGGACGGCGCGCGAAAGCGCACACCCTCCTATGATACGCCGGTTTCGGGAGGGGGGTCAAACGAGCGCGGGTCTGGCCGGCGGAGGGACGGATGCCTGCGCCCCGGCGCCGACGGCGGGCTCAGCCGGTCAGGGCGAGGAGCGCCAGGAGTGCGGCCGCGCCGAGAAGGACGACGGCGACGAGGACGACCGCGCCGGCGAGGCGCCGCCGTCGACGAGAGCGAGCGGATGCCTCGACCGCGGCCGTGTCGACGGGCATCTGCCGCGCGCGCGCGGGACGCCGCGATCGCTCGGCGCGCACCGGCTCCCCCGGCCGGGGCCCGTAGACGGCATCCACCGGTTCGGGTGCGCGGGCGGCGCGGTTCGCCGGCCGACCGGCGTCTTCCAGCGCAGCGGTCCGCCGCCCGGCGGCCTGCGGATCCGCCGGCGTGCGCGGCGGCGCGTCGATCGCGCTCGCATTGTCCGTGCTCCTCTGGCGCACGGCTGCCCGACGACGGGACTCGCGGCGGACGACCATGGTGGATCCGTCCTCGGGATCGTTCCCCTCGACCGGCTCGTCGTCGGGGCGGCCCGCGGACGGAGCACTCCGGCGCGGGCCGGGCGCGGCGTCGAGGGCCGCCGGTGATCGCGCGGGGAGCGTGGCCTCGAGATCGGGTTCCGGCGAGCCGGACTCGGGCCTTCGAGGCGAGACGGCGGTCGCCTCGTACGGCGAGTCGCGGGGCACTCGGACGGTGCGCTCGTCGATGTCCGGGTCGTCGGCGGCCGGGTCGCCCTCCTCGGAACCGCTCACCCGTCGCTCCGGATGAGCGACACCTCCGCGTCGCCGAGGAGGAACTTCTCGCCCGCCTCGGTCTGCTCGCCCGGGGTCGCCGCGACCTCGGTGCCCAGAAGCGTCGTGAACAGCACGCCGTTGGTCGACTCCAGGTCGGTGATGTACCACTTGTCGTCGCGGAGCTCGAGACGGGCGTGCGTCTTCGAGACGGTCCGCGTGTCGTCGTCGAGCGAGACGAGCTGCGCATCCGGGTGATCCGGGTCGGCCGAGGGCCGGCGCCCGATGAGGACCACCTCGGCCGTGAGCGGGATCCGGGTGCCGGACGGGTCGACGAGCGTCCAGGCCGTGCGCTTGCGACGGGCGACGACGGTCGCCTCGAGCTCGTCCTCCTCGGGGATGTGCGGGCGCGTGTGCAGCGCCGACACGGACGAGAGCGCCGACCGGGGTCCCCCGGCGTCGGGGGCTCCCGCGATCGCCGAGACCGGACCCGAGCTCTCGGGGAAGGCCTCGCCCTCCGACGGAACGGGAGAGGGCGCGGGCGCCCACGGCTCACGCATCGCGGCGGCGGGCGTCGGGGCCGTCGGGACGCTCGTCACCGGCGGCTCGGCGGCGTCCTCCGGTGCGTCGCCGAGGTCGGGGACGGCTCGCCGGGGCACGGCCGACACGCGCTCCTCCGGCGGGCCGACGGCGCGGCGGGGGGCGGCGGAGATCGGCGCGGGCGCGTTGGTCGCGGCATCCGTCACCTCGCTCGTGCCGGACGCGCCGCCGAAATCGAGGTCCCAGGACGGCTCATCGGACGGCGCATCGGCGTCGTCGTCGACGTCCCACCCCTGCGTCGCCGGGGGCATGCTCGAGCGCCGGAGGGGCGCCGAGGCCGGCTCGTCCGCGGTGGGGATGTCGTCGAGCCCGCGGCCGTGCGCGACCCCGCCGCGCGGCGCGGCGGCCCCGGGGACCGGCGGGGAGGGCGGGGCGGGAGCGGGCGCGTTGCCGGGGAGCTCCGACGCGTCGCCCGTCGCGCGACGCGTGGCGGGTGCGTACGCGTCGGCGACCGGCGCGGCGGCCGGGGTCGGCAGCGGCGGAGGGTTCCAGCCCGGCAGCGGCCGGTCGGGCGCTCCCACGCCGGTCGCCGGAGGCGTCGAGGCGGCACGCGCGAAGGCGGGCGGGGGTGCCACGGGCGGGAACGTCGCGGGCGCCAGGCGCGCGCCGTCGGGGGGCGGCGGCAGGGGCGGCGCGTCGGCGTATCCCGACCGGACCGGCCCGCGTCCCCCCTCTTCGCGCCCCACCCACCGGGCGGAGCCGAAGCCGAGCACCGTCGCCCACACGGGGAAGAAGAACCACGCGAGCACCGTCATGCCGACTCCATGGCCGAACGCGACGTTGATGCGGTACACCGCGACGATGAGAGCGATCCAGCCGAGGATCGGGAGGATGAACAGGAGCACGAGCCAGCCCGAGAGCCCGCCCAGGCTCAGGACGATCACGGCGTTGAGGATCGGCACCCACGCCTTCCACCCCGCCTCACCGCTCTTGCGGAAGACCGCGGACAGGCCGATCGCCGTCCACACGTAGATCAGCAGGACGACGAGCGCCGACGTCAGACCCAGCGTGACGCTGGTCCAGGTTTCGAGGTTGCTCATGGCGTGGTGCGCTCGCGCGTCGCGGCGCGGCGCTTCCCCCTTCCGGCGGTGCGCTCTCTGCGCCCCTTCTTCGGGGCGAGAGGACGGATGAACGATCTCAACGATACGGTCGCCCGCAGCCCTCGCCAGAACCCGCTCTCACGCGCGAGTCGCCGGCGCTCCTCGTCGACGATGCGCCAGAACGCGGCTGCCTCGTCCACCGTGACCGTGCTCCCCGAGAAGACGGCGCGGTCGGCCTGCTCGGCGAGGGCGAGGCCGGAGCCTGTCGCGTAGGAGGTGGCGATCTCCGATCGGGTGAGCGCACGCGGAGCCGCGCGTCCGGCATCGACCGCGGCATCCACGTATTCGTCCCAGCCGCCGGCGACGCGCGCAGCCGGAGCTCCCTGGGTGCGGCGGCCGCGCCGGCGCAGCGCCTTGGCGAGCACCACCGCGAGGAAGGGCCCGAGCGCGAGCACGAGGATCGCGAGGACGATGCCCGCCGTCCGCAGGGCCGCCCAGAGCCACGAGAGGTCGGCCCCGACGTCGTTCTGCACGTCGTCGTCGACGCCCGAGTCCTCCTGCACCGGATCGGGCGGCAGCACCTCGTCGACGGAGTCCGGCCGCACCTGGGTGACGTTCTCGGGGTCGCGCTGCTCGGTCACCTCGAGGCTCGGCGAGTCGGCGCGCTGCGGCGTCGCGTCGATCGGAACCCACTGCCCCGCCTCGTCCTGAACCTCGGCCCACGCGGAGAGATCCTGCGCGCGGCACACGCCCTCGTCGCAGGTCGCGAGGTCCGGATCGTCCGAGGCGAGCCGCGCGCCGAGGACGACACGGGACGGGAACCCGAGCTCGCGGGCGATGAGCGCGACGGCGACGGCGAACTGCTCGTCGTCGCCGACCCCCGCGACGTAATTGCCGGACGCCTCGGCCCGCGGATCCGTCTCGCGCTCGAGGAGGCGCGAGAACAGCGCGTCGATGCGCGCGAGCGAGTGCCCGGATGCGCTGGGCTGCGGGGCGTAGTCGCCGAGAGAGGATGCCCAGACCGGCGTGCGGCCCTCGGGAAGGAGGCCGTGGCTCAGGTAGCCGCGCTCGCGCAGGAGCTCGACGAGACCCTGCAGCGCCGCGCCGCCCGAACCCGTCGCGTGCCGCTCCACCCAGGTGGACAGGCTCTCCGGAGCCGCGACGGACGAATCCACGCCGCCCGGAGCGGCGATCGTCGCGGGGTCGGGCAGCCGAGGCTGGACGGACTCGATGACGTACGAGTCGCCCTGGCGCAGCCCGCCGCCCGCCGTCTGCACGCCCGCCTCGGCCTCGGCGCTGTAGTAGAAGCTGTCGGCGAGAGCCGCGGCGCGATCGCCGCCGAACTCGACGGACCTCAGTCGCCCGACGGTCGGCATCCAGATGCCGTTCAGGCCCTCGACCGAGATCTCGGTGCGCAGGACCCGCCCGTCGCCGGCGTCGAGGCTCGACGGGACGCGGACGAACTGCGCCTCGTCGAGCGCGTCGGCGCCGCCCGCACGGAAGACCTCGCCGTCATAGCTGTCGAGCGTCGCCAGCCGGATGCGCGCGGGCGATCCGATCTCGCTCCTGACGGTGAAGAGCACCTCGTCGGCACGGTCGTCGGCGAAGAGCGCGCGATAGGTCGACAGCGGGCTCACCTCGGCGGCGAGGTCGACGTCCGGTCCGAGCGTCGAGCGGAGCACATCCCGGTCGGCGCCGCGCGCGGCATACGGGATGATGACGGCCCCCGCGATGACCGCGACCACGATCATGCCCGCGCCCAGCGCAGCGCGTCGCCGGTCGGTGCGCGTGGGCCGGCGCGAGATGCGCACGCCGCTGGATGCTGCGGCGCGCTGCAGTGCGCGCACCCGCTCGTCGTGGTTCCGCCACGCCAGCCACAGCAGCGTGACGACGAGCGCCGAGATGCCGATCGCGGTCTCGAGCGGGGCGTAGAGGGTGACGGGGCCCACACCGAGGGGCGCGCTCGTCTGCGCCCGACCGAAGAAGAGGCCGAACGAGACCATCGCGAGCCCGACGGGCGCCGCCGCATAGGCCACGCGGTCCTCGCGCCACGACAGGAGAAGCGCGGCGCACGTGCCGACGAGGAACACCACGAGCGCCGGCACGAGGAGGTTGCGATAGGTGCCGACGGGCAGGTCGACCGTGACGAGGTCCTTCCAGGCGAGGAGCAGACCCGTGCCGAGGTCGCCGAATCCGCGCACGAAATCGACCACCCCGCCGAGCCGGGACGGCACCGCCAGCGGCACCCCGAAGAGGAAGAACGCGGCTCCGAGGGCGGCGCCCGTCATCCATCCGTCCCAGCGACGCACCCTCGCGACGACGGCGAGTCCTGCGGCCACCGCCGCCGACACGACGACGAGGAGCAGGAACCACCCCGAGCGATAGATCGGCCAGGCGGCCGCCGCCGCCACCGCGACGACGGCGGCGACGAAGAGCGAGCCCGCCACGAGGCGCGGCCTGGACGGGGAGCGCTCGCGTCGCCGGGTCGCCGGGAGGACGCTCGGACCGCTCATGAGGCCGCTCCGCGCAGAAGGAGTCCCGACAGGTCGTCGAGCGTTCCGACGGTGAGGATCGTGAGGCCCGCGATCGGCTGCATGCGGGGATGCGCGCGCTCGTCGCAGATCACCGCGACGACGGCGGTGTCGGTCGGGAAGGCCAGCGCCGCCTGTCGCAGGCGCGTGAGCGAGACGCGGGAGCCCACCACGACGAAGGCGATCGACAGGCGGTCGTCGGCCTCGGCCGTGAGGCGGCACACGTCCTCGATCGGCATCGTGTTCTCGATCAGCTGGACGCCGCTGAAGCCGTCCAGCATCGGCCGCGGCGCGGGCGCGGGGATGCGCTGGATCGCGCGCAGGCGCCCGCGGATGACTCGCGGCACCTCCGACCCCACGACGATGTCGAGGTCCCGGTCGTCGTGCACGGCGCGCAGCCCGAGCGAGGCGGCGCACGAGACGGCGAGCTCGAACTCATCGGCGTCGGCGTACTCGCCCTCGGCGATCGCGAGGACGATCGCCATGCGCGAGCGGCGCGACTCCTCATACTGGCGCACCATCAGCTGCCCGGTCTTCGCCGTCGACTTCCAGTGGATCTGACGGCGGGAGTCGCCGGGAGCGTATTCGCGGATGGCGTGGAACGACATGTCGGCGTCGACGAGGCGCCGGGTCGGGCTGCCCTCGAGATCGCGGACGAGTCCGGCGCTCGTCGAGGGCACCGTGGTCGTACGCGGGTGCACGTACAGTTCGTGCACGTCCTCGAAGGCATGCTCGCGGCGGAGGAGACCGATGGGGTCGCTCCGTACGGTGGTCGCGGGACCGACCGTCACGATCCCGCGGCGGAGGTCCGGGATGTCGAGCGGCTGCGCGATCGTGTGCCCGGGGCGCAGCAGCGGCACCCCGAACTCGACCAGTCCCGCCCCGACGGGGATGTCGAGGCGTCCGGGGAGCGCGATGCGGTTGCCGTGGTTGCGCACGACGATCTCCCCCACGACACCGGAACCGGCGACGACCCGCTCGTGCGCGAGGGTGAGATCGACGTCGTACGACCGCGCGCCGAAGAGGAACGGCACCGCCATGAGCAGCAGCAGAAGGGCGATCGCACCGGCGACCATCCACTCCACCCAGCCGAAGGCGATGCCGAGGAGGAGTCCCACCGAGGCCGCCGCCACCACCAGCACTCCCGCCGGACGGACGGTCTGCGCCGTCCAGTCGGCCGCGCTCGCCACACCGCGGCCCACGGCCCGCGAGGCATCCGTCGCCCACACGACCGCGCGCACCAGGGTGCGCCCGCGCGTGACCGGGGCCACCGTGCGCGTCGTCGCCGCCGCCGTCGACGACAGAGTCGACGCCGACGTGCGGGTGAGGCGCGGCTCCACCGTGTCGGTGCGACCCCGGCGAGCCTCGTCGACGCTCATATCGCCTCGCGGCGGGTGGGCGGCGGGACGTCGAGCAGGACCTGACCGATGACCGCCTCCTGGGAGACGCCGTCGAACTCGGCTTCGGGGTGGAGGATCAGCCGATGCGAGAGCACGGGCACAGCGAGCGCCTTGACGTCGTCGGGCGTCGCGTAGGTGCGCCCCTGCGAGGCGGCGCGGGTGCGGGTCGCCCGCGTGAGGGCCAGAGCGCCGCGGATGCTGACGCCCAGCCGCACCTCGTCGGCGGACCGGGTTCCGTCGACCAGCCGCGCGACGTAGTCCAGGACCAGAGCGTCGACGTAGACGTCGGCGGCGAGGTCGGCCATGCCGACGAGCGCCTGCGGGGTGATGATCGGCGCGAGATCCTCCGTCGCGATCGCAGCGCCGTCGAGGATGCGGACGGTCGAGGCGTGGTCGGGGTAGCCGAGCGAGGCGCGCATCATGAACCGGTCCAGCTGCGCCTCGGGAAGCCGGTAGGTCCCCGCCTGCTCCACGGGGTTCTGGGTGGCGAGCACGAGGAACGGCACGCCGACCTGCCGTGAGACGCCGTCGATCGTGACACGCCCCTCCTCCATGACCTCCAGGAGCGCCGACTGCGTCTTCGGGCTCGCGCGGTTGATCTCGTCGGCGAGCACGATGTTGGCGAAGATCGGCCCGGCGTGGAACTCGAACTGGCCGGTCTTCTGGTCGTACACGGTGATCCCCGTGATGTCACCGGGCAGCAGGTCGGGGGTGAACTGGATGCGCGTGTTCGTGCCCTGCACGGACTGCCCCATGGCGCGCGCGAGCGAGGTCTTCCCCGTCCCGGGGACGTCCTCGAGGAGCACGTGCCCGTCGCTCAGCATCGCGGTCAGGACCAGCTCGACCACATGCCGCTTGCCGAGCACGGCGCGCTCGACGTTGTCGGCGATCTGCGCGAACGTCTGGGCGAACCAGGTCGCCTGCTCCTGGGTGAGCGTCATGGATGCTGTCCTCCGGTGGGGCTCGGAACGGGGGTCTACGGAACCGGCTCGGGGTCGGGCGGGGTGTCGTCGGGGGTGCACGCGGCCGCGAACGTCGAGGTCGCGTCGTCGAGGCCCCAGCCCTGCGCCGCCCAGCTCACCGTGACCCGAATCCCCTCGACCCGTGCGGCCGCCTTGGGAACGTCCCACGTGTCCGCCGTGTGGGAGAGCACCTTGCCGTTCCTGTCGTAGTACGTCAGGCCGCCGTTGCCGAAGGTGAAGGCCGCCCGGCCTTCGGTCGACGTCCCGCGGGGCGCGAGCGTGCCGCCGCCCACGCAGGCGTCGTCGGCGCTCCACGAGGCCTGCACCTGATACGGGGCGCTTCCGGGGGCGGGAGCGACGGTCGACCACGGCGTCGCGGTCCCCCACCAGTCGTGCACGTAGCGCACCAGGATGCCGGGGTCGCGCCCGAAGACGCCGGTCGGGTAGCCGCTCATCTCGACGCGGTTGCGGTTGGGGATCCGCTCGGGGGAGGTCGGCGCGGTCTGGATGGTCCACTCGGCGCGGCCGTCGCCGACGATCGGCCGCCCGTCGACGACGAACGTCCAGCCCTTCGGGGCCTTCCCGCTCTGCACGGCCCGGACGCTCGCCGAGGTGGCGCTGGAGCCGTACGACCGGCCGTCGAACCAGGACTCCACGCACATCGTGAAGGTGTACTCGTCGCCGTCGGGCAGTCCGCTGAAGGTCGCGGTGGCGCCTCCCGTCGTGACCTCGCACCGCTGCCCGTCCCGGACGATGCCGTAGCGCAAGGAGGAGCCGTCGCCGTTGACCGCTGCCGACGCCTGGGCGGTGACGGTCGAGGTCCCGTCGCCCATCGACTCCGAACTGAGCGCGAGAGCGGGGCTGGTCGGCGCCCCGACGCCGTTGCCCCACACCGTGACGGCGGAACCCGACGCACTTCCGCCGAGGCCCGGGGGCAGCTGGAAGCGGGAATAGGGGGTGACGGTGATGGGCGAGGACGAGTTGGTGCCGACGCGATACGAGCCGACCTCGAGCGTCTCCTGGCCGGGACGGACGGGGATCCGGGCCGTCTCGCCGTTCGGGCTCGTGATCTCCAGCCCTCCCGTCTGGTCGGTGTCGAGACCGGACATGGAGAGCGAGACGAGACCGCCCTCCCCGGCGGTGACGACGGGCGCGACCGAGACCGCCGCCGGCGCGCCCGGCGCGGCATACGCCCACCCGACGGTGCTGACACTCGACCGGGACTCGCCGACGGAGTTCGTCGCGACCGCCTGATACGTCCGCTGCTCGCCGTTGGGGGCGGGAATGGGCGGGCACGTGCCGTCCGCCGAGCAGCGGGCGACCTCCTGCCCGTTCGACCGGATGAGGAAGCCCGCCAGCGCGGGATAGGCCAGGCGGGACTCACCGGGATCGACCCGCAGGGTGAGGGTCCCGTCCCCGTAAGCCGTCTGCCGCACGGCTGCGGGGGTGCGGGGATAGCCGAGCAGATCGAGGAGGATCCGCCCGTCGCGCTCGGCGTTCGTGCGGCGGCCCTGGGCGTCCTTGACGGAGTACGACGCACTGCACGTCGCGCCGGACGCGTCCGCCGCCCACGAGGCGACGACGGATGTCGGGGACGCGACCTGGAAGCTCACTCCGACGCACGCGCCGACAGGGCGGACCTCGATCACCTCGAGCGGTGTGCGGGGCAGCGGGTTGACCTCGCCCGGGGCGCCGATGACCTGGATCGTGCACGACGAGCCCGCCGCCTGCGAGCACTGCTGCGTCGCCGAGCCGCCCTGGGGAAGCGTCGAGGGCGCCGCGCCCACGCGCAGGAGCAGTCGCGCCGGCACGACGGCGTTGTGGCTCGTCACGCGCACGATCGCGGCATCCTCAGTCCCGGGGACGGCGCGGTCGGCGCCCGTGACGGTCAGAGTCGATCCGGACTGCGTCACCTCGAAGGCGGAGCCGGCATAGTCGACGGCATACCGGATGTCGCCCCAGCCCTCGCGCAGCTGCCACGTCGTCATCTGCTCGAGGTCGAAGGTGGTCGTCTCGCCGGGCCCGACGGTGAGGGAGGCCGGATGCAGCTCGGGCTGCGGGTCGAGTGCGAGCACGACGATCGGCACCGAGAGGAGGGTCCAGTCCTCCTGCCCGGCGAGGCGGACGGGCACCTGGCAGGCATCGGCCCACGGCGCCCCGGCCCCGGAGTCGTAGCGCACGGCGGTGCCCGACTCGTGCGAGCAGGAGGCCTCGGCCCGGGCGCCGGACGTGCGCAGCTCCTCCCCCACCTCGAGCTGCGCGCCGGGTGGACGGGCGACGAGCGACGCCATGTCGAACGAGACCGACTCCAGCTCGGCGACGGTCGGGGTCTGGGCGCCGGAGCGGAGCGCGAGAGAGAGGTCGTCGTCACCCGGCACGCGGAGGAAGGCGAAGGTCGTGACGGGGCCGTCCGCACCCTCGCCGGTGACGGCGAAGGGAATGATGCGCGTCGTGGGGGGAAGCGTCCCGCTGATCTCGCGCCCGTCGACCGAGACGCCGGCGGGATCGCCCCACAGGCTCACGGTCAGCTGCTCGGCGTCACCTCCCGACCAGGTCGCCTTGCCGTCGAGAACGTCGACGCCCTTCTCGAAGTCCTCCCGGTTCTCGACGGTGAGGACCGTGTCGGTGACGACCGGATAGTCCGGCACGCTGTCGCGCACGACCTTCACGACGATGAGGCCGCGACCGGTGTTGCCGGAGGTGGACGCGACGTCGTAGAGGAAGGACATCGTCGTCGGCTCGGTCCCGGCGTCGATGACGACGGTCGAATCGGACTGCGACCTGATCCGGTTCTCGATGCGCCGGTACTCGGGGTTCACTGACCCGTCGGCGAGGAACGCGGGCAGGTCGGGCCGGACCTCCTCGAGAGTCAGCTCGCGCATCGTCGGATCGATGTCGTTCGACAGCGGGCTGACGCGGATGCGGCTCTCGGAGCCGGCCTGCACCTGCACGTAGTCGGTGAAGGTGACGGGACTCGGATTCGACTGTCCGTCCAGCACCCCGATGCGCACGGTGCCCTCCCCGGTCTGACCGAAGGCGTCGACCGCGCGGTAGCGGAAGGACACCTGCCCCCGGTAGCCGGGAACGCTCGAGTAGAGGATCGACGTGCCGTCGGCCGTGATCGTCGCCGCGCCGCTCTCGGGCTGGCTCACGACGCGGTCGAGTGTCACGACGTCGCCGTCCGGGTCCATGCCGAAGCCGTCGAACTCGACGACTGTCGACTGGCCGCTCAGGACCCGCCCCTCCAGCGTCTCGGGGAGGGGAGCGCGGTTCGCCTCGTCGGGTAGCACCTGCACGCGCACATCGGCCGTGTCGGCGAGCAGGGGCGCGCCCGCCGTGTAGACAGAGTACTCGATGCCGTACTCGCCGGGCTCGCTCGGCGCGAGGTAGCGCAGGGTGTCGCCGGAGGCGAAGGCCAGGGCCTCATCGCTCGACGACACGACCTGGGCGGGGTTGAGGATCGGCCGCCCGCCGGCGGGCGCGATGTCGTTGTCGAGCACCGGGATGTCCACCTGCGACCCGGCGCGGACGACGAGGGTGTCGTCGACCGCGATGGGAGCGAGCTCGGGCGCCTGCGGGAGCAGGTACACGGTCGCCTCGCCCTGCACGCTCGCTCCACGATCCTCCGTCCCGTCGCTCACGGTGTAGGTCACCGTGCCGAGTCGCCCCGGTGCCCCCGAGGCGGTCGTACCGGAGATGCGCAGGTAGTTCTGTCCCACGGTATCCACCGAGAGGGACGCTCCCTCGTCGGCGCGGGGAACGACGTCGCTCAGCAGCAGGACACGGCGCGTGGGGTTCGATACGGCTGCGAAGACGTCGAGCGTCGCGTCCTCCTGGGGCCTCACGAACGCGACGACGGGCGACGTCGCGAGCTCGGGGGGCGCATCGGCCGGAAGGATCGTGACACGCGCCGTGCCGTCGGCGTCCGTCGTCCCGTCGGTGACGGTGAACCCGACGCGGAAGGTGCCGGGCGACCGCGCGGTGAAGTCGAAGCCCGTGGTCCCGCCGACGACCGTCGCCGTCGCCGCTGCGTCGTCGAGTACCCGCACCGACTGGAGCGTGACGGCTCCCGCCGTCCCCGTCACGTGCGGGGCGACATCGACGGTGAGGCCCGCGTCGATCGTGTCGACGACGGCGAACGACTGCACTTCCAGCCGCGGCTCCGGCGATACGCGGATGACGAGGGGCTTCGTCGCGGTCTGGCCCAGCGTGTCCGACACCGTGACGGCGAGCTCGACGAGCTCCTCGCCGCCCTGGCCGCTGTCCGCGTGCTGATAGACCACGTCGCCCGCCGGCGTCGACGCGACGCTTCCGATGCCCGAGGTGTTCTCGACCGACAGGAGAAGGAGCGGATCGCCCTCCGGGTCGACCCACCCCGGCAGCACCGGGACCGTGACGGTGCCGCCTCGCGCCACCTCCGGTTCGGGCCAGGGGACGAGGCATCCGTCGACGGCACACCAGGAGGGCGCACTGTCGGAACCTTCCGGCGCGACCGTGATCGTCACGGTCGCGGGATCCGACCGCAGGCCGTCCGCCGCGGTGCCGTCCGTGACGGCGTACGAGAAGGTCGCCGAGCCCGTCGCCTCGGGGGCGACGCGGACGGTGACGCGCTGGCCGTCGTCGGTGATGGTGGCCGAGCCGAAACCCGGGTCGAGACCCGTGACCGAGGAGGGATCGATCGAGAGGACGTCCTCGTTCGGGTCGTGGTCGTTCATGAGCACGGGGAGGGTGGCGAGACTGCCGGCGCGGACGCCGAACGCGTCGGCCTCGGCGATCGGCGGCTTCGGGTCGAGCTGGATCGTCAGCTGCTCTTCGCTGGGCTGCGAGTCGGGGTTCGTCCTCTCGTCGAGCGACCAGTCCTGGCTCGAGGGCACGAGTGTCCCGTCGGGCACGGTCCAGACCCAGCCCGTGCGCGTCTCGTTGAGGATGACGGCCTCGTCGCTCGCGACGAACGTCGGGCGGCGGTCGTCGCCGAGCTCCCGTCCGCCGTAGTCGAGCACCTGCTGATCGCCGCGCGAGCTCCACAGGACGCCCTGCGTGTCGCCCTGGGGAAGCCAGGCGGCGAAGACCTCCCCGTCGTGGACGACGGGGGTCGCCGGCGTCCCGATGACCGTGGACCCCACGCCGAGCTCGTCGCCGACCTCGCCGGTGTCCGTCGATACGCGGGCGAGGCCCGTCTCGTCCGCGATGTAGATCGCGGTGCCCGTCGGATCCGGGTCGCCGACGACCGCGGTGCCGGTGGTCTCGACCGCGATCGCGGCATCCGCGTCCCGCAGCCACACGTCGCCGTCCTCGGTGTCAACGACCGCCCACGCGTCGCCCGCGGCGGAGATCGCCGGGGCGGAGAGGCCGTCGACATCGAGCGTGTCGCGCCCGTTCACCTCGGACGCGGCGATGTCGTAGCGCAGCACGGATCCGTCGGCGGCGGAATAGCTGAAGAGGATGCCGCGCTCGTCGACGGCGATGGCATCGGCCGTGTACTGCGGCGCGTCGTCGTCGGAGGGGAACGGGTCGAGCTGCGTCGCATCGCCCGTCGACAGACGGCCTACGAAGACGGCTCCGGAGTCGGTGCGGTAGGCCGCGAAGTCACCGGCCGTTGCGACGTCGGTCGTGCCGGCGGGTGTGGAGGGCGAGGCGCGCAGCGACTCCTCGTCGAGGTCGACGGGCATGGCCGGGTCGATCCGGGTCAGCTTGCTGTAGCTGTCCGAGAACAGGAACGCACCGTCGGAGGTCTGCGCGACGTCACTCGGGTTGCTGATGCTGCGGACGGTGTCGAGCTCGCCGATCGCCGTGTTCACGCGCGCGTAGCGGCGGCCGTCGCCCGTCTGCAGCGCCCAGACGGCGGTGTCGACTTCGGGCGTCTCCTGCGCGTCGAGTCCCGGCCACACGACGCTCGCGGTGACGATGAGGCCCGCGACGGCCGCCGCCGCTGTGATGCCGGCGATGGCGCGGCGGCGCATTCAGAGCACCCCCCCGGCGAAGAGAGCCGCGACCACCGCCGCGATGGCGACGACTGCGGCGACGGCCGAGATGATCCACGGAAGGACCCGGGAGCGCGCAGCCGGGGTCGCCGAGATGTCGGTGTCCTCGTCCCTGGCCAGGCTCGCCACACCGGTCTCCGGACGCGTCTTGCGACGTCCCTCATGCTCGACGCGGCTGCGCACGGCTCCCCGCATCGTCGAGTCGGCGAAGTCGACGGGACCGGATGCCGCGGCCCACTCCTCGGTGGGCACCTCGAGCGCGGTCGGCGAGATGCCGAGCTCGGCCTGCACGGCACGCAGTGCCTCGGCGAACTCGCGCGCCGAGGCGTGACGCCGGCCGGCTTCGCGGCTCATGGATCGCGCCAGCACGTCCTGGAGGGCGGCCGGGACATCCGTGCGGGCGATCGGCGTGTAGCTCGCGCGGGCGATCCGCCGGCGCAGCTGCTCCTTGGTGTTCTGCCCCCGCTCGCGGCGCTCGAACGGACTGTGCCCCGCGAGGAGGGAGTAGACCGTCGCGCCGAGGCTCCACACCTCGCTGGCCACGGTCCCCGCCGTCTGCTCCGCCACGACCTCGGGCGCGCTCCAGGGGATGGACATCGCGAGCACCTCGTCGGCGGTGGCGCGGGCGAGCGACGACGAGATGCCGAAGTCCGCCAGGACCGGCGCGCCGAAGGTGGTGACGAGGATGTTGCTCGGCTTGACGTCGCGGTGCACGAGGCCGGCGCGGTGCGCGGACTCGAGCGCGCTCGCCATCCGGACGCCGATCTCGAGCACCTCCGGCACCGGCAGCCGCTCGATGCGGTATCGCTGTGCGAGCGAACCGGGGCAGTACTCCATGACGATGTACGGCCGGCCGTCGGCGGAGATCCCGGCCTGGTAGACGGTCACGATCGAGGGATGTGCCGAGAGGTGGGCGAGGACGTCGGCTTCGGCGTTGAACATGCGCCGCAGCTCGGGATCGCGGACGTCGCTCGGCAGCACCTTCACCGCGACATCCCGTCGCGGCATGTCCTGCTCGTAGAGGAACACGTCCGCGAAGCCGCCGGATCCGAGGGGGCGGATGTAGGTCAGTCCGGGGAGGATGGGGGGTGCCGAAGGCAGGCGTGTTGCCACCCGGTCCTCCCCACGTCTCGACCCGCACCCGGAGAGCGCGCGCACGCCGCGCACTCAAACTGCGCAATGCTAACAAACGCTCCTGAGCCGCCCCTGGGGTCCGAGCCGCGCCTGTGGACGGCTGCTGATCAGAGCGCAGGCGGGTCGTTGGGGTCGAACGGCACGTCGAGGGACTTCGTCAGCTCGTGGAGCATCGCCTCGATCTGAGGCTCCACGTACTGCGTGATGGCGGCCTGGATGCGCAGCCGATGGTGGAGCAGGATCGTGCACACCTCCCGTCCCACCATGTTGGCGTAGTCGTCGGCGAGGCCCACCTCCTGCCGCAGGGCCGCCTTGGCGTCCTCGCTGAGCGGAGGAAGCTCCGGGATGCCCGCATCCGCTTCCTCCGCCAGCCCCGAGATCGTGAACAGGAAGGGAGCGCCCGGGATCGGATCGGGATCCAGCGGCAGTCCCTCGAACTCCGGGTCGAGGCCCTCGGCCGGGCGGTAGCTGCGCGCGCGGTTGCGCGCCGCCTGCTGGTCGAGCTCGGCCTGGAGCATCGGGAGGTTGCGGGCGGTGTACTCCGCGACGGAGTGGTCGACGATCGCCTTGATGCGCGTCGACAGGCCGTGCTGCACCCCGTGCGGCACGTCGGACCCGAGGCCGGCGGCCGAGAGGACCGGCGATCCGAAGCACCGGCGGCAGGGTGCCACGCGCCCACGATGGGTCGCCGGCTCCCACCGCGGCAGCCACCTCAGCCAGGCGTCCACCGCCTGGCTGACCTGGGTCTCGAGCGACCGCTCCACGGCGTCAACCGTATCCCGCGCACCGCCGCGACGCCCTGGTGCGACGCGCTATTCGTCGTCCGGGTCCTCCCACGGCCACCGCGGCCGCCGGGCGTCGGTGCGCACGAGCGCGACCGCCCCCCACGCACAGGCGAAGGCCGAGAGCGCGATCACCACCGCGAACCAGGAGAGGAGCACGCTTCCGGCAGCCCCGGCGGCCGCCGCGAGGTCGGATCCCCCGATGACCGCCCCGAACCACACCCCGAGGGGATAGGCCAGAAGGGCCGCGACGGCGGCGAGCGCGGCCGCGCCGTACGACGGATGCGGCCGGCTGACGGCCAGCCAGACGACCAGCGCGAACGCGCCGATCGCGAACATCGTTCCGAGGACGCCGGGGATCTGCCCGAGCCCCGGCACGGGGATGACGTCCCGGTCGAGGATCAGGCTCGTCACGCCCAGCCCGCAGATCACGAGCGCACCGAAGGCCGCCGTCGCGAGTCCCAACGCGACGGGCGGGCGGACATGCCCGTGCTCGGGTGGCCGATCAGCCGTCATCGATCGACGATACGTCCGGGCGGCGCCGGGCGGCAGGCCGGTTGACGCCCGGGGCTACTGGCGGTACAGCTGAGGGCCGGCCTCCAGCGTGCGCTCGTACTCGCGCTGCGCCTCGGTGTTGATCTCGGTCACGCGCTTGCCGCGCGCGGCGACCCAGGCGCCGAACCAGATCGTCAGCTCGCGCCCGATGATGAAGGCGATGACCGCGAGCGGGGCGAAGAGGTTGTCCTGGATGCGGGCGACGCCCTCGGATGCGGTGAGGCTCCAGAACGGCGCCTGGAACAGCTCGCCCAGGATGAAGCCGAACCAGCTGAACAGGCCGACGAAGAGTCCGAAGACGACCCAGTGCGCCCAGCGTCCGCGGTTGATGATGGCGCCCAGCAGCCAGAAGCCGATGAAGAAGAGCACGACGGGCGTCCAGAACACCCACGACGTGAGCGTCCTCGTGAGGGCTGGGACGATGCCGGCGACCTCGACGTCGCCGCGCACGAGGCCGATGCCGAGCCACGCCGCGAGGAAGATGACGACGAAGCTCAGCGCCGCCAGGAGGCCGATGGCTCCCGCGGCGGCGCGGTTCCCCCGCGCCCGCGGCGGCTCGGGAGCCTGCACGAAGATGGGCTGCGGCGCAGCAGCGGCGGTCGCTCCGGCGGCGGTCGCACCGGCCGCGGTCGCTCCGGCCGCGGTCGTCGCTCCGCTGTCGGCGGAACCCGACACCGGCTCGCTGGGGGCGACGGCGGGGCCCGTCGCCGAGGGGTCGGCGGGGGTGTCGTACGCGCGGGCGGCGACGGAGCCCTCGGCGGCGGCCGGCTCATCGTCGTACGACGCGTTGTAAGCCGCATGGTAGGCCGCGGCATCCGTGATCTCGTCGTCCGTGGAATCGGCCAGAGGTGACGCCGTCGACCGCTCGTCTGCGGCGGCCACCGGCTCCGAGGCGACGGCCGGCGCACCGGCGGCGCAGCTCTCGCTTCCGGTCGGCTCGTCGCGCACGACCGGCTCCGCGTGCGCCGGGGCGGGCTCGTCGCGCACGACCGGCTCCGCGTGTGCCGGGGTCGGCTCGTCGCGCACGACCGGCTCCGCGTGCGCCGGGGCGGGCTCACCGTTCGCCGCGACGGGCTCATCGCGCACGATGGGCTCATCGCGGACGGCAGGCTCGGCGTACGGCGCGGCGTCGCGGCCGGCGGCCTCGGCATCCGTGAGTCCCTCGTTCGCGCTTCCGACCACGTCGTCGACGGGCCTCGGCTCTTCGACGGGTTCGCCGTAAGTCGACTTCGAGTCACTCATCGGATCCACTTCCTCACACGGGGCACGCCCCCGCATCAGCGAGGGTAGCGCCCAGCACCGTCATGCCCGTGGAGGCATGCCGCGCCGATTGCGGACGGATTCGGCGTGTTCGCGGCTATGGTGACGGCATGCCGCCGCGCCTCGCCCGCTTCCGCATCGCCATCGCCGTCGCGAGCGGGGTGGTGGCGCTCTCGGCGGCGCTCGCCGGATGCGCTCCCGAACAGGCGTCCGGCGCGACGGCGCCGTCGACCCGGGCAGCCGACGCGAGCGCGTCCGCCGCTCCGACGCCCACCCCGAGCGCGTCGCCCACGACATCGGCGGCGATCCCCGACGACTGCGCCGGGATGCTGTCACCGAGCGTCACCGCGCAGCTGGCGGGGGTGCCGCTCAACGACCCCGTGCTGGGAGTGCCGACCGGCGTGCAGGCGGACGGAAGCCTCGTCTGCATCTGGCGGGATCCGGCAGCCGACACGACCTACCTGTCGACCGCGATCACGAAGATGAGCCGCGGGCCGGCGTTGGACATGCTCAACGATCTCGCCGACGAGAACGGCTTCACCTGCTATACCCCCGACATGGGCACCCGGTGCGAGAAGACGTGGCCGAACGGGACCTACCCCGTGACCGACGGGCGCACGCTGTTCTGGCGGGACGACGTCCTGATCGACACGCGCTACTCGAACCTCGCGCCGACCGGGTTCACCGCCGCGATCGTCGCCTCGATCTGGGGCTGAGCCGCCCGCTCACGCCCAGACGAAGGCAGCCAGCCGGGTCCCGTATTGAACGGGGGTCCATCCGCTCTCGACGCTCGCGAGCCACAGTCCGTCGCGCACCGCCTGCTCCTCGACGATGCCGCCGGCCGTCCGCCGGCACGCGACGCCCGAACCGAGCGGCTCGCACGAGAAGCCCTGGCCGAGAAGCGCCGCCTCCGCGACGGCGGCGGCATCGGCGCCCACCACCGAGAGCGTCGTGACGATCGTGCCGGGCGCCGCGCGCCAGGCGCAGGTCACGCGCACGGTCGGCTGCAACGCGTCGACGAGCGCGGTCACGGCGGTCGCGGGCGCGGCCCGCGTCTGCGAGAGGAGCGAGTCGGGGGCCCACGCGAGCTCACCCCACAGTCGCCGCGGATAGATGTCGCGACAGTCGAGGTCGGCCGAGGGATCGAGCGCCGCGGCCGAGACGGGACCGGTCGCGGCGGCCTGCGGTGTCGAGGTCGCCGAGCGGAGGGTGTCGCCGACGAATCCCACCGTCCCCGGCACCGCCGGGAGAGCGAGCCACGCGAGCGCGCCGACGACACCGGCGCACAGCAGCCCCACAGGCCATGCCAGCCAGAGATTACGACCGCCGATGCGCGCCATGATCCGCCCCTCGGATCCACGGTAAGCCGGTGTGCAGAGGAGGCGCACTTCGGCACGCGGAGACGACGAAGGCCCCGGCGCGAGCCGGGGCCTTCGTGTTGAGGGGACGGATGCCGGGGCATCCGTCGCCCGTCAGTTGTAGTTGCCGGAGAAGTCGTCCGTCGAGAAGCTGTCGAAGTCGACGTAGCTCAGGTCGGCGTCGCTGTACGCGCCGTCCGAGGCGAAGATGCGGTTGGGGTACCGCTCGCTCTTGGCCTCCTCCGTCGCCTCGACCGTGACGTTGCGGTACTTCGCAAGGCCGGTTCCGGCGGGGATGAGCTTTCCGATGATGACGTTCTCCTTGAGGCCGACGAGCGGGTCGCTCTTGCCCTCCATGGCCGCCTGCGTGAGGACGCGGGTGGTCTCCTGGAACGACGCGGCCGACAGCCACGACTCCGTCGCGAGCGACGCCTTCGTGATGCCCATCAGCTCGGGACGACCCGACGCGGGACGCTTGCCCTCGGCGACCGACTCGCGGTTGATCGACTGGTAGCGCTTGAAGTCCACGAGCTCGCCGGGGAGCAGCGTCGTGTCGCCGTGGTCGACGACCGTGACCTTGCGCAGCATCTGGCGCACGATGACCTCGATGTGCTTGTCGTGGATCGGCACACCCTGGGAGCGGTACACGCCCTGAACGCCGTTCACGAGGTACTTCTGCACCTCGCGGGCGCCCATGACGCGCATGACCTCCTTGGGGTCGAGCGTCCCCACCTGCAGCGGCTGGCCGACCGTCACGTGCTGGCCGTCCTCGACGAGGAGCGTCGCGCGCTTGAGGACCGGGTAGACGTGCGGCTCGTCGCCGTTGTCGGGCGTCAGGATGACCTTCTTCGAGCGCTCGGTCTCGTCGATCGTGATGCGACCGGCCGACTCCGCGATCGGCGACGCACCCTTGGGGGTACGGGCCTCGAAGAGCTCCTGCACGCGGGGAAGACCCTGCGTGATGTCGTCGGCCGAGGCCGAGCCACCGGTGTGGAAGGTGCGCATGGTCAGCTGCGTGCCGGGCTCGCCGATCGACTGGGCCGCGATGATCCCGACGGCCTCGCCGATGTCGACGATCTTGCCGGTCGCGAGCGAGCGGCCGTAGCACTTCGCGCAGACGCCGACCGCCGAGTCGCACGTGAGGACCGAGCGGACCTTGATCGTCTCGACCCCGCCGTCCACGAGCTTGTTGATCAGCACGTCGCCCACGTCGTCGCCGGCCTCGGCGAGCACCGTGCCCGCCGCGTCCACGACATCGGCCGCGAGCGTGCGGGCGAACACCGAGTTCTCGACGTTCGGGTCCTTCGTGAGCGCACCGCCGAAGCCCTGCGTCGCGATGGGGAGCTCGAGGCCCTTGGTCGTGCCGCAGTCCTCCTCGCGGATGATGACGTCCTGCGAGACGTCGACCAGGCGACGCGTCAGGTAGCCCGAGTCGGCGGTACGCAGAGCCGTGTCGGCCAGACCCTTGCGGGCACCGTGCGTCGCGATGAAGTACTCCGCCACCGACAGACCCTCGCGGTACGAGGAGATGATCGGACGGGGGATGATCTCACCCTTCGGGTTGTTCACGAGGCCCCGCATGCCCGCGATGTTGCGGATCTGCAGCCAGTTGCCTCGCGCGCCCGACGACACCATGCGGTTGATGGTGTTGTCGGCCGGGAAGTGCTCGCGCATCGCCTTCTGGACCTCGTCGGTCGCCTCGGTCCAGATCTTGATGAGCTCCTGACGACGCTCGGCGTCGGTCGTGAGGCCCTTCTCGAACTGCGCCTGGACCTTCGCGGCCTGCTGCTCGTAGCCCGCGACGATCTCGGCCTTGTTCGGCGGAGTGAGGATGTCGCTGAGGGCGACCGTGACACCCGAGCGGGTGGCCCAGTAGAAGCCGGCGTCCTTGATGCGGTCGAGCGACGCGGCGACCTCCACCTTCGGGTACTCCTCGGCGAGCTTGTTCACGATCTGCGACAGCTTGCCCTTGTCGGCCTGCTCGCGCACGAACGGGTAGCCCTTGGGGAGCGTGTCGTTGAAGATCGCCTGGCCGAGCGAGGCATCCACCAGCCCGTGGCCCTTCTTGACCACGGCGCCGTCCTCGTCGAGGACGTCGGCGTAGCCCTCGGGGGCTTCGCCCTCGAGGAAGGTGAGGCCGGGGATGCGGATGCGGACCTTGGCCTGCAGGTCGAGGGTGCCCTCGTCTTTCGCGAGGATCGCCTCGCCGACCGATCCGAACACGCGGCCCTCGCCGGTGGCGCCCTCGACGACCGTCGTCAGGTGGTGCAGGCCGATGATCATGTCCTGCGAGGGCAGGGTCACCGGGCGGCCGTCCGACGGCTTGAGGATGTTGTTCGACGCGAGCATCAGGATGCGGGCCTCGGCCTGCGCCTCGACCGACAGCGGCAGGTGCACGGCCATCTGGTCACCGTCGAAGTCCGCGTTGAACGCGGCGCAGACGAGCGGGTGCAGCTGGATGGCCTTGCCCTCCACGAGCTGAGGCTCGAAGGCCTGGATGCCGAGGCGGTGGAGCGTGGGTGCGCGGTTGAGCAGCACGGGACGCTCGCGGATGATCTCCTCGAGCACGTCCCAGACCTCGGGACGCGTGCGCTCGACGGCGCGCTTGGCCGCCTTGATGTTCTGCGAGTGACCGAGGTCGATCAGGCGCTTGATGACGAACGGCTTGAACAGCTCGAGGGCCATCTGCTTGGGCAGACCGCACTGGTGCAGCTTGAGCTGCGGGCCGACGATGATGACCGAGCGGCCCGAGTAGTCCACGCGCTTGCCGAGCAGGTTCTGGCGGAACCGGCCCTGCTTGCCCTTGAGCATGTCCGACAGCGACTTCAGCGCACGGTTGCCCGTGCCCGTGACGGGACGACCGCGGCGGCCGTTGTCGAACAGCGCGTCGACGGCCTCCTGGAGCATCCGCTTCTCGTTGTTCACGATGATCTCGGGCGCGCCGAGGTCGATGAGGCGACGGAGCCGGTTGTTGCGGTTGATCACGCGACGGTAGAGGTCGTTCAGGTCGCTCGTGGCGAAGCGGCCTCCGTCGAGCTGCACCATCGGGCGAAGCTCCGGCGGGATGACCGGGACGACGTCGAGCACCATCGAGGCCGGGCTCATGCCGGTCTGGAGGAACGAGTTCACGACCTTGAGGCGCTTGATCGCGCGGATCTTGCGCTGGCCCTTGCCCTCCGAGATCTGCAGGTGGAGGCTGTCGGCCTCGGCCTGGAGGTCGAACGCCTGCAGGCGGCGCTGGATCGACTCCGCGCCCATGTAGGCCTCGAAGTACTGCCCGAAGCGGTCCTGCAGCTCGTGGAAGATCTCGTCCTCGCCCTTCAGCGAGCCGACCTCGAGGTTGCGGAACTCCTCCCAGACGCGCTCGAGCTTGGCGATGGTCTCGTCCGCGCTCTTGCGGATGGCGGCCATGTCCTTCTCGGCGGCGTCCTTGACCTTCTTCTTCTGGTCGGCCTTGGCGCCCTCCTCCTCGAGCGCGGCGAGCTCCTCCTCCAGCTTCTGGAGGCGGTTCGCGATGCGCGAGTCGCGGCGGTCGGCCGCGGTCTTCATCTCGAGGCGCAGGTTGTTCTCGTGCGTGGGGAGGTCGCGGTGACGCGCCTCCTCGTCGACCGAGATGACCATGTAGGCGGCGAAGTAGATGACCTTCTCGAGGTCCTTCGGCGCCATGTCGAGCAGGTACCCGAGGCGCGAGGGGACGCCCTTGAAGTACCAGATGTGGGTCACGGGCGCGGCGAGCTCGATGTGGCCCATCCGCTCGCGACGGACGGAGGACTTGGTGACCTCCACGCCGCAGCGCTCGCAGACGATGCCCTTGAAGCGCACGCGCTTGTACTTGCCGCAGGCGCACTCCCAGTCGCGGGAGGGGCCGAAGATCTGCTCGCCGAAGAGCCCGTCCTTCTCGGGCTTCAGCGTGCGGTAGTTGATGGTCTCGGGCTTCTTCACCTCGCCGTACGACCAGCGACGGATGTCGTCTGCGGTCGCAAGGCCGATGCGAAGCTCATCGAATGTGGTTGCGTCGAGCACTGGTTCTCCTGTGTCGGAATTCTGTGTGGTGAGTCAGTCGGTCGCGGAGCGTCAGATCTCGTCGATCGACGACGACTCGAACCGCGTGGAGATGTTGATGCCGAGCTCCTCCGCCGCGCGGAAGGCGTCGTCATCCGTGTCGCGGAGGTTGACCGCCGTGCCGTCCGCCGAGAGGACCTCGACGTTCAGGCAGAGCGACTGCATCTCCTTCATGAGCACCTTGAACGACTCGGGGATGCCGGGCTCCTGGATGTTCTCGCCCTTGACGATCGCCTCGTAGACCTTCACACGGCCGAGGATGTCGTCGGACTTGATCGTGAGGAGCTCCTGGAGGGCGTACGCGGCGCCGTACGCCTCGAGCGCCCATACCTCCATCTCACCGAAGCGCTGGCCACCGAACTGCGCCTTACCACCGAGCGGCTGCTGGGTGATCATCGAGTAGGGGCCAGTCGACCGTGCGTGGATCTTGTCGTCGACCAGGTGGTGCAGCTTCAGGATGTACATGTAGCCGACCGAGATGGGCGCGGGGAACGGCTCGCCGGAGCGGCCGTCGAAGAGCTGCGTCTTGCCGGACGAGTCGATGAGGCGGACGCCGTCGCGGGTGGGCAGGGTCGAGTCCAGCAGACCCGCGATCTCGTCCTCGAACGCGCCATCGAACACCGGGGTCGCGACCTTCGTGCCGGCGGGAGCCTCGAAGGCCTGCTGCGGCAGCTGGGCGGCCCACTCGGGGGTGCCCTCGACCTTCCAGCCCTGCTTGGCGATCCAGCCGAGGTGGAGCTCGAGCACCTGGCCGAAGTTCATTCGTCCGGGGATGCCGAGGGGGTTGAGGATCACGTCGACGGGCGTGCCGTCCGCGAGGAACGGCATGTCCTCGACGGGGAGGATCTTCGCGATGACGCCCTTGTTGCCGTGACGGCCCGCGAGCTTGTCGCCCTCGGTGATCTTGCGCTTCTGGGCGATGTAAACGACGACCCGGCGGTTGACGCCCGAGCCGAGCTCGTCGTCTCCGTCCTCGGCGTTGAACTCCTTGACCGCGATGATCGTGCCGGCTTCACCGTGGGGGACCTTCAGCGACGTGTCGCGCACCTCGCGGCTCTTCTCGTTGAAGATCGCGCGGAGCAGGCGCTCCTCGGCGGACAGCTCGGTCTCGCCCTTGGGCGTGACCTTGCCGACGAGGATGTCGCCGGGGCGCACCTCGGCGCCGATGCGGATGATGCCGCGCTCGTCGAGGTCCTTCAGGAGGTCGGGGCTCACGTTCGGCAGGTCGCGCGTGATCTCCTCCTTGCCGAGCTTCGTGTCACGGGCGTCCACCTCGTACTCCTCGATGTGGATCGAGGAGAGGGTGTCGTCCTTCACGAGGTTCTGGCTGAGGATGATCGCATCCTCGAAGTTGTGACCCTCCCACGTCATGAACGCGACGAGGAGGTTCTTGCCGAGGGCCAGCTCTCCGTTCTCGGTCGCGGGACCGTCGGCGATGACCTCGCCGGCCTCGACGCGGTCGCCGGCCGAGACCACGACGCGCTGGTTGTACGACGTGCCCTGGTTCGAGCGGTCGAACTTGCGCAGGAAGTAGTCCTGGGTCCCGCCCTCGTCCAGCTGCACCGTGACGACGTCGGCCGAGACCTCGACGACGACGCCCGGACGCTCGGCGGTGACGACGTCACCGGCGTCGATGGCCGCGAAGCCCTCCATGCCGGTGCCGACCACGGGCGACTCGGAACGCAGGAGCGGCACGGCCTGACGCTGCATGTTCGCACCCATGAGGGCGCGGTTGGCGTCGTCGTGCTCGAGGAACGGGATGAGCGACGTCGCGACCGACACCATCTGGCGGGGCGAGACATCCATGTAGCCGATCTCCTCCGCGTGGAAGAGGTCGACCTCGCCGCCCTGGCCGCGGCGGGCGAGCACGCGGTCGTTGGCGAACGTGCCGTCGGCCTTCAGCTCGACCCCGGCCTGGGCGACGATGAAGTCGCTCTCCTCGCTGGCCGTGAGGTAGTCGATCTGGTCGGTGACGCGGCCGCCGACGACACGGCGGTACGGCGTCTCGATGAAGCCGAACGCGTTGATGCGCGCGAACGATGCGAGCGAGCCGATGAGACCGATGTTCGGGCCTTCCGGCGTCTCGATCGGGCACATGCGGCCGTAGTGCGACGGGTGGACGTCACGGACCTCGACGCCGGCGCGCTCACGCGAGAGGCCGCCGGGGCCGAGCGCCGAGAGGCGGCGCTTGTGGGTCAGGCCCGCCAGGGGGTTGTTCTGATCCATGAACTGGGACAGCTGCGACGTTCCGAAGAACTCCTTGATCGCGGCGACGACGGGGCGCACGTTGATCAGGGTCTGCGGCGTGATCGCCTCGATGTCCTGCGTCGTCATGCGCTCGCGGACGACGCGCTCCATGCGCGACAGGCCCGTGCGGACCTGGTTCTGGATGAGCTCGCCGACGGCGCGGATGCGGCGGTTGCCGAAGTTGTCGATGTCGTCGACGTCGAGGCGGATCTCCGCCGGCTGGCCGTTGCGGATGCCGTCGAAGACGGTGTCGCCGCGGTGCAGGCGCACGAGGTACTTGATCGTCGCGACGATGTCGTCGACCGTCAGGACCGAGTCCGAGAGCGGGCGGTCGAGACCGAGCTTCTGGTTGATCTTGTACCGGCCGACCTTCGCGAGGTCGTAGCGCTTCGGGTTGAAGTAGAAGTTGTCCAGGAGCGCGCGGGCGGCCTCGGCGGCGACCTGCTCGCCCGGACGGAGCTTCCGGTAGATGTCGCGGAGCGCGTCCTCCTTGGTGAGGATGGTGTCCTTCGACAGCGTCTCCTCGATCGACTCGAAGCCGGCGAACTCGTTGAGGATGTCCTCGCTCGACAGACCCAGGGCCTTGAGGAAGACGGTCACCGACTGCTTGCGCTTGCGGTCGATGCGCACGCCGACCTGGTCGCGCTTGTCGATCTCGAACTCGAGCCAGGCGCCGCGGCTGGGGATGACGCGGGCCGACACGATGTCCTTGTCCGACGTCTTGTCGGGGGTGCGGTCGAAGTAGACGCCGGGAGAGCGGACGAGCTGCGACACGACGACGCGCTCGGTGCCGTTGATGATGAACGTGCCCTTGTCGGTCTGGAGCGGGAAGTCGCCCATGAAGACCGTCTGGGTCTTGATCTCACCGGTCTGGTGGTTCATGAACTCGGCCTCGACGTAGAGCGGGGCGGCGTAGGTCTTGCCGCGCTCCTTGCACTCCTCGATGGAGTACTTCTCGGGCTCGAGGTAGGGGTTGGTGAACGAGAGCTGCATCGTCTCGCTCAGGTCTTCGATCGGCGAGATCTCCTCGAAGATCTCCTCCAGACCGCTGATCTCGGGCACGTCGGTGCGGCCGGCGGCCTGCGCCTCGGCGACGCGCGCCTTCCACGCCTCGTTGCCGACGAGCCAGTCGAAGGACTCGGTCTGCAGGGCGAGAAGGTCGGGGACCGTCAGCGTGTCGGAGATCTTGGCGAACGAGAGGCGGGAAGCTCCGCGGCCGTTCTTGGGGGTGGTGGTGGATGCGTTGGGCGCAGCAGCCAAGGGAATTCCTCCGTGGGCCCGGGAGGGCCCGTTTCCTTGTCGTCAGGGTGGAGTGCTCGTCAGTCCCCGAAGCCTGCATGTCGCGCACCGCGATGAAGCGGGGGCACGCAGGCGCAGCCGACCACCATATGAGGGCAGGGGGAATCCAAGAGCGCAACTACCAACTATACGTCGTTCGACGCGCCATGTCCAGCGCGATTCTTGACGAGGGCCGGATGCTGCGGTATAACCCGCGAACGAGACGCGGAACGCGGCCTCCGAAGACGGAAACAGGATGCCGGTGCATGACATTCCGGCCCCGTCAGGGCCATGATGTGGTCATGACTGGGGGCCATCGCCCCGCGATCCGCACGCCCGACCAGCGGATCCGGGTCTTCGTCAGCTCGACCCTGCGCGAGCTCGCCGACGAACGCGCCGCCGCACGCGCCGCGATCGAGCGCATGCGCCTGGCCCCCGTCATGTTCGAACTCGGCGCCCGCCCCCACCCGCCCCGCGAGCTCTACCGCTCCTACCTCGACCAATCCGACGTCTTCGTCGGCATCTACTGGGAGAGCTACGGCTGGGTCGCCCCCGACGAGCAGATCTCCGGCCTGGAAGACGAGTACGACCTCGCCCCCGCCAGCATGCCGAAACTCATCTACATCAAGGCATCCGAGAACCGCGAACCACGCCTGAAACAGCTCATCGCCCGCATCCAGAAAGACGACCACGCCGCCTACCTCCCCTTCCACACCGCCGAAGAACTCCAAGAACGCATCGCCGACGACCTCGCCACCCTCCTCGCCGAACGCTTCGACGCGGCGAAGCACGAGACGCCGGACGACGACGCGCTGCTCGGCAAGGTCCCCGTGCCCTACTCCTCGACGATCGGGCGGGAGGAGGACCTCCGCCGCGTGCGGGAGCTCCTCGTCAAGGGCGGCGACCGGGTGGTGACCCTCGTCGGCCCCGGCGGCATCGGAAAGAGCCGCCTCTCGATCGAGGTCGCCCGCGCGAGCGCCGACATCTTCCGCGATGGCGTCTTCTTCGTGCTTCTGGAGAACGTGCACGAGCCCGGGCTCCTGCTCTCGACCATCGCGTACTCCCTGGGCGTGCGGGACACCGGCGCCGTGGATCTGGAGGACCGCATCGCCCGCGCGCTCGAGGGCCGCCGCGTGCTCATCGTGCTCGACAACTTCGAGCAGATCGTCGACGCCGCTCCCGTCCTCGTCCGCCTCTACACCGCGGCGCCGCTGGCGACCTTCCTCGTCACGAGCCGGGTCGTCCTGCGCATCCGGGGCGAGCAGGTGTACGAGGTGGAGGCGCTGTCCGCGCCGGCGGCCTCGGAGCCCGCGACGATGCACCGGGCGCAGCGCTCCTCCGCCGTCGCCCTCTTCGTCGACCGGGCGCAGGCGGTGCGACCCGACTTCGTGCTGACGAACGACAATGTGGCGGCCGTCGTCAGCATCTGCCGGCGGCTGGAGGGGCTCCCCCTGGCGATCGAGCTCGCCGCCGCCAAGATCCGCGCGCTCAACGCCGCCGCGATCGACCAGCGACTCCAGCAGAGCCTTCCGATGCTCGCCGCCACATCGCGCGACCTGCCCGAGCGGCACCGCACGATGCGCGCCGCGATCGACTGGAGCGTGAGCCTTCTCCCGGCCGTCCAGCGGCACCTCCTCGAAGACCTCGGCGTGTTCGCCACCCGCTTCACACTCGACGCCGTCGAGGCCGTCAGCGCCGGGCGCTCGTGGGAGGCGGACGTTCTCGACGCCCTCGGCGGCGTGGTCGACGCGTCGCTGGTCAAGCAGGTCGACGTCGGCGGTCGCTCGACCTTCTCGCTTCTGGCCATCGTCCGCGAGTACGCGATCGGCCGGCTCGAGGAGCGCGGCCAGGCCGACGCGATGCGACGCGCCCACGCCGACTACTACAGCGAGCTCGTGCGGCGGATCTCACCCGATCTCCGCGGGCCGGCCCAGATCGGCACCGTTCATCTGCTGAGTCTCGAGCTGTCCAACCTCCGCGCCGCCGTCCGGCATCTCGTGTGGAGCGACCGGCTCGACGACGCCGGCGACTTCGCGTGGGACCTGTTCGTCTACTGGTGGATCTCGGGCTTCTTCAGCGAGGTGCGCCTGTGGATGCTGGAACTCCTCGGGAAGCAGCATCCGATCTCCACCCGGACCCGCGCCATCGCGGTCTTCTTCACCGTCTGGGGCGAGATGTGGCGCCGCCCGTCGGAGGAGGTCATCGAGCGGCTGGGCGAGTCGGTGCGACTGTTCCGGGAGAGCGGTGACGAGGATGCCGCGGCCATGGCGCTGGGCGCGCGCGGCTCCACGCGGATGCGCTTCCCCGACCTCGACATGCCCGCCGCACAGGCCGAGGTCGCACAGGCGCGGGAGGTCTTCCACCGACTCGGCAACTGGTGGCTCGAAGCGCTCACCGATGTCGCCCTGGGACTCCTCGCGATGGCCCGCGGCGAGTTCCCCGCGTCTCTCGAGCACTTCGAGCGGGCGAGGGCGACGGGCGAGCGCGGGAACGACGCGTTCACGCAGGTCGTCGCCGGCAACAACGTCGCCCGGGTGCGCCTGATCGCCGGCGACATCGACGGCGCCGTCGCCGTCTACCGCACGACGCTCGAGCTCGCCGCGCTGCTGCACTACGACGAGGGAGCGCAGTACGCCCTCGAGGGCATGAGCGCCGTCGCCGCGCTGCGCGGCGACGCGTGGCAGGCGGGCGCCCTCTCCGCCGTCGCGGCCGCGATCCGCCAGCGCGTCGGCCAGTACGACGTCGAGGGCTTCGCCGCCCACCGCGAGCCGCTCGCGGCGGTGCGCGCGTTCCAGCCGGAGGCCGTCGCCGCCGGCGAGCAGGCCGGCGACGACATGAGCGTCGCCGAGGCGTATGCGCTGGCCCTGCCCGACGCCGGTCCCGCCGTCCAGCGCGCGCTCGCCCAGTGGTGAACGCGCGACACGCGCCCATTCCCCCGCGGAGGCGTGGCGTCCGCCGCCGTCACGCGGGATGATGTCGTCATGACTGGGGGCCATCGCCCCGCGATCCGCACGCCCGACCAGCGGATCCGGGTCTTCGTCAGCTCGACCCTGCGCGAGCTCGCCGACGAACGCGCCGCCGCACGCGCCGCGATCGAGCGCATGCGCCTGGCCCCCGTCATGTTCGAACTCGGCGCCCGCCCCCACCCGCCCCGCGAGCTCTACCGCTCCTACCTCGACCAATCCGACGTCTTCGTCGGCATCTACTGGGAGAGCTACGGCTGGGTCGCCCCCGACGAGCAGATCTCCGGCCTGGAAGACGAGTACGACCTCGCCCCCGCCAGCATGCCGAAACTCATCTACATCAAGGCATCCGAGAACCGCGAACCACGCCTGAAACAGCTCATCGCCCGCATCCAGAAAGACGACCACGCCGCCTACCTCCCCTTCCACACCGCCGAAGAACTCCAAGAACGCATCGCCGACGACCTCGCCACCCTCCTCGCCGAACGCTTCGACGAGTCCCGGGGCGGCGAGGCCGACGAGGCGCCCGACTCGGTCGGCCCCACGGTGGGGAAGGTGCCCGTGCCCTACACCGCGACGATCGGGCGCGAGCGCGACGTGCAGGCGGTGCGCTCGCTCCTCGCGGCGGATCACCGGGTCGTCAGCCTCATCGGCCCGGGCGGCATCGGCAAGAGCCGCCTCGCGATCGAGGCGGCCCTGAGCAGCCACGACCTCTTCCCCGACGGCACCTACTTCGTGCCTCTGGAGGGCGTCTTCGAGTCGAGCCTTCTGCTTACGACGATCGCCTACTTCCTCGGCATCCGCGACAACGGCGAGGCCGCGCTCGAAGAGCGCATCGCGCACGCCCTCGCGGGGCGGCGGGTGCTGGTCGTTCTCGACAACTTCGAGCAGATCGTGGATGCCGCGCCCTTCCTCGTGCGCCTCTACGACCTCGCCCCGCGCGCCACGTTCCTCGTCACGAGCCGGATCGTGCTGCGCATCCGCGGCGAGCAGGTCTACGACGTCGCGGCGCTCACGACACCCGACGACGCCCTGCCCGCGTCGCTCGAACGCGCGCGGCGCTCGAGCGCCTGCGCGCTCTTCGTCGATCGGGCCGAAGCAGCCAAGCCCGGGTTCGAGCTGACCGCCGAGAATGCGCAGGCGGTCGTCGACATCTGCCGCCGCCTGGAGGGGCTTCCGCTCGCGATCGAGCTGGCCGCCGCGAAGGTGCGCCTGCTTCCGCCGCAGGCCATCGCCGAGCGCCTCCAGCAGAGCCTCCCGCTCCTCACCGCCGCCGTGCGCGATCTGCCCGAGCGGCACCGGACGATGCGCGCCACGATCGACTGGAGCGTGAGCCTCCTCCCCCAGGAGCAGCGCGACCTCCTCGACGATCTCGGCGTGTTCGCACGGCGCTTCACACTCGACGCCGTCGAGGCGCTCGGCGCGGGCCGCAGCTGGGACGGCGGCGCGGTCGACGGGCTGGCCGCGCTCATCGACGGGTCGCTCGTGAAGTCGACCGAGATCGCGGGGCGATCGGTCTACTCGCTCCTGGCGATCGTCCGCGAGTACGCCCTCGGTCGCCTCAAGGAGCGCGGCGAGGCCGATCGCATGCGGGCAGCCCACGCCCACTACTACGGCACCGTGGTCCGCCGCCTGGCCCCGAGCCTCGGCGGCCGCGGCCAGGCCGACGCCGTCGCCGAGCTGGGGCTCGAGCTGCCCAACCTCCGCGCCGCCGTGCGTCACCTCGTCTACACCGACCGGCTCGACGACGCGGGCGACTTCGCGTGGCGCCTGCTCATCTACTGGTGGATCGCGGGCTTCTTCGGCGAGGTGCGGGTCTGGATGCTCGAGCTCCTCGAGAAGGAGCAGCCCATCACGCAGCACACCCGCGCCGTCGCCTGGTTCTTCGCGCTGTGGGGCGAGATGTGGCAGCGCCCGAGCGAGCAGGTCGTGGCTGGCCTCGGCGAGTGCGTCCGTCTCTTCGCCGAGAGCGGCGACGAGGATGCCTCGGCCATGGCGCTCGCCGCGCGTGCGACGGCGCGCATCCAGTTCTCCTCCGACGACACCGAGAAGGCCGAGGCGGAGCTGACCGAAGCCGTGGCGAAGCTCCACGAGCTGGGGAACAACTGGGCGGAGGCCATCACGCTCGTCTCACTCGCGCGGCTGGCGTGGGTGCGCGGCGACACCGACCTCGCACTGCGTCGCTTCGACGAAGCGGCCGGTGTGGCGCATGCGAGCGGGGACATCTTCACGAGCTCGGTCGCGGGCAATCTCAGGGCCCGGCTGAACTTCCTCCGCGGCGAGATCGCCGACGCCGAGGCGGAGTTCGTCGAGACGCTCCACCTCTCGCTGCGGCTCCACTACGACGAAGGCGTCGCGTACGGTCTCGAGGGGGTGTGCGCCATCGCGGCGGCGAAGGGCGACGCCTGGCGAGCGGGAGCGCTCGCGCAGGCGGCCGAGTCGATCCGCCACCGGATCGGCGTCTTCGACGCGGAGGCCTTCACGGTGCACACGCCCTATCTCGAGGCGCTCCGCGAGAGCGACCCCGCGGGCGTCGCCGCGGGAGAGCGCGAAGGCGAGGACATGGGCCTCGCCGAGGCCGTGTGCCTGGCTCTGCCGGAGGCGGAGCGGTCCGGCGTCGACGCCATCCTGCAGCACTGGTAGCGGCCGTGCTCAGATCGGGCGGGCGTGCCGGAACCGCACGCGCGTGCCGGGCCGTGCCTGCGCGACGGCGTCGAGCGAGACATCCGTCGCCACGGCGATGACGGGGTATCCGCCCGTCACCGGGCCGTCGGCGAGGAGGATCGTCGGCCGGCCCGACGGCGGCACCTGGAGCGCGCCGGGCACCATCCCCTCGCTGGGAAGCTCGCCGTCCCGGGTGCGGCTCAAGACGGGACCGTCGAGTCGGACGCCGACCCGATCGGCGTCGTTCGTGACGGTCCAGACGGCTTCGAAGAGCTCGCGGTGCGCGGATGCCGCGAACCAGTCGGCGCGGGGGCCCGCCGCGAGCGCGACCTCCAGCAGCTCGTCCGCGGGCGCACCCCACGGCGCGATGACCGGGGCCGGAATGCCGGCGGATGCCGACTCACCCGCTCCGATCCGCTGCCCCGCGCGCAGGGGGTCGGGGCCCAGACCGGCGAGCAGGTCGGATGCGTGCGAGCCCAGCACGACGGCGCCGTCCAGCCCGCCGCGCACGGCGAGGTAGGCCCGCGCGCCGTGCGCGAACCAGTCGAGGTGGAGCTCCGCGCCAGTCGGCCAGGCGTGGGCCTCGTACGGGTCGAGCTCGTTCCCGTCGAGGCGGATCGGTCCCCACGCGCCCGCGACCGCGAACCAGAGGTCGCGCTCCGCGGCGGCGCGGAACCCGCCCATCGTGACCTCGATGCCGGCCGCGCCCTCGTCGTTGCCGACCAGGCGATTGGCGGTGCGCAGGGCCCCGCGATCCAGCGCGCCGGACGGGGCGACGCCGAGGGCGGCGGCGCCGGTGCGACCCAGGTCCTGCAGGGTCGCCAGGAGTCCGGGCTCCACGATCCGGATGCCGGGTCGCCGGTCCTCGTCGGTTCGAGGTCGTCCCCTCTTCCCGCTGCGCTCGTTCGGGGACCGGAGAACGCTGGACTCCGCCGTCGGCCCGCTCCCCGGGAAGGGCGAGGAGCGACGAGAGGAGGAGGCCAACCCGGACGCGCCGGCCACCTCGGAAGCGGCCGGGCGGAAGCGCACGCGCGTGCCGGGCGCGAGGAGCGCCGGGGACGCGGCATCCGGATCGAACAGGGGCGCCGACGTCGTCCCCAGGAGCCTCCAGCCGCCGGGTGTCTCGCGGGGATAGGCGCCGGAGAAGCCGCCCGCCACGCCGATCGAGCCGGCCGGCACGCGCGTGCGCGGGTTCGCCAGTCGCGGCACGTCGTACGGCCAGTCCGGGCTCACGAGATAGCCGAAGCCCGGCGCGAAGCCCGTGAAGGCGACGGTCCACTCCGCGCCTGAGTGCCGGCGGACGAGCTCCTCGGCCGACATCCGCAGAAGCCCCGCGGTCTCGTCGAGATCCGGTCCGTCGTACACGGCGTCGATCTCGACCAGAGCCGCGTCGGCGGGGGCGGCGGCCGCGGCATCCGCCGACGCGATCGTCCGATCCAGCCAGGACCGCGCGGCGGCGAGCGGGAGGACGCGGGGGTCGACCCGCACGAGCACCGTCCGGGCGGCGGGCACGAGGTCGGCGACCCCCTCGGGACGGGATGCCTCGAGCTGCCGGCGCAGCGTCAGCACGTCGTCGAGGGAAGCGACCTCGACGAGGATCGCCCGGTCGCCCATGGGCAGCAGACGCCCGCGGGAGCCTCCGTTCACCACGGCGGCCGCACAGCGATGCCGTCGCCGTCGAGCGCGGAGCGGACGGCTTCGGCCATCGCGACCGCGGCGGGCGAGTCGCCGTGCACGCACAGCGACGCCGCATCGGCTCGGAGCTCGGATCCGTCCACGGCGTCGACGACACCGTCCCGGGCGAGCCGCACGGCGCGCGCGGCGACGAGGGCGGGGGCGGCGAGGAGCGCGCCGGGCTCGCCCCGCGGCACGAGGGTTCCGTCGGGCCGGTAGCCGCGGTCGAGGAAGGCCTCGCGCACGAACGGCAGGCCGTGCGCCTCCGCCGCCGCGACGATCTCCCCGTGGAGGCCGAGGACGGGGAGGGGCCGCCCCAGTGCGCCGGAGAGCTGGGCGATCGCCGCCGCGACGGCGTCGGCCTCGCCGCGGTCGGACGCGACGGCGTGGTAGAGCGCTCCGTGCGGCTTGACGTAGCGGACGTCGGCGCCGGCCGCGACCAGTGCGGCGACCTGGCCGACGATCGCGGCGCGCAGGTCCACCGGGTCGAGGGCGATGCGCACCCGGCCGAATCCGGCGCGGTCGGGATAGGAGGGGTGCGCGCCGACTGCCACACCGAACCGGGAGGCCCGCTCGACGGCGGTGCGCATCGACACGGCGTCGCCCGCGTGACCCCCGCACGCGACGCTGGCGCTCGAGACGACGGCGAACATCGCCTCGTCGTCGGCCGTCGGCACGCCGTCGACGGTCTCACCGAGGTCCGCGTTGAGGTCGATCGACGCCATGTTTCCACGCTACTGCGACCGGTTCCGCCGGGCGCTCCTGCACAACTCCGGAAGATCGCGCGCCCGCTGCCGGTGTTGACCTCGACATGCCCCTCGTCCGCGCGGATCGAAGGAGTTATGCGGCACCGCTCGACCCTGCCGATAGCGTGGAGGCATGGCCAGGGCGCGACGGGAACCCAGCGACGACCCGCAGACCCGCCTCTCGGACGGCACCCTCGCGCGCATCGTCGTGTCGGGGTTCACGACGGGGTACGAGCTCATCGTCGACGGCACGCCGCAGTCGCACGTCGACCTCGACGACCCGACCCACCTCCACTTCGAGTACGTCGCGCGGATGGGCGCCGTGATCGACCGCCTGCGGATGCCGGGTCAGCCCCTCACCGCCGTGCATCTGGGCGCGGGGGCCCTGACCATTCCGCGGTACGTCGAAGCGACCCGACCGGGGTCGCGGCAGCAGGTCCTCGAGATCGAGCCGGCGCTCGTGGAGCTCGTGCGCGAGCATCTTCCGCTGCCGAAGGGCGCTGCGATCCGGATCCGCGTCGGCGATGCCCGGGAGGGGCTCGCGCGGCTGCCCGCGGCGCTCGTCGGCGCGGTGGACCTGCTCGTGTCGGACGTGTACTCGGGCGCGCAGACCCCCGCGCACCTCACGACGCACGAGTTCTACACCGCCGCCGCGCGCCTGCTCGCGCCCGACGGCGTGCTGCTGGTCAACGTGGCCGACGGCTCGGGCCTGATGTTCGCCCGCCGCCAGGTCGCGACGGTCCGCGCCGTGCTCCCCCATGTCGTGGTGCTCGCCGAAGTGCAGACGCTGAAGGGGCGCCGGTTCGGGAACCTGGTCATCGCGGCCTCCCCCGCGCCGCTGCCGACCGAGTGGCTCCCGCGCCTCATGGCGGCGGGTCCGCACCCGGCCAAGGTCGCGCAGGGGGCGGAGCTGGACGAGTTCGTGCGGGCCGCCCGTCCGGCGACCGACGCCGACGCGACTCCGTCTCCGAAGCCCGCGGCATCCGTCTTCGAGCGCTGATTCCGAAGCCGCGGCGGAACCTCCCGGCGTGCCGGGCCGGTGCGACCGGAACCGCGAGGCACACTGGGACAGCGCGCCGGTGACAGCGGAGAGGAGTCGACGGTGAGCTTCATCCACGGGTACGACCCCGACACGCTTCGCGAGAAGATCGACCCCCGACAGTGCAAGGAGCGGCTCGACGAGATCGGCGAGCAGCGCAGCCTGCCCGCCCTCCTCGAGCGGGTCTGGCTGCTCAAGGTGCTCGACCGCCTCGACGACGCACTCGTGCTGTCGGAGCAGTCGGTGCGGCTGGCCCGCATGGCCGGAACGCGCAAGGATCTGCTGCGCGCGCGCATCCTGCACGCCTCGGTCCTGCAGTTCCGCGGCGCCTATGCGGCGGCCGACCACGAGCTCACGACGTGCGCCGCGGAGGCCGAAGGCCAGGGCTGGAGCGCCATCGCGGCGTTCGCCTATCAGCATCGCGGCAAGACGCACTACGAGGCGGGCGACTACGAGTCGGCGCGGCGCGACTTCAAGCGCGCGCTCTTCCTGCGCCAGGAGTCCGGCGCCTCGGACGACCAGCTCGAGTCGACGCTGCTCGCCGTCGATGCGGCCGATCGCCGGCGGGCGCGCGTCGCCAGCTGACTGTCGCACCTCCGTCCTAGTCTTCTCCGCATGTCGGAACTGCATCGCGTGCGCCGGTGGGCCGAGGCGCTTCTGGCGACCCACCTCGACGACTCCTGGTCGTTCGCGTTCGACAACGCCAAGCGCCGCGCCGGGCTGTGCGACTACACCCGCAAGCGCATCTCCGTCTCCCGCTACCTCGCGGCGCGCTACGACGACGACACCAATCATCAGACGCTGCTGCACGAGGTCGCGCATGCTCTCGCCGGTCCGGATGCCGCTCACGGCCCGCGCTGGAAGGCCGTCGCCCGCGAGCTCGGCTACGTCGGCGGTGTGACGCACTCGGGCGAGACCGCGACCGACCTCGCGCCGTGGGTCGGGGTGTGCCCCTCGGGGCACACCGCCTACCGCCATCGTCGCCCGGCTCGCGCCACCTCGTGCGTCGCCTGCGCACCGCGCTTCGACCAGCGCTTCCTCTTCACGTGGACCCGGCGCGTGATCACGCCGGCCACGCGCCTGGCGGCGATGACGCCCCGCGACTAGAGGTCTCCTCGGCGACTGGGCGCGTTTCGTCTCGCTTCGCTCGCTCAACGACCGGGCGCCGCGTTCCGGTCGTTGAGCGGAGGCGCGCAGCGCCGCAGACGAAACGCCCGGGACCACCGGATACAGCCGCTCGACGCCCGGGACCCCCGGATACAGCCGCTCGACGGCTACGGCGTCCCGGCGGCGAACGCCTCGAAGGCCCCGCCGCGGAGCACCGGCACGACGCTCGAAGCGTCCACCGCTGCCGCGGCGTGAACCTCGTCCACCCGGTCGGCGAGCTCGCGGCCGGATCCGCTGGCGGTCAGCAGGTGCCGCATCGCGCCGCGAAGCGGCCGGAACGCCTCGGCGGCGGCGGCGGCCTCGGGCGAGGAGTGGTCGATGCCGCGATCGGCGAGCGCCGCGATGATCGCGCCGGCGCCGAAGAGGTCCTCGACGGCGAACCGGAGCCGAGCCCCCCGCTCTCTCGAGGTGAGCTCTCCGGCGGCGACGACGGCGACGCTCGTGCGCTCGCCGCGCCGCTCCTGCTCCGCGAGCACGGCGCCCGCGACGGCGGCGGCGTTGCGCAGGCCACCCATCAGGACGAGACCCGACGCCGCCTCGGCCACCGCGACGCCGTTGATCGAGACCGCTCGGGACGCGGCATCCATCACGACCGTCTCGCCACGCTCGACGGCCTGGATCACGCTCGAGGAGAAGCGGAGCACGTCCACGACGACCACGATGTCGGCCGGGGCGAGGCGGGCGAGGCCGTCGGTGCCCCACTCGAACCGCACCTGGTACGGGGACTGCGCGAACGGATGCTGCGGCGACGACACCCCGACAGCCTAGGCGGGGCTCCGCAAGCCCCCGAGCAGCGCAGGATCCGGTGCGAGACTGAGCCCATGCGCGTTCTCCTCAAGCTCGTGATCGACTGCGATGCGGATGCCGCGTGGCGAGCCGTGCACTCGCCCCGCGCCGTCGCGGAGCTGTACGGCCCGGTGATGGATCTCGACCCGCTCGTGCCGCACGGCCTTCCGACGTCATGGTCGCCGGGAGACGATGTGCCCGTGCAGCTGAGCGCCCTCGGATTCCTGCCGATGGGCCGCCAGCTCATCCACATGAGCGAACGCGTCACCCGCGATGAGCACGGCGAGGTGCGGATCTTCCGCGACAGCGGGATCCCGCTGACCGGTCCGCTCGCGAGTCTGGACGTCTGGGACCACCAGATGGCGATCTCCGCCGCGCCGGGCGACCCCTCCAAGACGCTGTGGCGGGACCGCCTCGTCATCGGGGGCCCGACGGCTCCGGCCCTCTGGCCCGTCCTGTGGTCGGTGTGGCAGTGGCGGGCGGCCCGGATCCGCGCCCTCGCACCGAGCTGGGCACACGACCCGGAACCGGACGAGCCCCTCGCGGCCTGACGCTCCGCGGTCGCGAGCTGCCGGGCCGATGTGGCGATCCTGTCCTCGCGTCGCGCGGTCGTGCGGCAACGGGCGGCCTACACGAACGGCACGGTGCACGCGCGCGATGACGCCGGCGTGAGGAGGGATGCCGCAGCGAAGCCGGGCCGCGGCATCCCTCCCCTGCTCGGCGCCCCCCGAACGGGCACCGAGCCTCCCCCGTCACTCCGCGAGAGCCTCGACGGGAGCGACGCGGGTCGCCAGCCGTGTCGGGACGACCGCGGCGATCAGGGTGAGCAGTGCCGTCGCCGCGACGACGGCGACGATCGGCCAGAAGGGCACGGCGGGCGCGACGAGATTCATCGTCCGCGGCGTTACCGGATCGATCGGGACCGAGCCGAGCAGCGACTGCGCGCCGGCCCAGCCGTAGGCGGTTCCGAGCACGAGGCCCGTACCGAGCGCGGCGATCGTGATGTGCGCCGCCTCGAGCAGCACGACGCGGCGCACCTGCGTGTTTGAGAGCCCGAGCGCGCGCAGCAGTCCGAGCTCGCGACGGCGCTGAACGACGCCGAGGGTCAGGAGGTTGACCAGGCCCACGCCGGCGATGACCGCCGACACGGCGACGAGCGCCATCATGACCGCCCCGAACGAGTCGATCACGGTCGACATCTCCCCAGGCAGCTCCCCGCCCGCCGAAACCGTGAGCACCGCCTTCACCGTCTCGAGGGCGACGGCGAACATCGTGACGAGCGTCACGCCCATCACCACGCCGATCGCCATGCGACTGGAGCGCTCGGGGTAGCGGAGGGCGTTCTCGGCGGCGAGCCGCGCCGGCGCAGACCCGCCGAGCGCGCGCCCGACCAGCCGCAGCACCGGTGGCATGACGAGCGTAGCTCCGAGCGCGAGACCGGTGAACGACAGGATGCCGCCGACGAACGCGACGACCACGCCGAGCGGGGTGACGAGGCCGGCGAGGATCCCCAGCGCGAGCAGCCCGCCGCCGATCGCGAACAGCACGACGGCGGCGACGTTGCGTGCGCTCCGCCGCGCGACCGTCTCGCGAGAGGCCTCGACCGAGCCCCCAAGGGCCTGAAGGGGCGTCACCGTCAGCACCCGGCGGGAACCGGCCCACGCTGCCGCCCACGTCGTCAGCGCGACGATCGCCGCCGGAAGCAGGAGCACGCCCTGCACGATCGGGTAGGACACACCGTCCAGCCCGAGCAGCCCGATCATGAGCTGCACCCCGCCCGCGGCGAGCGCCGTGCCGGCCAGGAGGCCGAGCATCGCGCCCACCGCGCCGACGATCAGCCCCTGGCGTGCGATCTCGGCACGCTGGGCCCGCGCCGACGCGCCGATGAGCCGCAGCAGCGCGATCTGACGCGTGCGCCCGGCGACCACCGTGGAGAAGGTGTTCGCCGTCACGATCGCCGCCACGTACACGGCCACCCCGACGAGCAGGGTAGTGAGGAAGCTCAGCACGAACGCGAGCGTGCCGCTGTCGCCGAGATACGGATCCGCGCGCAGCATCGCGCCGATGAACCCCGTCGCCGAGATGAGCACGACGCCGAAGGCGCTCGAGAGCGCGGCGACGAGGATGCTCGCGCCCATCCCGCGTTCGCGGAGCCACGCGAGGGGGACGGATGCCTCGGCACGCGGCATCCGCTCCTCTACCGCCAGCGCGGTCATGCCGGCACCTCGGCGCCCTCGCCGACGGCCGCGACGGTGGAGCCGGCCGGAGCCTGCGCCGCCGTCGCGATCGGGACCGCCGACGTGGCCGGAGCCGACGCGGCCGGAGCCGACGCGAGCTCGGCGGCGAACATGTAGGCCGAGATCTGCTCCGCGCTCTGGCGCGGCTTGTCGGCCGTGATGCGTCCGTCGCCGAGGAACAGGACCCGGTCGGCGTGGCCGGCGGCGATGGGGTCATGCGTGACCATGGCGATGGACTGGCCGTGCTCGCGGCTGGCGGTCTGCAGCAGCGCGAGCACCTCGCGTCCGGTGCGGGAGTCGAGGTTGCCCGTCGGCTCGTCGGCGAAGACGAGGTCGGGCGCGGTGGCCAGCGCCCGCGCGATCGCGACCCGCTGCTGCTGGCCGCCGGAGAGCTGGTGCGGGCGATGACGCAGCCGGGATCGGAGGCCCAGCGTATCGATGAGGCCGTCGATGCGGGCACGCTCGTGAGCGGACGGGCGCCGCCCGTCGAGGTCGAACGGAAGGAGGATGTTGCCCAGCGCGTCGAGCGTCGGCACGAGGTTGAAGGCCTGGAAGACGAAGCCGACGCGGCGCCGGCGGAGGATCGTGAGCTCGAGGTCGCCGAGACCCGTGATCTCGGTGTCACCGATCCACGAGCGACCGCGGGTCGGGGCATCCAGGCCCGCCATGATGTGCATGAGCGTGGACTTGCCCGAACCGGAGGGGCCCATGATCGCCGTGAACTCCCCGCGGCGGATGCCGACGCTCACGCCGTCCAGCGCGGTGACCCCGCCTTCTCCGGATCCGTACGTCTTGGTGAGCTGGTGGACCCGGGCCGCGAGACCCAGATCGGTCGATGAGATGTGCATGCTCCGACGCTAGGAACCGGACTCGCGGCGCCGCGTCGGCCGGAAGGGGCATCCGGATCCGTCTCGAGGATGATCCTCGTGCGCGGCCGCGCCCGGAGAGACAAGGGGACGACCCCAGACCCGCGGAGATCCGGTCCCCGAGCGAGCGCAGCGAGACGAGGGGACGACCCCGCACCCGCGGAGATCCGGTCCCCGAGCGAGCGCAGCGAGACGAGGGGACGAGCCCGGACCCGCGACGGCCGTCAGGCCAGGCCGTGCTCGAAGGCGAAGACCACGAGCTGCACCCGGTCGCGCAGGCCGAGTTTGGTCAGGATGCGGCTGATGTGCGTCTTCACCGTCGCCTCCGACAGGAACTCGCGCGCCGCGATCTCGGCGTTCGACAGGCCGCGCGCGGCGAGCGCGAAGATCTCACGCTCGCGCTCGGTCAGGTCGCGGTAGCCCGGGGGGATAGGCCGAGGCGCGGCATCCGTGAAGTGCGCGAAGAGGTCACGGGTGGCGGATGCCGCGATCACGGCCGACCCGGCATGCACGGTGCGGATCGCCGCGAGCAGGAACTCGGGGTCGGCGTCCTTGAGAAGGAAGCCGCTCGCCCCCTGCCGGATGGCGCGAGCGGCGGCTTCATCGAGGTCGAACGTCGTGAGCATCACGATCCGCGGCGGCTCGTCGTCGCGGAGCAGCTCCGCCGTCGCTGCGAGCCCGTCGAGGACCGGCATCCGGATGTCCATCAGCACGACGTCCGGCCTCGTGGCCCGCACGACGCCGAGCGCCTCGCGCCCGTCCGACGCCTCGCCGACCACCTCGAGATCCGGCTGCGAATCCACCAGCATCCGGATCCCCGCCCGGAAGAGCGCCTGGTCGTCGACGAGCGCGACGCGGATCACCGCCCGACCCCGATCGGCAGGCTCGCCCGCACCACGAACACCGCGTCGACGGCCTCCGCGGTGAGCGTGCCGCCGGCGAGCTGAGCGCGCTCGCGCATTCCGATGACGCCGTTACCCGCGCGGGACGCGGCATCCGTCGACACCCCGTTGCGCACGAGCAGATCGACGCGCTCGGCCGGCCACGCCAGGCGCACCTCGACGACCCCGCCGTCGCCGTGGCGCAGGGCGTTCGTCAGGGCTTCCTGCAGGATGCGGTACACGGCCAGCTGCACGGCCGCCGGCGGATCCCCAGGCGGTGCGGGATCGACGTCGACCCGCAGCTCGATGCCCGCCGCGCGCACCTGCGCGTAGAGCTCCTCGAGATCGGCGAGCGTCGGCTGGGGCCCGTCACCCTGGCTGTGCCGGAGCTGCGACAGGAGCAGCCGCACGTCGGCGAGCGCCGACCGGGCGGTGGACGAGATCGTTCCGAGGGCTGCCGTCGCCATCGAGGGATCGGATGCCGCGGCATACCGCGCCCCGTCGGCCTGTGCGATGACGACGGCGAGCGAGTGCGCGACCACATCGTGCATGTCGCGCGCGATGCGCACGCGCTCCTGCTCGGCGTAGGTCTCGTCTTCCGCCCGGCGCTGCGCCTCGCGGTTCTCCCGGGCACGGAGGGCGGTGCGCACGAGGGCGCCGACCGTCCAGGCCAGCAGGAGCGCGAAGGTCGCCGCGATGAGCACGGCGGCCGCGGTCGTGATCGTCGACCAGTCGAGGCCCACCACGGCGACAGGCCCGGCGAAGAGGTAGAGGGTGATCACACCGGCGCCGACGATCGTCGATGAGAAGCCGAGCCAGAACACCACGCGCGAGCCGTAGGCCGCGGTCGCGTAGAGCACCGCGAAGATCGCGAGGTCCGCGAAGCCGGGGCTCCGACCGAAGCTCATCTGCACGATCGCCCCCAGCCAGGCGAGCCCGAGCGACAGGCCCGGCGAGAGCCGGCGGACGGCGAGGGCACCGGCGAAGATCACGACGACGAGCGTCGCGCCGAGCGCGTTGGCATCGACCGCTCGCCCGAGGCCCAGCTCGATCGGCGCGGCGACCGCGGCGAACAGTCCTGCCAGAACGACGTCGACCACGATCTGGTAGGGCAGCAGGCGGCGGAACATCGACTTCACGCTACGGGAGGTCGGATGCCGCGGCATCCGACCTGCGATGTATCCGCCTCCTCCGCGCGAGTGACGCGACGGCTCAGTCCGCTCGTGCGGCGGACGCCGGGGCGTAGACCCGCACGGCGTCGGGGACGATGCGACAGCGCAGACGATAGCCCTGCGGCGTCTCCTCCTCGAGCTCTCCGTCGTGGACGTAGACGGATGCCGAACCCTCGGACGTGCGCACCGAGAGGTCGAGCTCCGGCACGACGAGCCGCTCGACGTCGGACTCCGGGGGCATCAGGCGCACGGCGCGCAGGAGGGCGGTCGTCTTGCGGCCGAAGGCGAGTGATGCCACGGCTCGGAGGCGTGACCCGCGGGCGTGGTGGATGCGCACGTCCAGGAGATCGTCGTGGATCGTCTGCCGCTGCATCATGGCGACCCGCTCGGGTGCGTTGCGGCCGACGCTGATGAAGACCGACCACACCTTGGCGTGCCTGCCCTCGCGGCCGATGACGACGGGCGCTGCGTCGTGCAGTGCGCGCCAGGTCGCCGCCACCCCGCCCAGCCACTTGCCCATGTCGTCCATGCGGTCCTCGCGCTCGGCGATGACCTGCGGGTACGTCCCGACGGAGATCGCGTTGAGCACCGTGACAGGCTCTCCGTCGCCGGCCGACACCTCCGCCGCGGTCACCGTCGTCCCCTCCCCGGCGACGAGGGCGTCGATCGCGGTGCCGACGTCGTCGATCCCGACGGCGCGCGCGAAGTGGTTGAACGTCCCGCCCGGGAGCACGAGGAGGGGCAGGTCGTGCCGTCTGGCGAGATGCGCCATGCGCGAGACGGATCCGTCACCGCCCAGCACGGCGAGCACGGACGGCGGATCGTCGCCTGCGAGCGCCCTCGCCACGGCGTCCTTCAGCAGCTCGCCCTCGGCGAGCTCGTGCACCCTCGCGTCGGGCAGCCGCTCGGTGATGACGTCCGCCGGATCCCGGCGGATGACGTCGCGCCCCGAGCGCAGGTTGCGCACGATGAGCACCCCCGCACCCGTGGGGCGCGGTTCGAGCGGAATCCCCGGCGTCTGCATGTCGCGAGGCTAGCCGGACAGGACCGTGTCAGGTGTCCCCTTGCGCAGGAACGATCGGGCGGTTCTCGTAGAACGTCTGCAGGACGACGGTCGTGCGGGTGTTCACCGACGCTGCCAGGCGGATGTCGCGGATCAGCGTCTCGAGATCGCGCGGCGACGGAACCCGCACGAAGAGCATGTAGCTCGCGTCGCCTGCGATGGAGTGGCACGCCTCGATGGCGGCCAGGTGCTCGAGGAGCTCCGGGGCGTTGTCGGGCTGCGCCGGATCGAGGGGCGTGATCTCGATGAAGGCGGCGAGCGGGCGGCCCACCGCCTCCGGATCGAGAACGGCTCGGTAGCCGGCGATGACTCCCCGCGCCTCGAGGCGGCGAAGACGGGCCTGCACCGCCGACACCGAGAGACCCACGGCCCTGGAGATGTCTGCGAGGGTGGCCCGGGCATCTCGAGACACCTCGCGGATGATGCTCGAGTCGACGGGGTCCTCCACCCTCGACGGCGCTGGTGCGGCCGCCGGCTCGTCAGTGCTCATGTGCGGGAGAGTACTCGGTTTCGTTCGACCTGGAAGCCATCCTGGCGTGGGTCGTCCGCGCCGGAAGAATTCCGTAGAATCGTCGTGTCACCCGTCCGCGGATCACTTGATCGGAGGTTTCCATGTCCATCAGCCACATGCACGAAGGTGCGGTGAAGGCGATCGTCGGCGAGCCCGAGGTCGTGGAGGACGCCTCTGGATCGGCCGCGACCGCGTCGGGCGTGGAGACGAGCGCCGCGTGGCACCGGCTGAAGGATGCCGCGACGACGCTCCAGACGATGCAGGCCCAGGACGGATCGGTGCCGGATCCGGCCGACCACGCCGAGGCCCGGGTGTGCGTGGAGGTCATCGCGGCGGCGATCCTCGAGCTCGCCCCGGAGTTCCCGCACGACGCCGAGTACCTCGCGGCTTCGCGCCGTGACTTCGAGCGCTGGGCGGACGGCGGATTCGGCATCCCCGACTTCTTGGACTCGCTCGTGGCATTCCAGCCCCAGAAGCACCGGATCGACGGCATCCGCCACCTCGTGGTGTTCCCCATGTACACGCAGAACGGTTCCCGCAACCGCTTCGTGGAGGCGGTGATCGTCGAGGTGATCTGGCCCGAGTTCATCGCGGAGCTCGAAGCGGGCGACTACGGCAACAAGCTCTTCGTGTCGCTGCGCCTGGTCGACTTCACGCCCGGGTACGACACGAACTCCGCCGTGCTCTTCCCCGAGACCGTCACGATGCGCGAGATCCCCCCGTTCACGTGGGGAGCGATCTTCCAGGATCGCGAGGCGGCACGCTACCGCCGCGTCGTGCGCGCCGCCGCCGACATCACGAAGCTCGAGCTGCCCGCGGAGGCCGCGGCGATGCTCGACGACCAGGAGCTCGCGGAGCAGACGTTCGTGATGTGGGACATCATCCACGACCGCACCCACATGCGAGGCGATCTGCCGTTCGATCCCTTCATGATCAAGCAGCGGATGCCGTACTTCCTGTACTCGCTCGAAGAGCTGAGGTGCGATCTCACGGCGTTCCGCGAATGCGTCGCGATCACCGCGCGGCTTCGCGCACGCGTCGAGGACGGCGAGACGCTGAGCGCCACCGAGGGCGAGACCCTCAAGCACGCGGTGCTCGTGCAGTACGCCGTGATCTTCGACCGCATCTTCCGCTTCGCGATCACCGGGTCGAGGGTGCGCAACTACGACGGACTCGGCGGCCAGCTGCTCTTCGCGTGGCTGCATCAGCGGAACGTGCTGCACTGGACCGACACGTCGCTCGCGTTCGACTGGGCCGAGGTGCCGGCGGCGGTCGTCGCCCTCGGCGATGCGATCGACGAGCTGTACTGGCGCTCGATCGATCGCCCGAAGACGGCGCACTGGCTCGCGGCGTACGACCTCGTGCGCGGCACCTTGACGCCCCACCCTGCATCGGCGTGGGCGCGCGGCCTTTCCGACGAGGTGCTCGCCGGTGCGCCGAAGGGGTACACCGACGCAGTCCTCGACGACGAGTTCCCGCTGTCGATGTTCTACGAGGCGCTGGAGAAGAAGATGCGCCCCGTCATCGATTCGACGGCGGGGATCCGCGGCACCGACTGAGTCGTGGATGCCGCGTCCCGCCGGGCGCGGCATCCTGTCGGCCGTCGGGGTCCCGGCGCGGCCGGGCGGAGGGGATCCGAGGACGGGAGGACGCGCCGGAACGGAATCGTCCTCCGCTCGCGCGATGCCCTCCGCCGGGCGGTGGTTGCCGACCCGCGCCGGGCGGAGGGGATCCGAGGACGGGAGGACGCGCCGGAACGGAATCGTCCTCCGCTCGCGCGATGCCTCGGCGGCTCAGCGGCGGGGGGATTCCGGAGCCGACACCGGCGAATCCGCGAGGGATGCCTCCGCGGCGCCCGCAGCACCGGCAACGGCAGGGTCGCCGGGGGTCGTGGCGGCCGGGTCGCCGGTCTCCCCCGTCTCGTACTCCCTTGAGAGGGTGCGATACGAGCGGGTCGTGAAAGCCAGCAGCGCGACCACGACCATGAGGAGGCCCGCGACCAGGAACACCAGCGCGATCCCGCGCGCCTCCCCGTCGCCGAGGAGCCATCCCCACGTCTCCTGCCCCTCAGCGGAGTTCATGTACGGAATGATCCAGAACTGCGCGATCGGCGCGATGAGGAACGCGGTGATCGGAGCGGCCGCGGCTTCGAAGGCCTGCGCGAACCCGAACACGCGCCCCTGCGTCGCGTACGGCACGACGCGCTGGATCACGGTCTGCTCCGAGGCTTCGGCCACCGGGATGAGGCACATGTACAGCCAGATGCCCAGGGCGTACAACCACCACCACTCGCGAACGGTGAACAGCGCTCCGAGGAAGCCCATCACGATCGCCACCAGCAGCAGCGTGCGGATGGGGTTCCTGCCCAGGCCGAACTTCGCGACGAACGCCCCTCCGATGATGAAGCCCGTCGCCGTGACGCCGAGCACGACTCCCCACCACTCGACCGGGAAGAGCGTGAGGCCGTACGGGTCCATGAGCGCCATGTAGACGCCGCCGATGAGGTTGTTCAAGGTCGAGAAGATGATGAGCGCGAAGAGCCCCGACACCGCCGCGACTGCGCGGATGCTCCCCTTGAGGTCGATGAGGGGCATCTTCTCGCCCGACGCGGCCGGCTGCGCCTCGGGGATCCGGATGAAGAGGAGGTGGACGAGCGCGCCCGCCGTCAGCACGAGGGCGATGGCGAGGGTCCACCCCATCCCGAGCAGCCCGATCGCGAGTCCGCTGAAGATGCTCGTCACCATGAAGGCCATGCCCTGCACGGTGCCGACCAGGCCGTTGGCATTGGCGTGGCGCTCGACGGGGACGAGCAGCGTCACGGTCGTCGACAGCGCGATGCTGCGCAGGTTCTCCACGACGGCGCCCGCCAGGATGATGGCCGAGAAGATCCAGAACCACGGCTGGGCGAGGTCGACGAGCCTTTGCTCGCCGAGGGCGAGCCACAGCGCCCCGGCGAGAAGGAAGGCCGCGAGCGTGACGAAACCCGACAGCACCATCACGCGGTGCTTGCGGTGGCGGTCGACGACGGTGCCGAACAGCATCCCGAACAGCGCGATCAGGAGCATGTAGACGCCGCCGATGACGCCCGTCGCGAGCACCGACCGGGTCTCGAGGTACGCCCAGAAGGTGAGGGCGAACCACAGGAAGCTCGTCGTGATGTTCGCCACCGCGGTGTTGACGAGCACCTGCACGAAGACGCGCATGCCGCCGGGCGGGGCGAGAACCGTCTCGGTCGAGGCGGCCGCCGCACGGTTGTCAGAGGCCATGGGGCGAGGCTAACGGGAGCCCCGGACATCCGTAAGCCCGAGTGGGAGGATGGGGTGATGACGACGTCGTTGGAGGGCCGCACCATCCTGCTCGCGGGCGGGACGAGCACCGTGGGAGCGGTCGTCGCGCGTGCGGCGCTCGATCGCAGCGCGGAGGTGGTCGTCGTCGGTCGCGATCCGGCCAAGCTCCAGGAGCTTTCCGCCGGGCTGTCCGGCGTGCGGACACTCGTGTGCGACCTGACGGACGAGCCGTCGGTGGAGGCTCTCGCGAACGACATCCACACCGAGATCGGACGCATCGACGGGGTGCTGAACCTCGTCGGCGGCTGGCGCGGCGGTGGGGGCCTGGCCGGGCAGACCGACGTCGACTACCGGTTCCTCGAGCGCTCGCTCACCTCTCTCCGGCACGTGAGCCGCGCGTTCGACGACGACCTCCGCTCCTCGGACGCGGGGCGGCTCGCGATCATCTCCTCAACGGCGGTGGCCCGTCCGCTGGCGGGCGGGGCGAACTACGCCGCGGTCAAGGCCGCGAGCGAGGCGTGGTCGCGCGCCGTCGCACAGGGCTTCGCCAAGGCGGCTCGGGATGCCTCGGGGCCCCAGGTCGCGGCATCCGTCGTGTTCCGGGTCAAGGCGCTGGACGGCCTGGAGCAGACCCTCGCCGACGCCTTCCTCGGCCTCTGGGACGCCGAGGCAGCTGACATCAACGACACGGTCGTGACCCTGGGCTCCTGACCTCGGCCTGCACAACTCCTTCGATTCCGTCGCGAGAGCCGGCGCAAGGGGGTTCTCCGTCCGCGCGGCCCCCCCGTTCGAAGGAGTTGTGCAGCGCCGTCGCCCGCATAGCGCCGAACTAGGCTGGATGTCCGTGACCACGATCCACGACCCCGAAGTGCGCGGCTTCGCGTCAGACAACTACTCCGGCATCCACCCCGAGATCCTCGCCGCGATCGCGTCGGCCAACGAGGGGCACCAGGTCGCCTACGGCGAGGACGTGTACACCGCCCGCCTGCAGGAGGTCATGGCACAGCACTTCGGCGAGGGCGTCGAGGCCTTCCCCGTCTTCAACGGCACCGGCGCGAACGTCACCGGCCTGCAGTCGATGCTGCCCCGGTGGGGCGCCGTCGTGGCGGCGTCGTCGGCGCACATCAACGTCGACGAGGGCGGGGCCCCCGAGCGGGTCGCGGGCATCAAGATCCTGAACGTCCCGAGCGAGGACGGCAAGCTGACGCCCGAGCTCATCGACCGGGAGGCCTGGGGCTGGGGCGACGAGCACCGTGCTCAGCCGCTCGTGGTGTCGATCACCCAGTCCACCGAGCTCGGCACGCTCTACACGGCGGAGGAGATCCGCGCGATCGCCGATCACATCCATCCGCTCGGGATGCGCCTGCACCTCGACGGCTCGCGCATCTCGAACGCCGCGGCGTCGCTCGACCTGCCCCTGCGCGCCTTCACCCGCGACGCGGGCGTCGACGTGCTGAGCCTCGGCGGCACGAAGAACGGGGCGATGGTCGGCGAGGCCGTCATCGTGCTCGACCCCGACGCCTCCACGGGCCTCACCTACCTCCGCAAGCTCAACATGCAGCTGTCGTCGAAGATGCGGTTCGTGTCGGCGCAGCTGGTCGCCCTGTTCGAGGGCGACCTGTGGCTGCGCAACGCGCGGCACTCCAACGCCATGGCGCAGCGCCTGCGCGCCGGCGTGGAGGCGGGCATGGCCGACGGGTCGATCCGCGGCGTCGCCTTCACCCAGCAGACCCAGGCCAACGGCGTCTTCGCGACCCTGCCTCCGGGTGTCGCCGACCGGCTGCGCGAGAGCTTCCGCTTCTACGACTGGGATGCCGCGAAGAACGAGGTGCGCTGGATGTGCAGCTTCGACACGACCGAGGAGGACATCGACGCCTTCGTCGCCGCCATCGCCCGCGAGACGTCAGCCTCCTGAACCACTGCTCCAGAGCCACTGCTCCTCGGCCACTGCTCCTCGGTTACTGCCCCTGAGCCACTGCTGCTGAGAACAGGAGGATCGACGAATACAGGACGTCGCAAGGGCTTTCCGTCCTGCGCCCGCCCGATCCTCCTGTTCTCGTGCGACGGGTAGGGCCGTCAGTTGTCGGCGTGCTCGCGGGGTGTCGGCTCCTGGGGCGTCCCGCCGTCGGCGGTGTGCGCCTCGGACTCGGAGCCCGGGCCGGCCGCGGCATCCGTCGTCTCTTCATCCGCGTGCCCAGCCGACGCCTCGCCGTCGGCCGACACGTCGACGTCGGCCGAGGCGTCGAAGGGCGTCTCGGGGCGGATGAGCTCGCGCACCTCCGCCATGAAGCTCGTGAGCTGGTGCTGCTGCCAGCGCAGCTGACGGGTGCGGTCCTCGGCGTCGCGCAGCACGCCCTGAGAGTGGCTCGTGACCGTCTCTATGATCTTCTGCGCCTTGTCGCGCGCGCGGTCGAGGGTCTCGCGGGCGCGGATGCTCGCGTCGGCCTCGATCTGTGCAGCCTGCGCGCGCATGAGGCGGTCGAAGTCGTCGGCCTTGGAGGCGACCCGCTGCGCGTGCTCGAGCGATGCGGCGACCTGGTCGTTGGCGTCCTGCGTGATGCGCTCGGCGTGCGCGACGGCCTGGTTGTGCAGCACGAGGAACTCCTGCTGCGCGTCGTTCTGGCGACGGGTGAGCGACTCCTCGAACTCGAGCGCGCGCAGGCGAAGCTCGCGCACGGCCTCCTCGGCCTCCTGCCGGGCGAGCGACGTCTCGCGCGCGACCATCGACCGCAGCGACGCGGCCCCCTTCTCCGCCTCGGTGCGGATCGCGACAGCCTCCTGCTCGGCCTGCGACACCTTCTCGGCGGCGTGGGCCGCCTCGCGCTCGAGCCGCGCCTGGTGAGCCGTGAGCTCGGTGTCGATGCGCAGACGCGCCTGCTGCGCGTCGTGGTGGGCCTGCGCGAGGATCCCGTCGGCTTCGACCTGCACCTCCTTGCGGCGCTTGGCGATCTCTTCGCGGGACGCCTCGAGGAGACGATCGGCCTGGACGGTGGCGTTGCGGATGATGAGGCTCGCCTGATCCTCCGCAACCCGCAGGATCTCCTCGAACTGCGGGCGGCTCGAGTCCTGGCCGCCGCTGTCGACGAGCTCGTCGCTCAGCGCCTGCACCTGCGACTCTGCTTTGGCAGCTCGCGCGGTCGCGGCCGTGAGCTCGGCCTCGAGGCGCTCGATGGTCTCGCGACTGCGCTCGTCGGCGGCCGAGACCTCCGCCTGCACGCGGTCCTGTACCTTGCCGAGGCGCGCGTTGGCGGTGTTGAGGGCGGCCTTCAGCCGGTCGATCGTCTCGCGGCTGCGTGCATCGGCGGCCGCGAGCTTCGCCTCGTACTCGGCCTCGATGCGTCCGACGGCCTCCATGCTCTGGGCGTTCGCGGTGTCGCTGACGTCGCGGTAGCGCTGCTCGAGCAGGGCGATCTCGTCGCCCTCGGCGCGCAGACGCGCGGTCAGGCGGGCGACGGCCGCGTCGACCTCGTCCTTGTCGTAGCCGCGGAAGACGGTCGTGAACGAGGGTCCGACCGGGGACTGCTCCCCGCCGATCATGAGTTCGTCGAACGGCGATGCGTCCTCCGGGCCGGCGTTCCGGGCTGGCGTCTGCTGATCGGGCATGTGACTCTCCGCTTCTTCGCTTCGTGAGCTCGAGGTCGGCGGACAGCCGGGCGGACAGGCCTCGTCGGCGGCCGCCGATTCGGGTTCGGCGGTCGCGGTGCGGCGAGGTCGTCGCGCGGGATGCCGCGACGTGGGGTGGGGGGATCGGCGCGTTGCCGCGCCTCGGGTCGGTGGAATCATACCCGCCGAATCTGAGGGACGGGAACGCTCCCAGAAGCGGATGCCGCAGCCTCCGCCGACCGCCGGTCCAACTCGCCGGCGGGCCTTCGTGACCCGCCGCAGCACCGCTCGCGCGCGACTGCTGCCCGTGGTGCGCGATCGGGTCAGCGCAGCGCGCCGACGCTCGCGAGGGCGAGCCGGACGAGCGTGCCGCGGCCGCCCTCCATCTCGGCGGCGAGGGAGTCGGATGCCGCTTCCTCCGGCGAGAGCCACGTCACCTCGAGCGCGTCCTGGCGCGGCTCGCACGTTCCGGTCACGGGCACGACGAACGCGAGCGAGACGGCGTGCTGGCGGTCATCGTGGAACGGGCTCACACCCGGGATCGGGAAGTACTCCGCTACCGTGAACGGCACGGGCTGCGGCGGGAGAAGGGGGAAGGCCATCGGCCCGAGATCGTTCTCGAGGTGGCGGAACAGCGCGTCGCGCACCGTCTCGCCGTAGCGGACGCGACCCGACACGATCGTCCGCGTGATCTCGCCGAGCGGGGTCGCGCGCAGCAGGATCCCGACCTTCGTCACGGCGCCCATGCCGTCGGTGCGCACCGGCAGCGCCTCGACGTACAGCATCGGCAGCCGGCGGCGGGCCTCAGCGAGCTCGATGTCGGTGAGCCACGCGGGGTTGGCTGCGCTGCCGGGGGCGGGCGAGCCGAACGTCCCGTCGCCCAGCGGACTGCCCGGAACGCCGAACGACGCGCCGATGCCGCCGAGCGGATCGCGCGGGGTGCCCTCGTCGTCGCTCTCGTTGGGGTCGGGGTCTGGCGTGCGGACCGGCATGCCTCCTGTATACCGCAGGGCCTCAGCCGCGACGGGGAGGGGCCGACCCGCGTCGGTGCAGAGTGCGAGGATCGAGGGCATGAGCGACCCGCTGGCCGGAACCCCGCACCTCGACCCCGACATCGTGCTGTGGTCCGCCGGCCCCGAGGCGCGGACCGGCCGACCGCTCCTCGTCCTGCTGCACGGCTACGGCGCCGACGAGAACGACCTCTTCGGCCTCGTCCCCTACCTTCCGGCGCAGTTCGCCGTCGCCGCCGTCCGCGCTCCGCTCACACCGCCGTGGCCGGCGCCGGGCTACTCCTGGTACCCGATCGAGGGCCTCGAGGGCCGCGATGCCGCGAGGACGACGGATGCCGCCGCCCGCCTCCTCCACTGGCTCGACGTCGTCGCTCCCGCGCCGACGCCGGTCGGCCTCCTCGGCTTCTCGCAGGGCGGGGCGGTGTCGCTGCAGGCGATGCGGCTGGCTCCCGACCGGCTCGCCTTCGTCGTGAACCTCTCGGGGTATGCGACGCCCGGCGATCTGCCCGGCGACGCCGCGCTCGCCGAGCGGAGGCCCCCGGTCTTCTGGGGCCGAGGGACGAACGACGACGTCATCCCCGAGTTCCTCGTCGCGCACACCGTCGAGTGGCTGCCGGCGCACGTCGACCTCAGCGGCCGCGTCTACCAGGGCCTCACGCACAGCGTCTCGGAGGCGGAGCTCGCCGACGTCCGCGCCTTCCTCGACAAGCAGCTCGAAGCGCTGACCGCCTGACCCATTCCTCATTCAGAAGAGGTCCGGTATGATGGCGCGGTCCTTGTCCCGAGTGTGAGGAAAGACGTTGACGGAGATCTTCGCGACCGCGCTGTGACCACGCGCTGATCCGTCGATCCCTCGGTCCGTCATCCCGGACGCCTCGACGCGAGTCCGCGCCACCGATCCGCGCTGACCCGTCGACCTCCGCCGCCTCCTCGGCTCCGGCATCCTTCCCGGACCCGCCCGCGGCCCTCCCGGTGTCAGTGCATCCACGACACCGAGGAGACTCATGCCCGCTTCCACCTTCACCCCCTCCGTCGTCCTCGACGACGTCACCTTCACGTGGCCCGACGGCTCGATCGCCCTCGCGGGCGTCTCCGGCACGTTCGGCTCCGGTCGCACGGGCCTGGTCGGCCGCAACGGCTCCGGCAAGTCGACGCTGCTCCGGCTCATCGCGGGCGATCTCACGCCCGATCGCGGGCACGTGACGAGGCTCGAGGATGCCGCGTACCTGCCCCAGCGCCTGACGCTGGACGTCGACCGGCCCGTCGCCGAGCTGCTCGGCGTCGCGGCTCCGCTCGCCGCCCTCCGGGCGATCGAGTCCGGCGATCCGGACCCGGCCCACTTCGACGCCGTCGGTGCGGACTGGGACGTCGAGGCGCGCTCGCATGCCGCGCTGGCCGAAGCGGGCCTCGCCCCCGCGATGCTCGAGCGGCGCGTCGGCGAGCTCTCGGGCGGCGAGGCGGTGCTGACGGCGATCGCCGGCATCCGCCTGCGCGGCGCACCGGTGACGCTGCTCGACGAGCCGACGAACAACCTGGACCGCGACGCCCGCAGCCGCCTGTACGACATGGTGCGCGCATGGCGGGGCGCGCTCGTCGTGGTGAGCCACGACACCGCGCTGCTGGAGCTCATGGACGACACGGCCGAGCTGTACGACAGCGAGCTGTCGACCTTCGGCGGCCCGTACTCCGAGTGGCGCGCATGGCTGGATGCCGAGCAGGGCGCCGCCCGCCAGGCCGAGCGTGCCGCCGGACAGCTCGTCAAGCGCGAGAAGCGCGAGCGGATCGAGGCCGAGTCGAAACTGGCCAAGCGCCTCGCGATGGGACGCAAGGCGCAGCTCGAGAAGCGCGTGCCGCCCATCGTCGCCGGCGGGCTCTCGCGGGCCGCCCAGGTCTCGGCGGGCAGACTCCGCGGCGAGAAGGCCGATCGCGAGGCTTCCGCCCGCCAGGCGCTCGCTGCCGCGGAAGGCCGCGTGCGCGACGACGAGTCGATGCACGTCGACCTGCCCGACCCGGGCGTCCCCGCCGGGCGTCGCATCGCGACGATCGGCGACGGCACCCGCTCGTGGGTCCTCCAGGGCCCGGAGCGCGTCGCCCTCGTAGGGCCGAACGGCGCCGGGAAGACGACGCTCCTCGAGCGGCTCGTCCGGTCGGCTCTGCACAACTCCGTCGATTCCGTCCGGATCGGAGCCGAGTCGCCCGATTCCGCCTCGACGGGGTCGGATCGAAGGAGTCATGCAGACGCCGTGGCGCACACCGACCGGGTCGGGTACCTTCCGCAGCGCATCGACGGGCTCCGGGACGAAGCATCTGTCGTCGAGAACGTCGCCGCCGCCGCGCCGGGCGTTCCGACGCCGGAGCTGCGGAACCGCCTCGCGCGCTTCCTCATCCGGGGGGATGCCGCGACACGGCCGGTCGCGACGCTCTCCGGCGGGGAGCGCTTCCGCGTCGCGCTGGCGCGGCTGCTGCTGGCCGACCCGCCGCCGCAGCTGCTCGTGCTCGACGAGCCCACCAACAACCTCGATCTGGACACGGTCGACCGGCTCGTCGAGGCGCTGTCGGCGTACCGCGGGGCCGTCGTCGTCGTGAGCCACGACGACGCCTTCCTCGGCCGGCTCGGCGTCGACCTCGTGCTCGAACTCGGGCGCGACGGACGCCTCGCCGAGGTATGACGTCTACCGGTGCGAGGACCTTCGGGGCAGGATGGTCGCATGCCCGAGCTCGTTCGCCCCCGCACCGGACGCGTCCTCGGCGGCGTCTGCGTCGCGATCGCCAATCGCTTCGACATGAGCCCCGTCGTCATCCGCATCGTGATGGTCGGCTCGGTCGTCTTCTTCGGCCTGTCGATCTGGCTCTATCTGCTGCTGTGGCTTCTCATCCCGCTCGCGCGGGACTGACGCCCGCCCGAAGCCGCCGCCCGCGTCCCTCCACTGCCGAGGAATGCTCTCTCCACCAGGAGAAAGTTCTCATCTGACCGCCCTCGATGTCGGAGGTGTCGGGAAGGATGGAGGGATGAGCGACGCTTCGTCCGGCTCAGCGCATCGCGTGCTCGAGCGGTTCTCTCCTGCCACGCAGGACTGGTTCCGCGGCGCCTTCGCGCAGCCGACGAGCGCCCAGACCGGCGCGTGGGACGCGATCTCGGCGGGCAGGCACGCGCTCGTGGTGGCGCCCACCGGGTCGGGCAAGACGCTGTCGGCGTTCCTCTGGGCGATCGACCGCGTGTTCCGCGAGAAGTCACCGGAGGAGCCGGCTCCGGTTCCCGCGAGAGGCAGGAAGAAGAGACCGGATGCCGCGGCATCCCCGACCCGCATCCTCTACATCTCGCCGCTCAAGGCGCTGGGCGTCGACGTCGAGCGCAACCTCAGGTCCCCGCTCGTGGGCATCGGGCAGTCGGCGCGGCGCCTTGGCATCTCGGTGCCCGAGGTCTCGGTCGGCGTGCGATCGGGCGACACCACCTCGAGCGACCGGCGCAAGCTCGTGTCGGCGCCGCCCGACATCCTCATCACGACGCCCGAGTCGCTGTACCTCATGCTCACGAGCCAGGCGGGGCAGACGCTCGCCGGCGTCCACACCGTCATCATCGACGAGGTCCACGCCGTCGCCGCGACCAAGCGCGGCGCGCACCTCGCCGTCAGCCTCGAGCGCCTCGACGCCCTGCGGGAGTCCCTCCAGCCCGGGTCGCCGCCCGCCCAGCGCATCGGCCTGTCGGCCACGGTGCGCCCCATCGACGAGGTGGCGCGATTCCTCGGGGGCGCCGCCCCCGTCGAGATCGTCGCCCCGAAGGCGTCGAAGGCGTTCGACCTACGGGTCGTGGTACCCGTCGACGACATGCTCAACCCGCCCCCTCCGCCGGGGTCGGAGCCCGACGGCGACACCGGCGCCGACGACGAGGGGGTCTCGGAGGACTGGTTCGACACCGGCCGGCCGGTCCCCGAGAGCACCGAGGTGACCGGCTCGCTGTGGCCGCACGTCGAGGAGGCGATCGTCGACCGCATCCTCCAGCACCGGTCGACGATCGTGTTCGTCAACTCGCGCCGGCTCGGCGAGCGGCTGACCGGGCGACTCAACGAGATCTACTCGGAGCGCCTCGGACTCGACCTGCCCGACGCGACGGTGCCCGCCGCGATGATGGCCCAGGCAGGAGCGACAGCCGGGGCGAATCCCGTGCTGGCCAAGGCCCATCACGGGTCGGTGTCGAAGGAGCAGCGGGCGCAGGTCGAAGAGGAGCTGAAGTCCGGCGTCCTTCGCTGCGTCGTCGCGACCTCGAGCCTCGAGCTCGGCATCGACATGGGCGCCGTCGACCTGGTGATCCAGGTCGAGGCGCCGCCCTCGGCATCCTCCGGTCTGCAGCGCATCGGCCGCGCGGGTCACCAGGTGGGCGAGGTGAGCCGCGCCGCGCTCTTCCCCAAGCACCGCGGCGACGTGCTGCACACCGCGATCGTCACCGAGCGCATGCTCGCGGGCAGGATCGAGGCGATCGCGGTTCCTCAGAATCCGCTCGACATCCTGGCGCAGCAGACCGTCGCGGCCTGCGCCGTCGGCCCCGTCGACGTCGAGGGGTGGTACGAGACGGTCAAGCGCAGCGCGCCCTTCCGCTCGCTCCCCCGCTCGGCCTACGAGGCGACCCTCGATCTGCTCGCCGGCCGCTTCCCTTCCGACGAGTTCGCCGAACTGCGCCCGCGCGTCGTCTGGAACCGCGACCTCGGCGTGCTGACCGGCCGGCCCGGAGCGCAGCGGATCGCCGTCACGAGCGGGGGAACGATCCCCGATCGCGGTCTCTTCGGCGTCTTCGTCGCGGGCGAGTCGTCGAACGCCCGCGTCGGCGAGCTCGACGAGGAGATGGTGTACGAGTCGCGCGTCAACGACGTCTTCACGCTCGGCACGACGAGCTGGCGCATCGTCGAGATCACCCACGACCGGGTCAACGTCGTGCCGGCGTTCGGGCAGCCCGGCAAGGTGCCGTTCTGGCACGGCGACGGGCTCGGACGGCCCGCGGAGCTCGGCGAGGCGCTCGGCGCATTCGCCCGGGAGGTCTCGACGGCGAAGCCCGACAAGGCCGAGGCGCGCCTCAAGGAGGCGGGACTCGACCCCAACGCGACGGGGAATCTCCTGGCGTACCTCGCCGAGCAGCGCGAGGCGACGGGCACTCTTCCGACCGACAAGAGCCTGACCGTCGAGCGCGGTCGCGACGAGGTCGGCGACTGGCGGCTCATCCTGCATTCGCCCTACGGCATGCCCGTCCACGCGCCGTGGGCGCTCGCGGTCAACGCACGCATCCGCGAGCGGCTCGGCGTCGACGGCGCGGCGGTCGCCAGCGACGACGGCGTCATCGCGCGGATCCCGGATGCCACGGCCGAGCCGCCGGGCGCCGAGCTCTTCGTCTTCGATCCCGATGAGCTCGAGCACATCGTCACCGACGAGGTCGGCGGGTCGGCGCTGTTCGCGTCGCGTTTCCGCGAGTGCGCGGCGCGCGCCCTTCTCCTGCCCCGCACCAACCCGAATCGTCGCAGCCCGCTGTGGCAGCAGCGGCAGCGCTCTGCCCAGCTGCTCGAGGTCGCGCGGCGGTACCCGACCTTCCCGATCATCCTCGAGACGCTCCGGGAGGTGCTGCAGGACGTCTACGACGTCCCCGCTCTGCTGCGGATCGCGAAGAGCATCGGCGATCGACGCATCCGCCTCGTCGAGACCGAGCCCGCGCAGCCGTCGCCGTACGCGCGCGACCTGCTCTTCGGCTACGTCGGCGCCTTCATGTACGAGGGCGACTCTCCGCTGGCCGAGCGCCGGGCGGCCGCGCTCTCGGTCGATCCGGCGCTCCTGTCCGAGCTCCTCGGCAAGGTCGAGATGCGCGAGCTCCTGGATCCGGCGATCATCGCCCAGTTCGAGCGCGAGGTGCAGCGCCTCGAACCCGAGCGGAGGGCGCGCGGAGTCGAAGGGGTGGCCGATCTGCTCCGGATGCTGGGCCCGATGGATGCCGCGGAGGTCGCCGCGAGGCTCCAGCCCGCCGATGCCGTCGCGGCTGCCGATGGGCCGGCGCCGCCCGCCGTCCGGTCGTTGAGCGAGGAGCGCAGCGACGAGACGAAACGCGCCGACCGCTCGACCAGCGCAGGAGACGGGTCGATGGATCCTGTCACCGGCGAGTGGTGGGACGAGGACGAGGAGCTCGACCCTTCGACGAGCTCAGGGACCAGCGAGAGCTCGGAGACCCCAGGTGGCGGGTGGTCGGCGGAGCCGCACGCGACCGAGGCGGAGGCATCCGCGCATCTGACGGCCCTCATCGACGCGCGGCGAGCCATCCCGGTGACGATCGCCGGCGTCACGCGGGTCGCCGCGATCGAAGACGCCGGTCGCCTGCGCGACGCGCTCGGAGCCGCGCTCCCGGTCGGAATCCCGACCGCCTTCCTCGATCCGCTCGCCGATCCCCTCGGCGACCTCGTGGCCCGTCACGCCCGCACGCACGGCCCGTTCCCGGCCGAGGCCGTCGCCGCCCGGCTGGGTCTCGGCGTCGCCGTCATCCGCCACACGCTGCAGCGGCTGGAGTCGCAGGGGCGCATCGCGAGCGGATTCTTCCTGCCCGACCCCTCGTCAGGCTCGGGGACCGGAGCCGGCTCGGGGACCGGAGCCGGCTCGGGGGCCGGTGAGGCCGCACGCGGCGACGACCTGGAATGGTGCGACACGGAGGTGCTGCGGCGCCTGCGCATGCGGTCGCTCGCTGCCATCCGCGGAAGCGTCGAGCCGGTCTCGCAGGAGGCGTACGCGCGGTTCCTGCCCTCGTGGCAGCACCTCACGCGCCCGCTCGAGGGAATCGACGGCGTCGCGGCCGTCATCGAGCAGCTCGCGGGCGTCCCCATCCCGGCGAGCGCGTGGGAGTCGCTCGTGCTGCCGGCGCGCGTGTCGGACTACACCCCCTCGATGCTCGACGAGCTCACCGCGACGGGCGAGGTCATCTGGTCCGGTCACGGATCGCTTCCCGGCCGAGACGGCTGGATCGCCCTGCACCCGGCGGACGGCGCGCCGCTCACGCTCGCGCCGCCGAGCGAGGAGATCGCGCACGGCAGCCTCGAGAGCCAGCTGCTCGAGGCGCTCGCGGGCGGCGGTGCGTACTTCGTCGCGCAGCTGAAGCAGGCGACGGGAGCGGAGAACGAGCAGTCGGTCATCGACGCGCTCTGGAGCCTCACGTGGGCGGGCCGCGTCACCAACGACACGTTCGCCCCGATCCGGACCCTCCTCACCGGTGGCTCGCAGGCGCACCGGGTCACCCGCCGCGCGCCTCGGGCCCGGATGTACCGCGGCGCCGCGGTGCGGACGGTCGCGGCATCCGTCCCTCCCCGTCCCCCCGCCATCGGCGGCCGATGGTCGCTTCTCCCTCCCGCCGAGATCGACACGGCGCTCCGGGCGACGGCGTCGGCGAGCCTCCTGCTCGACCGCTACGGCGTCGTGACGCGCGGCGCCGTGCAGTCCGAGGGGCTCCCCGGCGGATTCGCGCAGGCGTACCGGGTGCTGGCCGGGTTCGAGGAGGCCGGGCACTGCCGCCGGGGCTACGTCATCGAGAAGCTGGGAGCGGCGCAGTTCGCCGCCTCGGCCACCGTCGACCGGCTCCGTGAGTTCGCGGGGCTCCCCGACCCCGCGCCGCTTCGGCCCGTGACGCTCGCCGCCACCGATCCCGCGAATCCGTACGGGGCAGCCCTGGCGTGGCCTGCGCTCGAGGGGGTGAGCCACCGCCCGGGCCGGAAGGCCGGCGGCATCGTCGTGCTCGTCGACGGCGCGCTGACCCTCTACCTCGAACGGGGCGGCAAGTCCGCGCTCGCGTTCACCGACGACGAGCAGCGCCTGGCCGCCGCCGCGCGCGACCTCGCCGCGACCGCCCGCGCTCGCCGGCTCGACACGCTCACCGTCGAGCAGGTCAACGGGGCATTCGTCTACACCGCCCCGACCGGCGCGGCGCTGCGCGAGGCCGGGTTCGTCGAGTCGCCGCGCGGATTGACGCTCCGCCGCCTGACCGCCGGCGATGCGGCACGAGCGGCGGCGCATGCCTGAGGGCGACACCGTCTTCCGCGCCGCCCGGCGGCTGAACGAGGCGCTGGCCGGCTCGGAGGTCACCCGCTTCGAGCTGCGCGTTCCCCAGGCGGCGACCGTCGACCTTCGCGGCGAGGTGGTGCACGACGTGGTCTCGCGCGGCAAGCACCTGCTCCACCGCATCGGCGAGTGGACCCTGCACTCGCACCTCAAGATGGAGGGTGAGTGGCACGTGTACCGCCCGGGGGAGCGCTGGCGCGCGCCCGCGTTCAAGGCGCGGGCAGTGATCGGCACGGCCCGCGCCGAGACCGTCGGCTTCGACCTCGCCGACATCGAAGTGGTCCCGACCCGCGAGGAGGGCCGGCTCGTCGACCACCTCGGTCCCGACCCGCTCTCGGACGCGTGGGATCCGGCCGAGGCCGCCCGCCGGTTCGGGGCCGACTCTAGAGCCGCGCACGTCGCGATCCAGGATCAGCGCAACATCGCCGGCTTCGGCAACGAGTATGCCAACGAGATCCTGTTCGTGCGCGGCATCCTTCCCACCCGTCCCGCAACCGAGACCGATGCCGCGGCCGTCGTGGATCTCGGGGCGCGGATGATCCGGGCCAACCGCGACCGCTCGGGCCGCACCTTCACGGGCGACGCGCGCCCGGGGCGGGCGACGTGGGTGTACCGCCGCGAGGGCCGCCCGTGCCGGCGCTGCGGGACGACGATCCTCGGCAGCACCCTCGGCGCCGACCCCACGCGCGAGCGCATCGTCTTCTGGTGCCCGAACTGCCAGCGCTGACCTCCACGTGCTGACGCGACGTCCTGCCGGGGTTATCGCATGCGCTCGCGCAATCCGCAAGCGTCTAGGTGACGAATAGAGGTATGAGGCCCAATAGGGGCAGAGGTCATGCACGGGAATGAATTTCCGGGCATTCGGGTTATTCCTATGCTCGGCGCCATCCGGCGCTGCAGGAGGGGACAGTGGGCAAGAACTACATCGACATCGAGAACGACCGCGGTGAGACCCTGCGCTATCGGAAGCACGCCAACGGCCGTGGCTTGATCGCGCACGGCGCGAAGGTGCACCCGAGCGCCGTGGTCGAAGCGGGAGCGTATGTCGAGCCGGGCGTCCAGATCGCCGCGGGGGCACATGTCGGTCGTGGAGTGTGGGTCGAGAGCGACGCCGTCATCGGCCCGGAGGCCGACATCGCTCCCCACGCGCACATCGGCGCCGGAGCCGCCATCGGCGCCGGGGCGAAGATCGGCGTGCGCACGCAGGTAGGGCGCGAGGCTCGCGTCGCGGTGGGCTCGCTCATCGGCGACGACGAGACCATCGGCGACGGCGAGCGCGTCGCCACCGACCGACGCGGACTGCGTCTGGCGGCCTGACCGGCGCGACCCAGCCGGGCTCTGTCTCAGGGCCCGGCTTTCGTTCGCCCTCCGCGCCCCCGGGCACCCCGCCGCCGCGCGACGAGCGCCGCCGGAGTGTCAGCACCGCCCCCTAGGATCGCCGCGTGACCACGCGCGTGCTGATCGCCGTTCTCGTGCTCGTCGTCGCCGGCGGAGTGGCCTGGTGGTACGGCATGCGCGACGAGGCGACGGTCGCCCCGTCCGCCTCCGCGGCCCCGACCGCGCCGGCGGCGATGCCCGCGCCGCCGGACGAGGCGTTCCGCATGACGGTCGAGTCCGTCCACGACGGCGACACCCTCCGCGCGCACGTCGACGCGCCCAACCGGGTCGTCACCGACCTGTCGTCGACGCGCGTGCGTCTGCTCGGCGTCGACACCCCGGAGATCTCGCCGGAGCCCGAATGCTGGAGCGCAGAGGCGACGGCGCGGCTCGCGGAGCTGACGCCGCCCGGGTCGACGATCTGGGTCGCTCCCGACGTCGAGCCGCTCGACCGGTACGGCCGCCACCTGCTCTACGTCTGGACCCCGGACGGGCGCTTCGTGAACGGGGAGCTGGTCGCGCGCGGCGACGCCCGCACGGAGGTCTACGCGCCGAACACGCTGCACGAGCCGCTGCTGCGCAGCCTCGAAGCGGGCGCCCACGCAGCATCCTCCGGGCGGTGGGGCGCGTGCGGCTGACCTCCACGCCGAGCACGAGCCTTCGGCGCCACGCTCGTCGGCCGCCCGCAGTAGACCGACCGCTCGCCCTCAGGCGAAGAGGAAGAGCACGAATCCGACGAGCGGCAGCGTGCCCTGGATCAGCGCCGCTCGCAGGTACTTCGACCCGGTCGTCGTCAGGACGAGCGCCGCCCCGACCATCGAGCCGAGGCTGAAGAGCACGAGCGTGCGACCCGCGACATCCGCGACGGTGTCGGGGCCACCGGCCCAGAACAGCACGAGCCCGATGACGACGCCGACGGCGAGGAAGAGGTTGTAGAAGCCCTGGTTGTAGGCCATCGGCTTCGTCGCATCAGCCGTCGCCTGATCGGCGACGCCGAAGCGCCTCCACACTCGCGGCTGCGTCCACTGCACGCTCTCCATGACGAAGATGTACACGTGCAGGAGGGCCGCGAGGGCCGCGAACACCGTCGCGAGGATGGCCACCATGACCGAACGATAGCGCCCGGCTACTCTGGCGGCATGGCGAAGAGCGGCGGTTCGCGAGGCGCGCCCCGGCACGGGAAGGGCGGCCGGAAGGCGGATGCCTCGTCCCCGCGCCGCGGCGGCGGGCGCGCTCGCTCGGCGCGGTCCTCGACCGCCGCTCGTCCGACCCCTCGTGCTGAGCCGGCGGCGCCCGAGCCGACGCGCTTCGTCCTCGGCGCGATGCCCGGCGCGACACCCGGGAGATGGATCGACACCTGGCGCGAGCGGATGCCGCATGTCGAGCTCGAGCTGCGACCGGTGGAGGTCGCGCACCAGCGCGAGGAGCTGCTGTCGGGCGAGGTCGATGCGGCGCTGGTCCGCCTGCCCCTGGACGCGGACGGGCTCCACGTCATCCCCCTCTACGAGGAGCAGGCCGTCGTGGTCGTGTCGAAGGTCTCCCACCTGACGGCGGCGGACGAGCTCGACCTGGGCGACCTCGAGGGCGAGGTCGTCCTCACGCCCGCCGACGACGTCCTCGGCTTCACGGTGCCCGGGGCGGTCGCGCCGGTCTTCGAGGCGCCCGCCACGACGGCCGACGCCATCGCGACGGTCGCCGCCGGGGTCGGTGCCGTGATCGTGCCGATGTCGTTGGCGCGGCTGCACCAGCGGCGGGACGCGGCATCCATCCCTCTCCGCGACGGACCCGCCTCGCAGGTGGCCCTCGCATGGCCTGCCGCCCGCACGACGCCGCACGTGGAGGTGTTCGTCGGGATCGTCCGAGGGCGCACGGCCAACTCGTCCCGCACGTGACCTCCGCGCGAGGCTATCGGGCGCGCGGCCTTCGCGGCGGATCGTGACGCTGAGACCGCCCCGTGCGGAACGCGGCGCCTAGACTTCCGGCATGACGCGTGCCCCGCTGCTCTACGTGTGCGTGCGCCCACAGCAGGGCGCCGCGGCCGCCGAGTACGAGTCGTTCCGCCAGGCGATGCGCCTCGACGAGTCGCAGCTCGCCCAGCACGACCTCGTGCGGGCCCCGCTCCCCGCCGACGTGTTCGACCGCTACAGCGGCTTCCTCGTGGGGGGCAGCCCCTTCAACGCGACGGACCCGGAGTCCACCAAGACCGACGTCCAGCGGCGCCTCGAGAAGGACCTGACCACGATCGCCGAGCGCGCCGTGACCGCGACGACGGCGGCACTCTTCACGTGCTACGGCATCGGCGTCGTCACCAGGTATCTCGGCGGCGAGGTGAGCCGCGCGTACCCCGAGGACACCGGGCCGACCGCCGTCGAGGTCACCCGCGACGGTGCGGCCGATCCGCTCTTCGGCGAGCTCGCGACGCGGTTCTCTGCTCTCACCGCGCACAAGGAGGGCTCCGCGGAGCCGCCGCCGGGCGGCGTGCTGCTCGCGGCGAACGAGGGATGCCCCGTCCAGGCGTACCGCGTCGGCGAGACCCTCTACGCGACGCAGTTCCATCCCGAGCCGACGCCGCGGGCGTTCACGCAGCGCATGGCCGTGTACCGGGACGACGGCTACTTCGCCGCGCACGACTACGAGCGGATCGCGACGCAGGTGCTCGCAGCATCCGTCACCGAGCCGGTGCGGCTGCTGCGCGGCTTCGCCCGCCGGTTCGGCCCCGAGACCCCGCACTGACTCGCCGACGGGTCAGTGCGGTGTCTCGCCCATGCCGAGAGGCGGGTGCAGCAGGAGCGAGATCCGTTCCTCGACGTACCCCTCCAGCGGCACGAAGCCGCCCATCGCGCTCCAGCGGACGCTCGGCACTCCCGCGACGAGAGCAAGGGGACCGGATGCCGCGCCCTCGCCCACCGCGGCGAGGTCGATCGGCGTCCACCCGAGATGAACCGTCTGGCCCTCCGCGAACCCGCCCCGCCGCGCCGCCGCCGCGAGTTCGGCCCGCCGCCGCTGGGACTCCGCCGGATAGCCGCGGCGCACCTCCTCGTGGGCGCGGATGATGTCGCCCGTCGCGTAGACGGCGTCCTCGGACAGGAGGATCGCGCCGAGGTGCCACACCCAGCCGCGGGAGACGATGCGCGGAGCGCGCCGGATCCCGAGGATGCGCGCAGGCTCGATCAGCTCGCCGAGCCCCTCGCGGGGGATCACCTGCAGTCTCGTGCGCGCGCTGTCGAACAGCGCGAAGAGGCTCACGCGAGATCGTCCTGGAAGGTTGCGGGCGCCGTGAGGCGCTCCCGGCGCACAATCGTCCCGAGAAGGGGGTACAGGAGCACGGACAGCATCCCGGCCCCGACGAGGGCGGAAGCCAGCCCGCTCGAGATGAGCTTCTCGTCCACCCCGATCGCCGTGACGGCGACGATGATCGGCAGCCCCGTCGCGCCGTAGAGCGCGACCGCCATGCGATCGCGGCGCGAGGCGCCCACGGGCGCGGCGAGAGTCGAGGGCAGGCCGCGGATGAGGAGCAGCATGAGCAGTCCCACCGGCAGGAGGAGGAACAGCACCGGCTCGTCCAGCAGTGCTTGAAGGTCGAAGGTGATCCCCGTGTAGATGAAGAAGATCGGCACGAGGAAGCCGAACGCGACAGCCTCGACCTTGCTCTCCACGGCGTGACGGTCGTGCTCGGTCGCGTCCCTCATGGCCAGCCGCCAGACGACGCCCGCCGTGAAGGCGCCCAGGAGCATGTCGAGGTCGAGCACGATGCTGAGTGCCACCAGTACGGCGAGGGCGAAGGCCACGAAGCGCACGGCGAACTGCCCGGAGGTGTGCAGCGAGGCGCTGACCAGCCGGTGCAGCGCCCCCTGCGGGACGCGGAAGGCCCACCAGATCGCCACGGCCGCGACCGCGACGAACAGCAGGAGCACGATGGTCGCGATCCCGGGGTCGCGTCCGCCGAGGAAGAGCGAGATGGCGATGAGCGGTCCGAACTCGCCGACGGCGCCGATCGCCGAGATCGACCGTCCGAAGGGCGTGCGGAGCTCGCCCTCGTCGCGGAGTATCGGCAGGAGCGCGCCGAGAGCCGTCGAGCACAGTGCGACCCCGACCACCACCGCCGCCTCCCCCGGTGCGATGAGCCAGCCCGCCGCGATGCCGGCCGCCAGACTGACGAGCCAGCCGCCCGCTGCGCGACGGCCGGTTCTGCCCTGAAGGGCGGAGAGCTCGATCTCGGATCCTGCCATGAAGAAGAGCATCGCGAGGCCGAAGTTCGACAGGAGGTCGACGAAGTCCGACGGCTGCGCCCACCCGAGGAGAGCGGGACCGACGAGGATGCCGAGGAGGAGCTCGAACACGACGATCGGGACGCGCACCCAGCGTCCCAGGAAGCGGGCGACGAGTGGCGCCAGCACCGCGAGGACGAAGATGAGGAAGATCGTCGTTTGCTGCGTGCTCACGGGTTCAGGGTAGCGACGCGCGCTTCCCCGCGCGCCGGGCTCTCATCCTGGCCGGAGGGCCGCCGCAGTCGACCGCTGTGTTCGGCTCAGCGCGCGAGCTCCTCGACCGCGGCGCGGGCGGCTTCGGCCTTCTTGCTCGCGGCGCGGGCGACGGATGCCGCCTCCTCACGCTTCCCGTCCATGCGCTCGGCCTCGTCGTCTGCCTCGGCGGCCTCGCGCTCGAAGCGCGCGACGTCGGCCCGCAGCTCCTCGAGGCGCTCGTGCAGCAGGTCGGCACGCTCCCTCGCCTTGCCGAGCCGCGTCTCGATGCGGGCGAGCTCGCGCTGCGCCTCGGACTCGGCGCGCTCGGCCTCGCGGGCGGCCTTCTCCGCCTCCTTGCGCGCGCGGCGTTCGGCCAGGTCGTCCCGCGTCGGCGGGGGCGGCGCGGCGCCCCCGTCCGGCGCGGAGCCGCCCAGGGCGTCGGCGAGGTCGACGTGTTCGAACCCCGTCGCCTCGAGAGGCCGCACGAGGCGGCCGGTCATGACGGCGGCGGCGGCCGCGGCATCCATCACCGCTGCATTGATGGTCTTCTCGATGTCGTCCCGGGCCGCCGCGCCGACCGCGACGCCGCGCTCCCCGGCCAGGGCGACCGCCTGCGTGGAGAGCGCCCCGACGAGGGCGCGGCGCTGCGCGCCCAGGCGCGAGAGCTCTGCCGCGTCGAGGTCGTCCTGCGCCTCGCGCAGCGCCGAGGCGAGTTCGAGCGCCTCGCCGAGCTGGCCCTCACGCGCGAGCAGGCTCACGGCCCACGCCGCGACGGCGGGCTTGGGGAGCTTCTTCACCCGAGCACCGAGCGGGCGATCGGATGCCGAGGCCCGCGCGTTGCGCGCCGCGGTGAACTCCGATGGGGGCAGTGCGTAGAGCTCGACGGCGATCGCGTCGAGGTCGTCCTGCGCGGCGGGCTGCGGCATCCCGATCATTCTGCCGGTCCCCGTGCCGCCTCGCACGGCAGCCTGGGGCCGACCGGGTCAGATGGCGACGACAGCCGCCGGGCGGGGGCCATGGAGCTCGCGGTGCAGACGCTCCATGCGCTGGTCGAGCGCGGCGGCGGAGTCCGCCGCATCCTTCAGCTCGGAGAGCAGGCGGTCGGGCACCTGCCGGTCGTACTTGTAGTAGATCTTGTGCTCGAGGCTCGCCCAGAAGTCCATCGCGATCGTGCGGAACTGCACCTCGACGGGAACCTCGACGCGCCCCGTCGAGAGGAACACCGGCACCTCGATGATCGCGTGGAGGCTCTGATAGCCGTTCGGCTTCGGCTCGGCGATGTAGTCCTTCATCGTGACCAGGGTGATGTCGTCCTGGCGCACCAGGAGGTCGAACAGCCGGTAGACGTCGGTGACGAAGCTGCACGTGACCCGGATCCCCGCGATATCGGTGATGCCGGCGCGGATCGAGTCGAAGTCCGAGTCGATGCCCTTCCGCGCGACCTTCTCCACGATGCTGTCGGGCGACTTCAGCCGGCTCGAGACGTGCTCGATGGGGTTGTAGTCGTGCGTGTGCTCGAACTCCTCGCGAAGGATGCCGATCTTCGTCTCGATCTCCTGCATGCCGAAGCGGTACTCGAGCAGGAACCGCTGAAGCTCGTCGCGGATCGTGCGCAGTTCGGACGGCGAGATGGTGAGGGTCGCGTCATCCCCGGGGATCGCCATGCCCCCAACCTAGGCACACCGCCTATACGACTCCTGTGAGAGCGGATGACCGTCGCCGCTGCCACTCCGGCCGCATGGGCCCGCGTCACGCCGACGCGATGCGCGCGGCCTGACGGGCTGCGCCAAGGGCGACGTACTCTCCCGGCTCGGGCACCTCGACGGGGATGCCGAGCACCTGGGGTGCGATCGCGCGCACGGCCTCGGACTGCGCCCCGCCGCCGACGAGGAGCGCCCGCTCGAGGGGCACGCCGAGGGCGCGAAGGGCTTCGAGTCCGGCGCCGAGGCCCGACAGCATCCCCTCCACGGCGGCCCGGGCGAGGTTCTCGCGGGTCGTCGAGGCGAGCGTCATGCCGGTCAGCGACGCCGTCGCGTCGGGGAGGTTCGGGGTGCGCTCGCCCTCGAAGTACGGCACGAGGGCGAGGCCGGCCGCGCCCGGCTCGGCGGCGAGGGCCAGGCGCGAGAGCTCTGCGTGGTCGACGCCGAGGACGCGTCCGATCGCGTCGAGCACGCGCGCCGCGTTGAGGGTCGCGACGAGCGGCAGGAAGCGCCCGTCGGCATCGGCGAAGCCGGCGACGGTGCCCGTCGGGTCGATCGTGCGCTCCTCGCTCACGGCGAAGACCGTCCCCGACGTGCCGATCGACACGACGACGTCTCCGGGACGTGCACCGAGGCCGAGCGCGGCTCCGGCGTTGTCGCCCGCGCCGGGGCCGACCCGCCGGCCGGCCTCGTCCTCGACCCACTCGTCGGGTCCGAGCACGCGCGGAAGGAGCGCGTCGTGGCCGAGGGCGGCGACGAGCAGCTCGCGGTCGTAGGGATCGGGTCCGGAGGCGTCTGGGTTCCAATAACCGGTGCCCGAGGCATCCGAGCGATCCGTCACGAGCTCGTCGAGCACGGGCCCGCAGGGCGACTCGCCGGCGGGCCCGAAGCCGCGCAGGCGCCAGGTCAGCCAGTCGTGCGGCAGAGCGACCGCGGCGACGCGCGCGGCGTTCTCGGGCTCCTGGTCGCGGAGCCACTGAAGCTTGGTGATGGTGAAGCTCGCGACGGGCACGAGCCCCGTGCGCCGGGCGAGCGTGTCGGCACCGAACTCGGCGACGAGGTCGGCTGCCGCGCCCGCCGAGCGGGTGTCATTCCACAGCAGGGCGGGGCGGATGACTCGTCCCTCCGCGTCGAGCGCGACCATGCCGTGCTGCTGCCCGCCGATCGCCCATGCTGCGACGTCGTCGAGTCCGCCGGCGTCGACGATCGCGGCCTGGAGCGCCGTCCACCACGCGGCGGGGTCGACCTCGGTGCCGTCCGGATGGGATGCTCGCCCCTGCCTGACGACCGCGCCGGTCGCGGCATCCGTGATCACGACCTTGCACGACTGCGTCGACGAGTCGACTCCCATGACGAGGCTCATGTGCGCTCCTTCACGCGTTCACCCACCGCGAGACTGCAGTGGAGCGCCGAGACTGCGGCGAAACCCGCTGTCTCGGCGCCCCGATGCTGTTTCGCGGGGAGAAGGGGGGTGGGGACGGATGCCTCAGCCGCGCGCGCCGAGCAGGTGCTCGGTCGCGAGCTGCTGGAGGCGGACGAAGCCGAAGCCCTTGCCGCCGAGGTACTGCGACGGGTCGAAGTCCTCGTACGCCGAGCGGTCGGCGAGGAAGTCGTCGTACGTCTCGCCGTCGTTCAGCGTCGGCACCGAGAGCTCGGGCACGCGGGCGGCCTCGAGCGCCTCCTGCACCTCGGGGTCGGCGCGGAAGGCGGCGGCGCGCTCCTTGAGGAGGAGGTAGGTGCGCATGTTCGCCGATGCCGACTCCCACACGCCGGTCTCGTCCTCGGTGCGACTCGGCTTGTAGTCGAAGTGCCGGGGGCCGTCGTAGGCCGGCACGCCGCCGGGGCCGCCGTTCTCCAGCAGGTCGACGAGGGCGAACGCGTTGTGCAGGTCGCCGTGTCCGAACACGAGGTCCTGGTCGTACTTGATGCCGCGCTGGCCGTTGAGGTCGATGTGGAAGAGCTTGCCGTGGTAGAGCGCCTGGGCGATGCCGGCGGCGAAGTTGAGCCCCGCCATCTGCTCGTGGCCGACCTCGGGGTTGAGGCCGACGAGCTCGGGGCGCTCGAGCGAGTCGATGAACGCGATCGCGTGGCCGAGTGTCGGGAGGAGGATGTCGCCGCGGGGCTCGTTCGGCTTCGGCTCGATCGCGAAGCGGATGTCGTAGCCCTTGTCGGTCACGTACTGGCCGAGGAGGTTCACGGCCTCGCGGTAGCGCTCGAGCGCCGCGCGGATGTCCTTGGCGGAGTCGTACTCGGCGCCCTCGCGGCCGCCCCACATGACGAACGTCTTGGCACCGAGCTCGGCGCCCAGGTCGAGCTGCCGGAAGACCTTGCGCAGGGCGAAGCGGCGCACCTGGCGGTCGTTCGAGGTGAACCCGCCGTCCTTGAAGACCGGGGCCGAGAAGAGGTTGGTGGTCACCATCGGGATGATGAGGCCGGTGTCGTCGAGCGCGCCCTTCAGGCGGTCGATCTGCGTCTGACGCTCGGCGTCGCTCGAACCGAAGGCGAACAGGTCGTCGTCGTGGAAGGTGAGGCCGTACGCGCCGAGCTCGGCGAGCTTCTCGACGGCGTGCACGACGTCCAGCGGCGGCCGGGTCGGTCCGCCGAACGGGTCAGTGCCGTTGTATCCGACGGTCCAGAGTCCGAAGGAGAACTTGTCGTCACGAGTGGGGGTGGGCATGGCGCTCCTTTGCGAACGGCCGAGGGGAGATCGAAATGTTGTCAGAGACAACGTATACCAGATCGGATGCCGCGTCCAGTCCTTGCAGCCCGGCCTTCGGGAACCCGCGCGGCGCCGAGATGGCACGATGTGCGGTCCGCCGCGAGGAGGGACCGCAGACTGTGCGATCTCGGCCCCCGTGCATCGCGTCGGACTGTCGAGTGCCGGAGCGTATGCAGCCCGGACGGCATCGGTCCGACGCCGCGCGAGTTACTGAAACCGGCACCGCCCGTCGTGGCCGGTTCGTCGCGCCGCCCTACAGTGAGGGGATGAACGATCCCGTCGGCAGCCGTCAGGCGAACCTCTCGCGGCTGCTGCGGCTCGCTCACCTGGAGGGCCCGGTCTCGCGCGCGGCGCTGACCCTCGCCACGGGCCTGAACCGCTCCACGATCGGCGATCTCGTCGGAGACCTCGTGTCGCTCGGCGTCGTGGAGGAGCGCGCTCCCGACCCGAGCCGCCGCGTGGGCCGCCCCTCGCCCCTGGTGGCCGCGCACCACCGGGTGGTGGCGATCGCCGTGAATCCGGAGGTCGACGCCCTGACACTCGGAGTCGTGGGACTGGACCGAACGGTCCGCCTCAGCGAGCGCATCGAGATGACCGAACTCCTCAGTCCCGAGCGCACGGCGCGGCTCATCGGCGAGCGGCTCGAGATCTGGCGGGCCGAGGCGCTCGCGGACGCCGCGATCGCGGGCATCGGCGTCGCTGTGCCGGGGCTCGTGCGCTCGTCGGACGGCCTCGTCCGCGATGCACCGCACCTGCGATGGACGGATGTCGCGCTGCGCGAGCTCGTCGAGGCGGAGACGGGCCTTCCCACCGTCGTCGGCAACGACGCCGCGATGGCGATCGTCGCGGAGCACCTCTTCGGGGCGGCCGCAGGAGTCGACGACGTCGTCTATCTCAACGGCGGCGCGAGCGGCATCGGCGGGGGCCTCATCGTGCAGGGCGTGTCGGTCGGAGGCGCGTCGGGCTACTCCGGCGAGTTCGGGCAGAACCGGCCGGGCATCGCCTCTGCGGCCGACCGCCGGGCGGGCAACGGCGTCCTCGAGGACGAGGTGAGCCGGTCGCGCCTCCTCGCCGTACTGCAGCGGAGCAACGTCGACGAGCCGACCCTGGCGAGCCTCCTCCGCGAAGCGCGGACGACGGACGTGCTGGAGGAGGTCGCCCGCCAGCGGCGCATCCTCGCGACAGCCCTCGCCAATGCCGTCAACGTCCTCAATCCGTCGGTCGTGGTGCTCGGCGGGTTCCTCGGGATGCTTGCGGAACACGACCTCGCAGGCTTCACCGCAGCGGTGGTGGCCCAGTCGATGCCCGCCAACGGGGAGGATCTCGAGATCCGGGCGGCGGCGCTCGCCGAGGACCGGCTGATCATCGGCGCCGCGGAAGCGGCGTTCGAGGAGCTTCTCCGCGACCCCGCCGGCGCGGCGCTGAGCTGAGCGCGGGACACCTGGGGTCAGCGCGCGGGACGCCCGGCGTCAGCGCGGCGGAGGTGCCGTCGTGGCGCGGGGGGCGAGCCGGGTGGGCAGCGTCGCGTGGGTCGTGTGCGGCGTCTCGCCCCGCATCAGCGAGAGCAGCATCCGCGCCGCCTCGGCGCCGAGCGTCTGCATGGGCTGTCGCACGGTCGAGAGCGCGGGCGTCGCCTTGGCGGCCTCGGGGACGTCGTCGAATCCGATGACGGACAGGTGCTGGGGAACGTCCAGCCCCAGCTCCCCCGCGACCTTGACGATCTCGAGCGCCGAGATGTCGTTCGCCGCGAAGATGGCGGTCGGGCGCTCGACTCCCCCGAGCATCTCGAGGGCGGCCACCCGCACAGCATCCTGGCGGTAGCTTCCGGTCCCGACGAGGTGGGGATGCACGGGAAGGCCGGCATCGGCCATCGCCCGGCGATAGCCCGCGTCGCGCGCGATCGACGAGCGCAGGTCGGGCCGGCCGGCGATGAAGCCGATCGCGGTGTGACCGAGCTCGATCAGGTAGCGCGTGGCCTGGAGGGCGCCGCCGAAGCTGTCGGACTCGACGGTGGGCAGGTCGGCGGGTCCGGTGTGCGGGTCGATGGCGACGACGGGGACCTCGGTGCCGACATTGAGCACGGTAGGCGTCACCATGATGGCGCCGTCGATGAGCGTGCCGGACAGGCGCGAGATCGAGCGCCGCTCCCATCCCTCGGCCTCGCCGTGCGATCCGGAGTACGCGAGGAGGTCGTACGACGAATCGCGCAGGGCGAGCCCCACGCCCTTGAGGATCTCGGCGCTGAACGGCTCGAAATCGGCCACCAGAACGCCGATCACCCCGGTCGAGCGCGCGCGCATGCTGCTGGCGATGAGGCTCGACTCGTAGCCGAGCTCGGCGACGACGGCGAGTACATGGTCGACCGTCTCGCTGGCAACCCCGTAGCGCCCGTTGACGGCTTTGGAAACCGTCGACACCGAGACGCCGGCGGCACGCGCGACGTCGGTGATCGTCGGCCTGTGCTTCATGTCGCGGAAGCATAACGGATTGGAAATCGTTTTCGAAAACGTTTGACAGATATTTGTTGGGCACGCACGCTTTTTTCTGTCCGGACAGCGTTCCAGACCTGCGCGACCCGACTCGCACAGAAACCGCACCCCCCGGAGCAGTGGTGTGCTCCTCGAAGAAGAGAACGGGAAATCACATGAAGGGCAACAGGATCCTCGCGGGTTCTGCCGCACTGGTCGTCGGCGCTCTCGCGCTCGCCGGCTGCAGCGCCGGCGGCTCCGGCGAGAGCGCAGACGGCACCGTCGAGATGACACTGTGGCAGAACTCCACGACCGGACCGGGTCAGCAGTTCTGGAAGGACGCGATCGCCGCGTTCGAGGAGGAGAACCCGAACGTCACGATCAAGATGCAGTCCATCCAGAACGAGGACCTGGACGGCAAGCTCCAGACGTCGCTGAACGCGGGTGACCCGCCGGACATCTTCCTCCAGCGCGGCGGTGGCAAGCTGGCCGCCATGGTGCAGGCCGGTCAGCTCATGGACCTCACCGACAAGATCGAGGGCGAGGCGAAGGAGAACATCTCCGAAGGCTCCTTCAAAGCCGAGACGTACCAGGACAAGATCTGGGCGATGCCCCTGTCGGTGCTTCCCGGCGGCATCTTCTACAGCCAGGATCTCTACGACCAGGCCGGCATCACCGAGAACCCGACCACCATCGACGAGCTCGTCGAAGCCAACGAGAAGCTGAAGGCGATCGGCGTCGCCCCGCTCGCCCTCGGCGCGAAGGACGCCTGGCCCGCTGCGCACTGGTTCTACTGGTTCGCCATCCGCGAGTGCTCCCCCGAGACCATGGAGGAGACGGGCGACTCGAAGGACTTCAGCGACCCCTGCTGGCTCAAGGCCGCGGAGGACCTCGAGGAGTTCGCAGCAACCGAGCCGTTCAACGAGGGCTTCCTCACGACGTCCGCCCAGCAGGGAGCGGGCAGCTCGGCGGGGCTCGTGGCCAACAAGAAGGCCGGCGGCGAGCTCATGGGCGCGTGGGACCCGGGCGTGATCGCCTCTCTCACCCCCGATGAGAAGCCCCTTCCCGACCTCGCCTGGTACCCCTTCCCCGAGGTCTCCGGCGGCGAGGGAGAGCCCGGCTCGATGATGGGCGGCGTGGACGGCTACTCGTGCGCCGCTCAGGCTCCCGAGGAGTGCGCCGACTTCCTCAACTTCGTCGCCTCCAACGACCAGCAGACCGCCTACTACAAGGCGTACAACTCGCCGCCGGTCAACGCCGAGGCGCAGAAGGCCGTCACCGAGCCCTATCTCCAGCAGATCCTCGAGGCCTACAACAAGGCTCCGTTCGTCTCGCAGTGGCTCGACACCGTCCTCGGACAGAACGTCGGCAACGCGCTCAACGTGGCGGTCGTCGACATGCTTGCGGGCCAGAGCACGCCCGAGAAGCTGATCGAAGCCGCCAACCAGGCCGGCGCGAAGGGCTAGGAACACTCCGCATGACCACGAGCGAGACACCGAAGACGGACGTTCGCCCGCAGACGGATCTCGCGCAGCGCTCCGGGGGCGGTGGCGTCACGCCGCCGCCCTCGGCACCGCCGCGCCGCCGGCGCCCTGGGCTGGGATGGTCCGGCCGCCTCGAAGTCGCCGTGCTGGTCGGTCCGGCACTCATCTTCTTCATCGGGTTCGTCATCTTCCCCGTCATCATGGCGGCGTACTACGGCTTCTTCAATTGGAAGGGCTACGGACCCGCGGTCGACTTCGTCGGCCTCAAGAACTACGTCACGATCTTCACCGACCCCGACTTCCAGGAGGCGCTGGGCCACAACGCCTTCATCCTGGTCATGTCGATCGTCATCCAGGGACCGATCGCGCTTCTGCTGGCGCTTCTGCTCAATCGCAAGATGCGCGGTCAGTCGCTCATCCGGGTGCTGATCTTCGTGCCCTACGTCATCGCCGAGGTGGTGGTGGGCACCGGCTTCAGCCTCATGCTCGCCACGAACGGAGCCCTCAACGGTCTCCTCGAGAACCTGGGCCTCGACAACCTCACGCGCGACTGGCTCTCCGACCCCAGCATCGCCATCTGGACCCTCATGGCGATCCTCACCTGGAAGTACGTCGGCTTCGCCGTCATCCTCTTCCTCGCGGGGCTTCAGGGCATCCCCGATGAGCTCTACGAGGCGGCGGCGATCGATGGGGCCACCTATTGGCAGATCCAGCGCCGCATCACGATCCCCCTGCTCGGACCGACGCTGCGCATCTGGGCGTTCCTGTCGATCATCGGCGCCCTCCAGCTGTTCGACCTCGTCTACATCATCTGGGGCCAGTACGTGGCATCCGTCGCCGGCACCTCGACCATGGCGACCTACATGGTCGCCAACGGCCGCAACGCGGGGAACTTCGGCTACGGCAGCGCCGTCGCCGTCGTGATCTTCCTCATCTCCCTCGTCGTCGCCCTGATCTACCAGCGCTTCGTGCTGCGCCGCGACACCGCCGGCGCGCTCACCGAAAGGAACGACCGATGACCGCCGCCGTGGCCACCGCCGCGCCGACCGCCCCGCGGCGATCGCGCATGCGGGCGGGGACTCCTGCCGTGTACTTCGTGGCGCTGATCGTCATCGCGCTCATGCTGGGCCCGGTGATCTACATCATCCTCGGCGGCTTCCGCTCGAACTCGCAGATCACGACCAACCCGGCCGGGCTGCCCGACCCGTGGGTGTTCACGAACTACATCGACGTCCTCACCGAGAGCACGTTCTGGATCCTCGTGTTCAACTCGACGATCGTCGCGGTCGCCACGACCGTCGGGGTCATCCTCCTCGGGCTGATGGCCAGCTACGTGCTCGCCCGCTACCAGTTCCGCGGTCGCGGCGCGCTGTACGCCCTGTTCGCGGCCGGCCTGATGTTCCCGATCACCGTCGCCATCACGCCGCTGTACATCGTGGTGCGCAACCTGGGGCTGATCAACTCCCTCGGCGGCGTCATCCTCCCGCAGATCGCCTTCGCCCTTCCGACGACGATCATCATCCTGGTGCCGTTCCTCCGGGCGATCCCCGACGAGATCCAGGAAGCGGCGTTCATCGACGGCTGCAGCCGCCTCGGCTTCTTCTGGCGCATGGTGCTCCCCCTCGCCGTCCCCGGGGTGATCACGGTCGGCATCCTCGCCTTCATCGGAAGCTGGAACGCCTACCTCCTGCCGCTGTTCCTCCTCAACGACAACGCGAACTTCACCCTGCCGCTCGGCGTCCAGGCGTTCTCGTCGCAGTACTCCGTCGACACCGCGAAGGTGCTCGCGTTCACGTCGCTGTCGATGATCCCGGCTCTGGCGTTCTTCAGCCTCTTCGAGCGGCGCATCGTCGGCGGCCTGACAGGAGCGGTCAAGGGATGAGCCGGATCGAACTCCCGCCGGTCTCCGAGCGGGTGCGGGCTCTGCATGCGCAGATGACCCTCGACGAGAAGCTCGCGCAGCTCGTGGGGTACTGGGTCGACCAGGGCGACGAGCTCGTCGCGCCCATGGCGGGCGAGATGGCCACCTCCACGAAGTACGAGGATGCCTCGGCCCACGGCATCGGGCATCTCACGCGGGTGTACGGCACGAGGCCGGTCGACCCGGTCGAGCGCGCCGCATGGCTGTGGAGCGAGCAGCGCCGCCTGCGCGAGCAGACCCGGCTGGGAATCCCCGCCATCGTGCACGAGGAGTGCCTCACGGGCCTGGCGGCGTGGAAGGCCGCCACCTTCCCGACCCCTCTCGCGTGGGGCGCGTCGTTCGACCCGGCGCTCGTCGAGGAGATGGGACGCCTCATCGGAGGGTCGATGCGACAGCTCGGCATCCACCAGGGCCTGGCACCCGTGCTCGACGTGATCCGCGATCCGCGCTGGGGTCGTGTCGACGAGTGCATCGGCGAGGATCCGTACGTGGTGGGCACCGTCGGGACCGCCTACGTGCGGGGACTGCAGGATGCCGGCATCCACGCGACCCTCAAGCACTTCGTGGGCTATTCGGCGTCGCAGTCGGGGCGCAATCACGCCCCGGTGCACGCGGGACCCCGCGAGCTCGCCGACGTCCTGCTTCCGCCGTTCGAGATGGCCGTCCGCGACGGCGGTGTGCGGTCGGTGATGAACTCCTACGCGGAGATCGACGGGGTGCCCGTGGCCGCGTCCGAGGAGCTTCTCACGAGCGTCCTCCGCGAGGAGTGGGGATTCGACGGAGTGGTCGTGTCGGACTACTTCTCGGTGGCCTTCCTGCACACGATGCACGCGGTCGCCCAGGACCTCGGCGAAGCGGCGGCCCTGGCGCTGGCCGCGGGGATCGACGTGGAGCTGCCGACCGGCGACGCGTTCACCGCCCCTCTGGCCGAGGCGCTGCGATCCGGAGCGGTCGACGAAGCGCTCGTCGACCGGGCTGTCCTGCGCGTGCTGGCCGAGAAGGAGGAGCTGGGCCTCCTCGACGAGACGTTCGACGAACCCCCCGCCGCCATCGACCTCGACACCCCGGAGCACCGGGCCGTCGCACGGCGTCTCGCGGAGGAGTCGCTCGTGCTCCTCTCCAACGGCGGCGTCCTCCCGCTCGATGCGGCGTCCATCGGGCGCCTCGCGATCATCGGGCCGAACGCCGACTCCGCGGAAGCGCTCATGGGCTGCTACTCCTTCGTCAACCACGTGCTGGCCCACCACCCCGACGTGCCGCTCGGGCTCGAGCTGCCGAGCGTCTTCGAGGCTCTCCGGGCCGAGTTCCCGGGCTCGGCGCCCGAGGCGGTGCGCGGATGCGACGTATCCGGAGATGACGCGTCCGGGATCGCCGAGGCCGTGGCCGCGGCGGCGGCGTCCGACGTGGCCGTCGTCGTCGTCGGCGACCGCGCGGGCCTGTTCGGACGCGGCACGGTCGGCGAGGGCAACGACGTCGATGACCTCGAACTGCCCGGCCTCCAGCGGCGCCTCGTCGAGGAGGTCGTATCGACGGGCGTCCCCACCGTCATGATCGTGCTGTCCGGCCGCCCCTACGCGATCGGGTGGGCGATCGACGGGCCAGCCGCGCCCGCGGCCGTCCTGCAGGCCTTCTTCCCCGGCGAGGAGGGAGCGTCCGCGATCGCGGCGGTGCTCTCCGGGCGCGCCGCGCCGTCGGGTCGCCTGCCCGTCTCGCTCCCGCGATCGGCGGGCGCACAGCCGTACACCTACCTGCACCCGATCCTCGGTGGACCGTCTGAGATCACGAGCGCCGACAGCACCCCGGCGCTGCCCTTCGGGCACGGCCTGACCTACACCGGGTTCGAGCACTCGAGGCTGTCGGCGCCGACGGAGTCCGCGACCGGTGCCGACCTTCCGGTCACGGTCGAGGTGCGCAACGTCGGGGAGCGCAGCGGCGTCGACGTCGTCCAGCTGTATGCGCGCGACCTGTACGCCAGCGTCACGCGTCCGGTCGCCCAGCTCGTGGGCTACGCCCGCGTGGCGCTCGAGCCGGGCGAGACGACGGTGGTCCGCTTCGACGTCCCGGTGGGGCGTCTGAGCTTCACCGACCGCCGCGGCGCTCGCGTCGTCGAGCCCGGCGACATCGAGTTCTGGGTGGGAGGCTCGTGCGAGGACCGCGAGACGTCGTCGACGACGCGCCTGGTCGGTCCCGTCCACGAGATCGGGCCGGCGGACGCGCGAACCGTGTCGGTGTCGGTCGCGGCGGTCGTCCCGCGATGATCCGGCGGAGCCGCGGTCGCCTCGAGAGCCCGAGACGGCCGCGGATCCGGTCGCCGGTCGGGCCCGGAATAGCATCGGGCGCCGGGCGTTTCACCTCGGCATGACGACCTTGGGAATCATCGGCGCAGGACACATCGGATCGGCATTGGCCCGCGGCCTCACGGCGCGCGGGTACGACGTCGTGATCGCGAACTCGCGTGGCCCGGAGACCCTCTCGGCGCTCGTCGAGGAGCTCGGGCCCCGGGCTCGTGCCGGGACGGCGGAGGATGCCGCGGCCGCGGCGGATGTGGCGGTGGTGACCGTGCCCCTCAAGGCGTATCAGGACATCCCGGTCGCGCCGCTCGCCGGGAAGATCGTGCTCGACACCAACAACTACTACTGGGAGCGCGACGGTCGGATCGCTGAGCTCGACGACAAGCGCGCCACGACGAGCGGCCTGCTTCAGGAGCATCTTCCGGAGTCGAAGGTGGCCAAGGCCTTCAACCACATCACCGCCTCGCAGATCGGCACCGACGGAACGCCGGCCGGGACGCCGGGACGCCGTGCGCTCGCCACCTCGAGCGACAACCCCGAGGCCGTCGAGTTCGTGACCGGACTGTACGACGAGTTCGGCTTCGACACGGTCGACGTCGGCCCGCTCGCCGAGAGCTGGCGCGTCGAGCGCGATCAGCCGGCCTACGGCGTGCGCCAGGACCGTGACGAGCTCGTCGGAAATCTGGCACGCGCGCAACGCTGACGGGATTATGGTTCACCTATGGGGACCATCTACTACGGCGGATCCGCAACTCCCATCCACATCGAGGACCGCGCGCTGGCGCATCTGAAGGTCGTCATCGCGACGAAGCTCCGCCGTGGCGAGAGCTTCACCGTGTCGTGGGCGCATCCCGACGATCAGCCCCGAGGACGCAGCACGATCTGGCTGCATCCGTCGATCCCGCTGCGATTCGTCTTCGACGAACCGGAGCCGCCGGTCCTCAGCCGCGAATGGATCGAGAGCCTCGCGAACTCCGCGAACTCCTCGGGCGGGGTCTCGCTCGTCGCCGAGAGCATCGCCGGCGACGGTGAGCCCGCGCCCGACATCTCACCGCAGGCCGTCGAGATCGTCGAGTCCCGCGAGTGACACCCGTCGCGTCAGCCCTCTTCGCCTGACGGCTCTTCGGGCTCCGGGACGATCTGCAGTCCGCTGGGCCCGCTCGCGGACTGCATCAGCTCCTCGATCCAGAGGCGATTGATGCGCGGGTTGCGGCTGCCGAAGAAGTGGAACTGGAGCGGGACCGACGGATGGATCCAGAAGCTCTTCCGTCCGCTTCCGTCTCCGATCTCGACGTCGAACATGAACGCCTCCGACCGTCGAAGCTTGTTCATCACGACGATGCGCAGATGTGCGAGCGTCCGATCGTCGATGTCGACCGAGTTCGCCATCGTGTCGTAGATGAACCGCCCCATTCGCCACTCCTTCTCACTCCCCCGTGCTCGTCACGTTAGCGGGTCTGGAGCCGGATGCGGCGATTCTTCACGGGGACCTCACGTGCGCGTCAGACCGGCTCCGCCTCGGATCCGCCTCGCGTCAGATCGACGACCCCACCGGGCGGAACGCGCTGCGCAGCAGTCGGCGCGCGCGCGCCGCGGCGTCGGCGCGATCTCCCGGCGCACTGCGCGAGATGGCGAACGCGAGCATCTCGGTCGCTAGGAGCACGTCGGCGACCTCGAGACCGGATGCCTCGCCCGCGATGTCACGCTGCCGGTCGACCAGGCTCGCCACGACGTCGCGGTAGCGCGCGCCGAGGTGCACGACCCGGCGATCCTCCGGCTGCGCCGAAATCAGCTCGATGAAGGCGCTGGAGACGATCGCCTGGTCGGCGACGAGGTCCAGCAGGTCCTCGATCGTGCGCGCGGGCGCTGCCGCGAAGCCCTCGAGCTCGGTCATGTTGTCCTCGAACACCGCGACGGCGAGCGCTGTGCGGTCTGGGAAGTGACGGTAGAGGCTCCCCTGCCCGACGCCCGCCCGCTTGGCGACCTGGCTGAAAGGGGCGGTGAGTCCGGCCTCGGCATAGACCTCGCGAGCCGCCGCGATGAGGGCGCGCCGGTTCTCGGGGCCCGCCGCGGGGCCCCGGTTGGCGCGGGGGGACCCTTCCTCACGAATCGGCACGGGTATAACCTATTACCGGACAACGATGTCCGGTAGAGAAAGGACCCGAACCATGACTACCGCCACAGCCCTCACAGCCGACTCGGCGATCGCCGACTGGCTTGCCGACCCCGCCGGCAATGCGCTCCTCACCGAGGTCCTCGCGCAGAGCGGTCAGACCCCGGAGGTGTTCGCGCCGATCCGCCGCCTCCCGATCAAGCGCCTCGTCACGATGAGCCGCGGCGCCTTCACGGAGCAGATGCTCGGCGATCTCGTCGAGCGCGCGGCGGCGACGAGCGGGGGCGTTTCCGCCGCGAGCGCGCCCGACACCTCGGCGACCGCGGCCCCCGCGCTCCGGACCTGGACCGAGCGCATCGACGAGGGCCGCTTCGCCGGAAAGACCGTCATCGTGACCGGTGCCGGGTCGGGGATCGGACGCGCGACCGCCTCGCGCATTGCGCGGGAGGGAGGACGGGTGGTCGCCGTCGACGTGAGCAAGGAGAGGCTCGACGACTTCGTCACGCAGCACGGGGAAGCGGACGTCGTTCCCCTTTCCGCCGACATCACCGACGACGACGGCGTCGCCGCCATCCTCTCCGCCGCCGGGGAGACGATCGACGGCCTGGCCAACATCGCCGGCATCATGGACGACATGACGCCGGTCGGCGAGCTGAGCGACGCCGTGTGGGACCGTGTCCTGCGCGTCAACGTCACCGGCACCATGAAGCTCATGCGCGCGGTCATTCCCGCGATGCTCGCGCAAGGTGCCGGCTCGATCGTCAACACCGCCTCGGAGGCGGCGCTGCGCGGCTCGGCAGCCGGCGCGGCCTACACGACGTCGAAGCACGCGGTCGTGGGACTGACGAAGTCGAGCGCCTACATGTACGGACCGAGCGGCATCCGCGTGAACGCCGTCGCACCCGGCCCCACCATCACGAACATCGAGGCGTCCTTCGGCTCACCGCTCGGGGCCGAGCGCGTGCAGACGGCCATGGCGATCATGCCCGACGCCGCCGAGGCGGAGGCGCTCGCGGCATCCATCACCTTCCTCCTGAGTGACGACGGCGTGAACGTCAACGGCGTCACGCTCGCCAGCGACGGCGGCTGGTCGGCCGCGTAAGCGGGTCGCACGACGGTCCCGGCGCCTGGCGCGTCGCGGGCCGGCGGAACGGCGGCTCAGGCACGGGGTCAGAACGGCCACACCAGCGGCACGTAGAAGACGCCGACGAGCAGGAAGAAGACGGCGAGCGGGAGGCCGAGCTTCCAGTAGTCGCCGAATCGGTAGCCGGCGGGCTCCATGACCATGAGGTTCGCGGGCGTCGCCACGGGAGTGAGTAAGGCCGCGGCGGCGACGACGGCGAGCCCCATGAGGAACGGCTGCACCGAAACGTCCAGCGTCGCGGCGACCGAGATCGCGATCGGCGCGAGGATGAGCGCCGTGGCGGAGTTGCTGATGAGCTGCCCGAGTACGAGGGCGAGCACGCACAGCACCAGGAGCGCGACCGTCGGCCCGGCGTCGCCGATCGCTCCGAGGAGCGCGCTCGCCACGAGGTCCGCTGCGCCGGTCTTCGTGAAGGCGGTCGAGAGCGGAATCATGCCGGCGATGAGCACGATCGTCGTCCACGAGATCGAACGGTACGCCTGGGGCGGATCTACGACCCGCAGCACCACGAGCGCGCCGGCGGCCAGCAGCGCCGCCGCCGCAGGCGGCACGATACCCGTCGCCAGCAGCACGACCATCGCGGCGACGACGGCCATCGTGCGTCTCGCACCTCGTCCGAACGGCACCGAGCGGCGAAGCCGCTGGGGCGAATGCACGGCGAGCACCCCGTCGTCCCCCGCGTGTCGCGCCAGGTCGTCCCACCGCCCCTGCATGAGGAGCGCGTCCCCGGCCTGTACCGTGATGTCGCCTTTGAGCAGCTCATCGCCTCGACGGGCGGCCAGGACGACGAGATCCCCCGAGGGCGTCGCCATCCCGGGATAGATCACGCGTCCGATCAGGGGCGACCGCGCGCGACGACGACTTCGGTGACCCCGTTGGTCGGCCCCAGGAGCACCCCTGTGTCGAGCGTCAGCGAGTACTGCTGACGCAGGGTTCGCGCGTGTCGGGCGAGATCGAGCGGCATCTCGGCGGGCGTGCGCTCCGGGAGAAGCCGCGAGAACACCATGAGGTAGAGGACCGTGCCGGCCACGAGCGGGAGGCCCACCAGGGCGAACTCGAAGTAGCCGAAAGCACGCCCCCCGCTGTCCGCGGCGAACTCCGACACGATGATGTTCACGGGCGTCCCCGTCAGCAGGAGCATCGAGCCCGCGCTCGCGGCGAAGGCGAGCGGCAGCAGCAGCCGTGACGGAGCGATCTCCGCGCGAGCGGCGACGACGACGACGAGCGGGAGCAGTGCCGCGACGGCGCCGTTGACGCTGATGAGGGCCGAGACGACGGCGACGAGCAGTCCGATCACGAGGATGAGCGTGCGCCGCCGGGTGCCGGCTCGCGCGATGACCTTCTGCCCGGCCCACGCCGTGATGCCGGTGGCGTCGAGCGACTCGCTCACGACGAAGAGCCCCGCGATGAACAGCACCGTCGGATCGCCGAACCCGGCGAGCGCCTCCGGCAGCGTCAGCACCCCGGTGAAGAACAGGGCGAGCGAGACGCCGACCGCGACGAGCTCGAGCGGCACGCGATTGCTCACGAAGGCGATGACCGCGAGGACGAGGATTCCCAGGGTGGCGGCGACGGGGTCCACGGGCCTCAGCGTAGCCAGGAGGTGGGGAAGGATGCCGCGCGGCGGCCCGCACCGGTGCCGGCTGTGTGGCGGACGACACCTTGCGATATTCGAAGCTATGTACTAGTATCGACTCAAGAAGTCGCGCAACGTCCTCACTTAGCGCGCAGCATCCGAAGTCGCCCCGCACGTCAGGGCGCATCCGCACGACGGGGCATGCTGTGGCGAACGAGATCGAGGCAGGCGATGGGCTCCGGGGTGTGTGGCGAGAGCTCGACATCCTCGTCGGTGACGTCCGACGGGCTCGCGCCGCCGTCGCGGCCGCGCAGGCCCGCGAAGCAGCGCTGCTCGCCAGAGCGGTCGACCTGATCGAAGCACGCACGGGAGAGCGTCGCGCGGCAGGTCTTCGCTTCGGCAACGACCTGCCGCTGCGCGAAGTGTCGGCCGAGCTCGGCACCGCGATGCGGGTGGGGGATCGCACGGTGCAGCGCCGGATCGGGGACGCGCACACCCTCGTGACCCGCTTCGCGGCGACGTGCGAGGCGTGGCGTGCGGGGCGTATCGACCGACAGCACGTGACGACCATCGTCGACGAGAAAGTCGCGATCGCGGACGAGCTGGTCCGCCGCGAGTACGAGTCGCTCGTGCTCGCGGTGGCCGAGGTGGAGTCGGCAGGGCGCTTGCGGGAGATCGCGCGCGTCATCGCTGCGCGCGTCGACTCCGGCGCTTCAGCCCTCCGCCGGAAGGCAGCCATGCGCAGCCGGGACGTGCGGGTGATCGATCTCGACGACGGGATGGGTCGTCTGCTCGCCGATCTGCCCGCACCCCTGGCCCACGCGATCAGGGACCGGATCGACGAGTTCGCCCGTCGGGTCTCGGATGCGGAGAAGCGCGACGAGTCGCAAGCCCCGCTCGCCTCCGACCCCGTCCACACCGGAGGGGACATCGGCGCGGACGAGGAGTCGGAGTGGGCTTGCCGTCGGACGCTCGGCGAGATCCGTGCGGATGTGCTCGCGGATCTGCTCTTGACGAGCGTGCCCGAAGCTCATCGCGACTCCGAACGGCAACGCGCTCGCGGGCGTGCGAGGGCGGATCAGCCTCACGATCCCTATTGCAACTGCTGCGGGGCTGGGCGACGAGCCCGCTCTGATGAGCGGCTACGGCCCGGTCGACACGGAGCTCGCTCGGAGGATTCTGGCGGAGGCCCCCGTCTGGCACCGCGTGCTGACGAACCTCGAGACCGGTGCGCCGGACGCGGTCTGCCGCTATCGCCCGTCTGCCGCACTTCGCCGATTCATCGACATACGCGACGAGCGGTGTCGTTTCCCGGGATGCCGCATGAAGCCTTTGCGCTGCGACGCCGACCACACGATCGCAGCCGCCGACGGCGGTGGAACCAGCCCCTGCAACCTCGCAGACTTCTGCCGGCGGCACCATGTGCTGAAGCACTGCTCTCCGTGGCACGTCGAGCAGGACGGCGGGGGCCGCCTCGTATGGACGAGTCCGACGGGACGCGTGTACTCGGACTTTGTTCCCGCAACGTTGACCTTCGTTGCGGCACGGGAGCCGGCATGGGCGGCGGAAAGGGCGACGGCGACGGCGACGGCGACGGCGACGGCCGACCATGATCCGCCCCCGTTCTGACACTCGGCACGCCGCCCCGATCGCCGAGCGCCGAGCCTCCGCCCGAAGCGGGGAGCCGGTTTGCGAAGCATTCCGATGAGAATCTTATGAGGCGAGCCGCGCACCGAGCCCGCCCCACCCGCCTCACGTTAGCTTCGTGCCGTGGGCACGATCTATTACGGCGGTTCGGACACTCCGATCCACATCGAGGACCGGGCCTTGTCGCATCTCAAGGTCGTTATCGCGACCAAGCTCCGCCGGGGCGAGAGCTTCACCGTGTCATGGCGACACCCCGATGATCAGCCGGGCGGTCGCTCCACGGTCTGGCTCCACCCCTCGATCCCCCTGCGCTTCGAGTTCGACGCCGCCGAGACGCCTGACCTCAGCCGCGCCTGGATCGAGGAGCTCGCCAACTCGGCCAACTCCTCGGGCGGGATCCTGCTCGTGTCGGAACACGTGGAACCCTCCCGCACGATCGCCGCCCTCTCGTAGCCGCGTCATCCCTCGCCGATCGGCACGCGAGGGTCGAGCGGGATGCGCGGCGCCGTCACCCCGAGCTCGAGCTCGCCGTCGCGAATCTCCGCGACGCACTCCCACGGGATCACCCGCGCACCGCGGTGCAGTCGCGCCATGATGGCGTTGATCACCGCGGGCGCGTCGACCCGGCCGCGCTCGTAGCCGTAGTACGACATACGGCTGCGCGGACTCACGATGAGGGCGACGAGCTGCAGGTCGGCCTCGCGCGTGCGGCGGGCGGGTCCCCGACGGAAGCGGACGTCGACCACGGTTCCGAGCGACGTGCCGTCGGGGTCGAGGACGCGGCATCCCAGCAGATCACTCAGGAGCATGGCGACCTCCGGGGATGCGGGCGATGATGCGGTCGCGCACCCAGCGCTCCACCCAGGTGGCGTCGAGGTCGTCGGCGCGCACGCGCAGGTCGATCGCGGTATGCAGCTTCGCCACGAGGTCCCACGGAATCCGCTCCCACTCGGACCGCGGCAGCCTGCCGCCGAACACGCGCGGCAGGAGTGAGAATCCGACGAGGACCGCCGAGACGACCGGTGCCCTCGCGGGATCGACGGGCTCTCCGATCTCGATGCCGTCGATCTCGATGTCGTTCACGGTGCTGACCGGAATGCGGTCCACATCGAGCATCTGCCGGTCGAGCAGATGCAGGCGGGCGTCCACCCCTCTCCCGTCGGGATCCCGGTACCACTCCAGCGGATGCCTCGGGTCGTTCGGATGCGTCATGAGCCCATCCCCGTGATGATGAGGAGCGGGATCGCCGCCACGGCGGCGATCAGGATGATGACGAGGAATCCCACTCCGAGCGCGTTGCGCACCCGGCCGTTGACCCGCTCGCCCATGTAGTCCGGATCGTTCGCCACGACGAGGATCGGGAAGTAGGTGAGGGGGAGGGCCACCGCCGAGAACACGACGGACAGCTCCGTCACGGCGATCGGGTCGACGCCGGTCAGGAGGATGCCGCCGCCGATCAGGAGGCAGACGATCATGGCGAGGTGGAAACGCGCCGCCTGGGCGGGCCGGCGGAACTTGCCCCAACTCCACCCGAAGAACTGCGCGAGGGTGTAGCCGCTGGAGAGCGTGGTCTCCAGGGCAGCGCCGAAGGTCGCCGCAAGGATTCCGACGATCGCGAATGCGAGCGCGAGCTGACCGCCGGCCTGCGAGACGGGGAGCACGATCTGCGACAGTGTCTCGACCTCGATCGCCTGCGGGAGCAGAACGACGGCCGCGCACGCGGCGATCGCGACGGAGAGCAGACCCCCGAGCGGGAAGCCGATGAACACGTTCGCCCGCTCCGTGCCGAGGTCCTTCGACGTCCACCGCTCCTCCACCGCGCCCGACGAGAAGAAGAAGACCTCGTAGGGCGTCATCGCCGCGCCGAAGAGGGCGACGGCGAAGTACCAGTACGACAGCGGGCTTTCGCCGGCGAGCGTCCATGGCTGCACGGCCGACGCGCCGAGAGCTCCCCAGTCCGGCTCGAGCAGGAACAGGGCGACGACGAACACGATGAGGGCGAGGCCCAGCAGCCCGGCCACGTTCTCCATGATCGAGAACTTCACGCGCCACAGCACGATCCAGACTCCGAAGAGCGCGACCGGTATCCACATCCCCGGACCGACCCCGGCGGCCAGCTGCAGCGCGAGCGCGATGCCCCCGATCTCGGCGGTGAGGGTCAGGAGATTGATGAGGAACGAGGCCGACAGATTCGCCAACCCCGTCCGAGGTCCGAGCCGCTCCCGGATGACCTCGAACGTGGCTCGTCCGCTGACGGCTGCGACCCGTCCCGACATGTCGGCGTACAGGCAGATGCCGACGACCCCGATCACGACGACCCACGCGAGACCGAGACCGTACCGGGCGCCGACGACGGCGTTCGTGACGAGGTCTCCGATGTCGACGAAGCCGCCGATGGCGGTGAGGATGCCGAGCGCGACCGCGAAGATGCGCTTCACGATCCGCTTCCCTGCGCCTCGAGGTCCTCGAGCCTGTCGGCGACCTCTTTCAGCTCGGCCTCGGCACCCCCGCGTCCTGCGACCGCCGCATGGATGGCGTCGAGCGCGTCGTCGCTCGCACGCAGCAGCTCGGCGCGGTACGAGGCATCCGTCGCATCCGCCGGCCTGTACAGTCCCACCTCGCGCGCGATGTCCGCGACCTTCTCCTCCATGTCGCCGAGGAGGGCCGAAGCGGTGGTAGCGAACATGCGCTCGTCGTCGCGCAGGCCCGTGCCGAGCTCGGCCGCGCGCGTCGCGCTCAGGGCGTCGGCGGCCAGCGAGACGAGCACGGGGTCGGGCGAGGCCGCGGGCGCGCAGCCCGAGATCGCGACCAGGGCGGCGAGGCCCAGGGGGAAGAGGCGCGGAAGCCGGCTGCGCGAGCGCCGGCGGCGCATGTCAGAGGCCTTTGCCGCCCGTGACCGGGAGCACGGCCCCCGAGACGTACGAGGCGGCTTCGGAGGCGAGATAGACGTACGCACCCGCGAGTTCGGCGGGCTGCCCCGCGCGGCCGAGCGGCGTGTCCTTGCCGAACTCCTCGACCTTGCTCGAGTCCCAGCCTGTCGCGGGGATGAGCGGGGTCCAGATCGGACCGGGGGCCACGGCGTTGACACGGATGCCCTTCGGCCCGAGCTCCTGGGCGAGCGCCTTGACGAACGCGACCTGCGCGGCCTTCGTCATCGCGTAGTCCACGAGAGCGGGCGAGGGGTTGAACGCCTGGATCGACGACGTCACGATGATGGAGGAGCCGGCCTTGAGGTGCGGCACGGCCTCGCGGGCCGAGAAGATCATGCCGTAGAGATTCGTGCGGAAGACGCGGTCGAACTCGTCGGTCTCGAGGCTCGCGATGCTCTCGCGATCCTTCTGATAGGCGGCGTTGAGAACGAGGATGTCGAGGCCTCCGAACTGCGACACGGTGTCCGCCACGATGGCCGTCGCGAATCGCTCCTCGCGGATGTCGCCGGCGAAGCTCACGCCTCGCCCTCCCGACTCGGCGATGAGGCGGACGGTCTCGTCGCCGTCGTCGATCTCCTCCGGTAGGTGGGCGATCGCGACGTCGGCGCCCTCGCGCGCGAACGCGATCGCGACAGCCCGGCCGATGCCCGAGTCGCCGCCTGTGATGAGCGCCCGGCGGCCCTCGAGGCGGCCGGCGCCGACGTAGGAGTCCTCGCCGTGGTCCGGCGTCGGCTCGACCTCTTCGGTCTTGCCGGGCTGTTCCTGCCCCTGAGGAGGAAACCCGTCCGGGTGCTTCTCGCGGGGGTCGTTCGGCTGGTCGGTCATGCCGGCTCCTTCCGTCGCAGACCCAGGAAGGGTCGCCATCCGCGACGCTAGCCAGCACGTCCGGGGTAGGCGATCGGGTTGACAAAGCCGTCCCGATACAGGCAGGAATGCGTGCGACCCGCTCGCCACTGCTCACGGACCTGCTGGGCCGCGAGGGGTGCTCAGCGCGGCGAGAAGTGCGGCGAGAGGCGCGGTGCGAAGTGGGGGATCTCCACCGGACGTCGCGCGCGATCGGCGTGCAGCGGCGTGAGCTCCGCCGCGGCCGCCTCGAGCACCTCGGAGAGACGGCTGAACCGCGCCCAGCCGAGTCGTCCGTGCAGCCACACCACCTCGAGGAACTCCTCGGTCTGCTCGACGTAGGCGATGACGCTGGCCGGGTCGTCCTCCTCGACGTTCCGGTCGCACAGCCTCCACGCACCCTCGCCGAGCGGCACCAGCTCGAGCTGGTGCACGGGACCCTCGGCCATCGACGTGGTCATTCGTGCCGGTCCGCGGGAATCTGGTAGGAGCGGACCGGGACGAATCCCCGCCCCTGCGGACGGAGCCGGCCGTCGTAGTCATCCCGCGACCAGGCGCGCCGATACTCGCCCGTCGACGGCTCGACCGCCGCGTCGTTCCGGTGCCGATCGTGCGTCTTCGCCTTGCCCATCGCCGCCTCGCTACGTTCCTCGCGGACGCTCCATTTCCCCAAGCTCGTCACGCTGTCCCATGACTCTGCGCCAGTGAGAGGACTCTCACGAGGGGCTTGACATTCCAGCGCCGGCGTCCCTACGAATGTCATCACGGAGACCCGTTCTGGTCGCCGATGTCCGCTGACCGAAACAAGCAGGACAGCACGCGAAGATCGAGCTTCGAAACCGAAAGGCAAGGCCCGGTCGCGAGACGCTAACTTCCCTCGTCGCTTCGGTCAAGCCCCTGCTCCACGGCGCGCGTCGCTCCTTATGTTGCTTCCACCGCCCACTTCTCGATCGGGCGTCAGAGGAGGCTGGGAGCATGCGTGCTTTCACGAGGAAAGCCGTAGGAGGGGCGACGCTCGCCGTCCTCCTGCTGACGGCGACGGGGTGCGCTCAGGGCACCGGTGGCGCCGACGATTCGGACGCGCAGTACGACCCCGAAGCGGAGCTGAGCGGAACGCTCTCGGTCATGGGGTTCTCGGGGGTCGACGAAGTCGCCACGTCCCGTATGGACCTGGCCAAGGAGGAGCTGGGCGACGTCGACGTCAAGCTGATCGAGGGCGACCTCGACCTCCAGCAGTTCCTGTCCGCCGTCGCTTCGGGCAAGCCGCCCGAGATCGTCTACGCCAACCGGGATCAGCTCGGGTCGCTCGCCGCGCGAGGCGCGATCGTCCCGCTCGACCGCTGCATCGAGGGCGAGAGCATCGACACCGGCCAGTACGTGCCGGCCGCCATCGACCAGGTGACGCTCGACGGCAAGGTCTACGGCATCCCGGAGTTCAACACGATCCAGCTCACGATGGCCAATCAGCAGCTCCTGGATGCTGCGGCCCTCACCGTGGAGGACGTCAACGGCTCGAGCTGGGAGAACATGAGCGCCGCGAACGAGGCACTCATGAAGAACGACGGAGGCAGCCTCAGCGTCATCGGATACGACAGCAAGCTGCCGGAGTTCCTCCCGCTGTGGGCGAAGGCGAACGGCGTCGACCTCATCTCGGCGGACGGCAAGACCGCCCAGCTGGACGATCCCAAGGTCGTCGAGGCGCTCGAGTGGGCGGTGTCGATCTACGACGCGCAGGGCGGCTTCAGCGCTGTCAAGGCGTATCGCGACTCCGCCGACTTCTTCGGCGAGGGCAACCAGTTCGCGACCAGCGTCCTCGGGGCCATGCCGATGGAGCAGTGGTACGTGAACGTGCTCAACGACGTCTCGCCCGACGCCCCGCTGGTCTTCGACACGGTTCGCGATCGCCAGGGTGCGACGCTGGCCTACGCCTCCGGCTCGGCCTGGGCGATCCCGGCCGGAAGCGCCAACCCCGAGGCGGCGTGCCGCTGGGCGCGCGCGATGACATCGGTCGAGGCGTGGGAGGCCGCGGCGAACGCCCGTATCGAGGCCCGCAGCGCCGAGGGGAAGCCGTTCACCGGCATCCTCACGGGCAACGCCGACGCCGACCAGACCATCCAGGGCATGGTGACCGAAGGCGGCGAGCCGTGGGACACGGCCGTTGCCAAGATGTACGAGGCCAACGAGTCGACGTTCTCGCTGCCGGCGAACCCCGCGGACGCCGAGTTCAAGACGGCCCTGCAGGACGGCGTCAACTCGGTGCTCAACGGCCAGGCGACGCCGGAGGAGGCGCTGGCGAAGGCGCAGCAGTCGGCGCAGAAGGCCCTCGACGACGCCTGGAGCAAGCTCGAGCAGGCATCGCAGGGAGGCGACTGAGATGACCGCCGTCGCGCCCGCGCCCGCCCGCAGCGCATCCGACCCGGATCCGCAGCGGCGGCGGGCGCGGCGGCGTGCCTCGCGTCGCAACGTCCTGTCGGCGCTGCTGTTCCTCTCGCCGTGGATCATCGGCTTCCTCGTCTTCACCCTGTGGCCGCTCATCTACAGCGCGTACCTGTCGCTCACCGACTACGACGTCATCAACGACCCGAACTTCGTCGGATTCGACAACTACGTCCAGCTCTTCCAGGATCCGAAGATCGCCCTGGCCCTCGGCAACACCCTGTTCTTCACCTTCATCCAGATCCCCCTGTACGTCCTCGTCTCCCTCGCGCTCGCCCTCCTGCTCAACCGCGCGGGGCGCAGCTCGGGCTTCTTCCGGACGATGTTCTTCCTGCCGAAGATGACGCCCCCGGTCGCGGTCGGCATCCTGTTCCTGCTCCTCTTCAACGGGCAGAACGGACTGATCAACACCGTGCTGGGCTGGTTCGGCATCAACGGGCCGGCGTGGACGACGGATCCCGCCTGGGTCAAGCCGGGACTCATCATCATGAGCCTGTGGACGGTCGGGGCATCCGTCATCATCCTGCTGGCGGCCCTCCAGAACGTCCCCGAGGAGCTCTACGAGTCCGCGCGCATCGACGGCGCCGGATTCTGGCGCCAGTCGTTCAGCGTGACGCTGCCCATGATCAGCCCGGCGCTCTTCTTCATCATCGTCGTCAACACGATCGCGGGCCTGCAGACCTTCGACGAGGCCTACACGGCCTTCTTCGGCGCAGGCAATACGACCTACAGCAATGACGCCGCGCTCTTCTACGTCATCTACCTGTTCCAGCAGGCGTTCCAGTTCCTGCATATGGGCTACGCCTCGGCGATGGCATGGATCCTATTCTTCCTCATCATGATCGTCACGGCGGTGCAGCTGATCGTGTCGCGAAGAGTGGTCTACTACGAGGGCGAGGCGCCGAAATGAGCCGCGTCCTGCCCCAGGGCACCCCCGGTCAGGAGTTCGAGCCCGAGCGTGAGCCCGGGACCGTCCCGGTCGCCGAGGAGCGGAAGGATGCCGCAGGCTCGCGAGGGGGCGGCGCCGCCGGCTCGGCCCGCCCAGCGTCGACGCGCAGCGGCCGATCGGCACGGCGCGGCAAGCGCGTGCGCCGCGTCGTCGTCATCGCGGTGCTGACGCTGCTCACGGTGATCTTCGCCTACCCTTTCGTGTGGCTCGTGAGCGCGTCGTTCAAGCCGCGGGGCGAGGTGTTCGACAACGCCCTCATCCCGAAGACCTTCACCCTCGACAACTACGTGCAGGTCTGGCAGGAGGCGCCGGTCGGCCTCTGGCTGCTGAACACGGCGATCGTCACCGTCCTCGCCGCCGTCACGGTGACGCTCTCGAGCGCCATGGTCGCGTGGGGCTTCTCGTACTTCCGATTCCGGGGGCGCGGAGCCCTGTTCGCCCTCGTGCTCGGCTCGATGATGCTGCCCGGCGCGGTCACCATGATCCCGACCTTCCTCATCTGGAACGGACTCGGCTTCGTCGGCACGCTCGTGCCGCTGTGGGCGGGCAACCTGTTCGGCAGCGCGTTCTACATCTTCCTGCTCCGGCAGTTCATGCTGGGACTGCCACGCGAGCTGTTCGAGGCCGCGCGCGTCGACGGCGCCTCGCAATGGGCGGTGTTCTGGCGCATCGCGGTGCCGCTCACGCGGCCGGCGCTGGCGGTGGTGCTCGTCTTCGAGGTGCAGGCGGTGTGGACCGACCTCATGCGCGCGCTCATCTACCTGCGAGACTCGTCGACCTTCACCATCCCGCGCGGGCTGAAGTCGCTCGTCGACGCCTTCGGGTTCGGCGGCGAGTGGCACTGGGAGATCATCGTGACGGCCTCCGTGATCGCGACGATCCCGATGATCATCATCTTCTTCCTGGGTCAGAAGCAGATCATCCAGGGGGTGAGCACGAGCGGCCTCAAGGGCTGACGGACGGCGGGACGAGCGCGGCCCGCCATCGCCGGGGTGACCGCAGCAGGGCCGGGCCGCCCGCCGTGGACGATGTCACTGCGCTTCGTCGGTGAACTCCGCCTCCTGGTGCGCGTACTCCGCCGGCTCGGGGACGACGTACAGTCCCGAGGGCGAGTTCGCCGTGTAGGCGAGCGCATCGATCCAGGCGCGATTGAGCGCGGGTCTCCGGCTGCCGTAGAACTTGTACACGAGCGAGCTCCTCGGGTGCAGCCAAACCGTCGTCCGACCGTCGCCGAGGCTCGGGTCGTCACGCCAGCTGAAGTGGAACGCCTCACCACGACGAAGCTTCGTTCCGATGACGATCTGAAGGTGGGCGAGGGTCCGGTCCTCGAAGTCGACCTTGATGATGCCCTCGTAGATGAATTTGCCCATTCCGCACTCCTCACCGGGATCCTCTGGAGATGATCCGGTTCACCGATTCACACGATTGCGCCCCCCGGCGGCGTGATCTGCAGCCATTGGAAGCCGTAGGGGCCGAGCTCGACATCCGTCGACCGCTGCGGATCCAGCGCGATCTCGTGCAGATGCAGCATGTCGGTCAGCACCTCGCCGCCGAGGTCGGTCGAGGTCGGCAGCGCCACCGTCTGCGGCTCGGCGGTGAGGTTGTGGAGGGCCAGCATGCCGCCCTCGCCGTCGGTGCGGAGGATGTGCGCCAGCACGCCGGGATTGGGATGCTCGACGATCTCGCAGTCCCCCCACCCGATCTCCGGCGTCGTGCGGTATCGGGCGATCAGGGCGCGGATGAAGTGGAACAGCGATTCCTCGTCCATCTGCTGATTGCGCACGTTCACGTGGTCCGGGCCGTAGCCGCCCGCTGTGAGCGCGTTCGGAAGACGCGACGGCGGCGCCGTCGAGAAGCCGCCGTTGCGCGCAGGCGCCCACTGCATGGGCGACCGGACGGTGGCGCGACCGGGGAGGTCGGCGTTCTCGCCCATCCCGATCTCCTCGCCGTAGTAGAGGACGGGGCAGCCGGGCAGCGAGAACATGAGGCTGTACGCGAGCTGGAGGCGCCGCGGATCGCCGTCGAGCATCGGCGCGAGGCGTCGGAGGATGCCGCGGCCGTAGATCCGCTGTTCGGCGTCGGGCGCGAAAGCGGCGAAGACCTCTTCCTTCTCATCGTCACCGAGCATCTGCAGGGTGAGCTCGTCGTGGTTGCGCAGGAAGTTCCCCCACGTGACGGGCTCGGAGGTGGACGGCCTGGATCGCAGCGAGCGGAGGATCGGCTCGGCGTCCCGGCGCACCATCGCGAGGTAGAGGGCGTTCATCAGGGTGAAGTCGAACTGGGCATCCAGCTCGCCGCCGTGAGGCCCGCCGAAGTAGTCCAGCTGCCGGTCGTGCGGCAGCGCCACCTCGCCCAGGAGCATCGCCTCGCTGGATCGGCGCCGGACGAAGCGCTTGAGGTCGCGGAGGAACTCGTGCGGATCCACGGGATACGGAGCGCCCTCTCCCTCGAGCAGGAACGGCACTGCGTCGATGCGGAAGCCCGAGATCCCCAGCGCGAGCCAGAAGGCGACGATCTTCGAGATCTCGTCGCGCACGTGCGGGTTCGCGAGGTTCAGATCCGGCTGGTGCGTGTAGAAGGAGTGCAGGTAGTACTGCTCGGTCTTCGGCTCCCACTCCCAGATGCTCTCCTCCTCACCCGGGAAGACGGTGTTCTTGGAGTTGCGCGTGGGGCGGTCGCGCCAGACGTAGAAGTCGCGGAAGCGCGAGTTGCGCGACCGCTTGGCCTGCACGAACCACGGGTGCTTGTCGGACGTGTGGTTGACGACCAGGTCGATGATGACGCGGATGCCTCGGCTGCGGGCCGTGCGGATGAACTCCACCGCGTCTCCCAGACTCCCCAGACGCGGGTCGACGGCGTAGAAGTCGCTCACGTCGTATCCGTCGTCCAGGTCGGGCGACGGGTAGAACGGCATCAGCCAGATGCAGGTGATCCCGAGCTGCTCGAGGTACGGGATCGACTCGGTCAGCCCGGTGAAGTCGCCGACGCCGTCGCCGTCGCCGTCCCGGTAGGTCTCGACGTCGAGACAGTAGACGACGGCGCTGCGCCACCACAGGTCTCCCGTGTCGGCGAGCCTCATGCGACGGCCTCCCGCAGCGCAGGAAGAAGCTCGTCGCGCGCACGCTCGAGGAACGCGGACTGATCGAGGCCCACATGGTGCAGGAACATCTCCTGGAAGCCGGATGCCGCGACCTCCGCCAGCCGCTCGGCCATCGAGGCGGCGTCGGTGTCGATCAGCACGGCCGAGCGCAGGGTCTCCTCGTCGCCCGGGTCCGACATCCGGTCGAAGTCCTCGGGCTGCTCGAGCTCCCACATGACCTCGCCCGGAGCCGTCCCGTGCCGCCACTGCTCGGCGGCTACGCCGAGCCCCTCATCGATGCTGGAGGCGAGGCACACATGGACCTGCACGGCGACAGGGCCGCTGCCGCCGGCATCCGTATAGGCCCGCGCCACCTTCTGCAGGCCCGCGGGATCGTGGCCCACCGTGATGAGGCCGTCCGCCCACTCCGCCGCCCAGGCGGCGGTCTCGGGAGTGACGGCGGTGGCGCGAAGGGGCGGCGGAACGGCCGGTCTGCTCCACACCCGCGCGTCGTGCACCCGAACGACCCCGTCGTGGTCGACGCGCTCACCCGCGAGCAGGCGACGGATCACGTCGACCGACTCGCGCAGGCGCACCTCGCGCTCGCTCTTGGGGGGCCAGGGATCGCTCGTCACATGCTCGTTGATCGCCTCGCCGCTCCCGAGAGCGGCCCAGTAGCGCCCCGGGAACATCTCCTCGAGCGTCGCGATCGCCTGGGCGACGATCACCGGGTGATATCGCTGCCCCGGTGCGGCGACCATGCCGATCGGGAAGGACGTCGTCGCGAGCGCCGCGGCGATCCAACTCCACGAGAACCCCGACTGCCCCTGCGCGAGGCCCCAGGGCGCGAGGTGGTCGGAGCTCATCGCGGCGTCGAAGCCGGCGGACTCCGCCTCCTGCACGAGCGTCAGCAGACGCGAGGGTGTGAACTGCTCATGGGAGGCATGGAATCCGATTCGCACGTGGGTCACTCCGATTCGACTGAGGTGGCATGGTGGGGCGCCCCGACGGACTTCACCTCCCGAGGAGCGGGATCACGAAGAACGTCACGAGCCCGAAGGCGATGAGGCCCATCCACGTCCAGAACATCGCGCGCCTGCCGACACGCTCGGGCACCGTTTCCGGCATCCCCGGCCTCCTCTTGCTCGACCCTGGCCACGGTAGACGCGCGCGGCCCGCCCCTACAGGGGCTTGACGATCCGCTCGCGGGCGTGTCAACCCCGGGCCGGCTGAGTCGGTTCGCGGGTGCCCGCGGTTATCCCACACCCTTCGGCATCACGCAAGCCCCGGGAAAGTGGCCGAGGCGCCACGTAGGACTGTATGCAGACCGGCCCGCTGTGGCCGCCGAATCGGAAGGGAGTCGCGATGTCGGACACTCGTGACACGCTGCCAACGGGCGGGGAGGCTTACCCCGCCACCACCTCGCCGAACGTATACACCACGACCCCAGGCGGGTCGACGAGCCCCGCAGGCACGGGGAACTCCTCGCCATCCTCCGGCAGCGGAGGCGGCGTCGAGACCGCCAAGCAGGAGGCCGCGAACGTCGCGGGAACTGCCAAGGACGAGGCCAAGCACGTGGCCCAGACCGCCAAGCAGGAGGTCAAGGAGGTCGGGCGCGAAGCGCGCACGCAGATCTCGCGCCTCTACGACGAGACCCGCTCCGAGCTCAGCGGCCAGGCGTCGCAGCGCCAGGACCAGGTCGCTCAGGGTCTGCGCTCGGCGAGCGACGAGCTGCGCAGCATGGCCGACTCGAGCACGGACGGCGGGGTCGCCACCGACCTCGTGCGGCAGGCGGCCACCCGCCTGAGCAGCGCCGCGTCGTGGCTCGGCGACCGCCAGCCCGCCGACCTCCTCGACGAGGTCAAGCGCTATGCGCGTCGCCGTCCGGTGGTGTTCCTCGGGGTCGCCGCTCTCGCCGGCGTCGTCGTCGGCCGTCTCACGCGCTCGATCGCGGCCGGAGAGCCGGAGCCTGACTACACCCAGAACCGCGGTCTCACCGCCTCGTCCCGTCCCGCTGCGGTCGGTGGAACCGGGTCGGCCTACGTCGGCACCGGTACGTCGACCGCCGCGTACGGCGACACGCCCGTCTACGACGCCTCATCGGCCGGCCTCGGCACGGGGGTCGGCACGGGAACCGTCGTGGATGCGGCGGACGACGTGAACGACCCGCTCTACGGCTCTGAGGGGCGCGGATGACCGATCAGACACCCGCCGCGCGGAGCATGGAGCCGTCGCGAGCGGCACCCCTGGACGACTCGACGCCGTCGGAGCGCCAGGCGGCGAACTCGTCGCTGGGTGAGCTCGTCACCCAGGTGCTGGGCGACATGTCGACCCTCATGCGCCAGGAGATCGAGCTCGCCAAGGCCGAGATCCGCGAATCGGCGAAGACCAGCGCGAAGGCGGGCGCCATGCTGGGCGCCGCCGGATACGCGGGGCACCTGACGATCCTCTTCCTGTCGATCGCCCTCTGGTGGGCGCTCGGCTACCTCATCGGGAACGGATGGTCGGCCCTCGTGGTGGCCGTGATCTGGGGAATCGTCGCAGCGATCCTCTTCGTCGTCGGCCGGAACAACATGAAGAAGGTTCAGGGAGCCCCTCAGACGGTGGAGACGCTGAAGGAGATTCCCGACACGCTGAAGAGGAATGAGGAGAACCGATGAGCAACCAGTCACCGGAAGAGATCCGGGCGGACATCGAGTCCACTCGGCGCGAGCTCGGTCAGGACGTCGACGCGCTCGCCGACAAGGTCACGCCGTCGAAGATCGTCGACCGCCAGAAGAACAAGATCCGCGGAGCCTTCACCAGTGTGCGCGAGAGCGTCATGGGTGCCGCGGACGACTTCGGGTCGTCGGTGCACGACGCGGGCGACTCGGCCGCATCGGGTGTGCAGCACGCCGGGCAGTCGGTCGCGCACGCCGGTCAGGCCGTGGCGCGCAAGGCGAAGGGCAACCCGCTCGCGGCCGGACTGATCGCGTTCGGGGCGGGCCTGCTCGTGGCATCCCTCATCCCGGCCTCGGACAAGGAGCGGCAGCTCGCCGCCAAGGTCGAGGAGAAGGCGCAGCCCCTCGTGGACCAGGCGAAGGATGTCGCCCGAGAGGTCGGCGAGAACCTCAAGGAGCCCGCACGCGACGCGGTCGACTCGGTCAAGACGACCGCGCAGGACGCCGCCCAGCATGTGGCCGAAGACGCCAAGTCCAGCGGCCAGACGGTCGCGGACCAGGCGAAGGACTCGGCGGGGACGGCCAAGGAGGAGCTGAGCTCCGGCTCGTCGAGCACCGGCTCGGGAACGACCTCGGGCACCGGCTACTGACCCATCCGTCGTCCTCGACGACGAACATCGATCCGCCTCCGGGTGCGGGACATCGGTCGCGACGAGCGGCCGGACCGCCCCGGGGGCGGACGGGCGTCGCCCTGTCGCCGGATCCCACCCGATGAAAGGAATCAGCACGTGCAGATCGTAGAGACCATCGACGTCGACGTCCCCGTGACGACGGCGTACAACCAGTGGACGCAGTTCGAGAGCTTCCCGCACTTCCTTCAGGAGGTGGAGTCGATCACGCAGATCGACGACACCCACAACCACTGGAAGGTGAAGATCGGCGGGTTCGAGCGTGAGTTCGACACCGAGATCACCGAGCAGCACCCCGACGAGCGGGTCGCCTGGAAGAGCGTGGGCGGCGACACGGAGCACGCCGGCGTCGTGACGTTCCACCGCCTGGACGAGGCGAAGACCCGCGTGACGGTCCAGATCGACTGGGAGCCGGGCGACCTCCTTGAGAAGGTCGGCGCCGCGGTGCACGCGCCGCAGCACGCGGTCAAGAAGGACCTCGACAACTTCAAGGAGTTCATCGAGGGACGAGGCGCCGAGACCGGCGCCTGGCGCGGCGATGTCGAAGCCGGCACCGGAGATGCGGGCACGGCCCGGGGCCTGTGATGAGCGACGCATCGAACAAGCCCAGCCAGGCCGAGGGCGAAGACCCCGATCGTCCGGGTACGGGCGACGGGTCGGAGGCGACGGACATGCCCTCGCAGGCCGAGGGCGAGGATCGCTCCCCGCAGACCGGCGACCAGCAGTCCGACGGCACCGCGGACGGCGGCACGCCCGGAGCATGACGTGATGTGACGAGCCGGCGCTTCCCGATCTCGCGGAGTGCCGGCTCGTGCGCTTCTCCGGCTCTCGCGGTCGAGGTCCTCATCCCGGCAGCGGATCGCCCAGCTGAGCTCACCGCCACCCGCGCGAAGCTCTCCTCTCACGGCGATCCGCCCCTCGGCGTGCTCGTGAGCCACCGGCCCGAACAGCGACCGGCGGTGTCCGCGACGCCTGCGCGCCGCGAGACGCCGGCGATCGACCTCTTGGACTGAGTCCATCGGCGCGAGAAGGAGAAGCAGTGTGCACTGCTTCTCCTTCTTCTGCAAGCCCCTCCCCGGTTCTCCGCTTCCCGCCGACGATCCAGGAAGCGAAGACATCGGGGAGGTGGCGCGCATGAGCGGATTCGCGGCCGGATCCCGGGCGGGCGATGCCCGGGTGCTCGAGAACATGGGCCTGGCCCGACGCGTCGCCCGCCGCTTCTTCCGGGCGGGGACGAACCGCGACGACGACCTCGTGCAGGTCGCCTACATCGGCCTCGTCAAGGCCGCGCAGCGCTTCGAGCCGGCGCGCGGGACCGATTTCGCCGCGTACGCGGTGCCGACGATCTCGGGCGAGATCAAGCGGCACCTGCGCGACCACGGATGGTTCGTCCGGCCACCGCGCGCGGTGCAGGAGCTGCGCCTGCGGATCGGCGAGGTCGCGCCCCGCCTGACGCAGACCCTCGGACACCGGCCCTCGCTCGCAGAGCTCGCGACGGAGCTCGACGAGCCCGTCGACCGGGTGCGCGAGGCGATCGACAGCGGCGCGCACCTGCGCCCGCTGTCACTCGACGCGCCGGTCGGCGACGATGCCGACGACACCCTCGGCAGCCTTCTGTCCCGCACGACCGGCGAGTGGGAGCGGGCGGAGCTCGGGATGCTGCTGTGGGCCGCGCTGCGACGGCTCTCGCCGCGCGACCGGCGTGTCGTGCAGCTGCGATTCTTCGAGGACTGCACGCAGGACGACATCGCCGCCCGCGTCGGCGTGACGCAGATGACCGTGTCGCGCATCCTCACGCGGACCCTTCGCGCGCTCCGCGAGGATCTCCAGGAGGAACCGGCGTGGAATCGGCGGAGCGCGTGAGGGTGTCAGCGATCGCCTGCCGCCGGCAGCAGGCCGTCGACGGCGGACAGCACATCATCCACGCCGACCGCGAGGAGCGCGGGATCGGGCTCCTCGGCGAAGGCCTCCCCGCGTCGAACGCGCTCGTCGGTGAGCACGACGTGCGGACCGGGCGGCGGTCCCCACTCCGAGGGGGAGGCGGGACCGAACAGCACGACCGAGGGCCGGCTGTAGGCGGACGCGAGGTGCGCGGCACCCGTGTCGGCCGACACGACCAGACGCGCGTCGGCGATGACCGAAGCGAACGTCCCGAGGTCGATGCGGCCCGCGAGCACCGCCGACGCGTCGTCGCCGGCCTGCTCGGCCACGACGAGGGCACGCTCCCGCTCCCGGGCGTCGCCGGTGTAGACGACGGCGTGCCCGTCCGCTCGCAGCCGGCGGGCGACGGCGGCGAAGCGCTCGACGGGCCACCGCCGCGAGCCGTAGAACGCGCCGACGTGGACGACCGTCGCGCCGTGCGCGGGGCTGGGCGCCCCCCGCTGGAGCCGGACGTCGTCCGCCTGCGCGCGCACTCCGTACGCGCCGACGAGACGCACCCACCGCTCGCGCTCGAGGATCCCGTCCTGCCAGGCCGGCATGCCGGGATCCCCCGCCGCCTCGCCGTCGATCTCCGGCACGCGGTGGACGATCTTCAGCCGCGGCTGGAGCTCGTCGATGCGGCCCCGGCTCTCGGTCCCCTTCCCGTGCATGTTGACGGCGATGTCGGCCCGGCCGCGTTCGAGCGCGACCTGCTCGTCCAGTCCCGGGGTGGGGAGGATGTCGTCGACCCCTTCGACCAGCTCGACGATCGGCGCGAGCCATCCGGGCACGGCCAGGACGAGGCGATGATCGGGATACGCGTGGCGCAGTCCCCGGATCGCCGGAACGGCGACGAGGAGGTCGCCGAGCTTGAGCGCGCGAAGGACCACGAGCTCCGGGCGCCCGTCCGGCGGGCCGAGTTGCCGCATCCCCCCAGCATCCCAGCCCCCCGGACGGATGGGGCGCCGAGCATAGGCAGGAAGCGCCCGCGCGTGGATGCGGTGCTGTTCGACCGCGACGGCACGCTCGTCGTCGACGTCCCGTACAACGGCGACCCCGCGGCCGTCACGCCGATGCCCGGGGCGCGGGAGGCGGTCGCCCGGCTGCGCCGCGCCGGCGTGCGGGTGGGTGTGGTCTCGAACCAGTCCGGCATCGGCCGCGGCATCCTCACCCATGACGACGTGGGGGCGGTCAACGCGCGGGTCGACGAGCTTGTCGGGCCTCTCGAGGTGTGGGAGTACTGCCCGCACGAGCCGCGCGCCGCCTGCGACTGCCGCAAGCCGCTCCCCGGGCTCGTCCTGCGAGCCTGCCGTCGGCTCGGGGTGGAGCCGCGGCACACCGTCGTGGTGGGCGACATCGGGACGGATGTCGAGGCCGCCGCCGCCGCCGGCTGCGCGGCGATCCTCATTCCCACCCCCATCACCCGCCGCGATGAGGTCGCGGGCGCGCCCGTCGTCGCTTCGGACCTCGACGAGGCCGTCGACATCGTCCTGGCCGCGCGACTGGCACCGCTCAGCGCGGGAGGGCTGACGTGACCCGGCGGGTCCTGGTCGCCCGCCTCGACAGCACCGGCGACGTGCTGCTGTGCGGCCCCGCCGTGCGCGCCGTCGCGGCCGGCGCCGACGAGGTGTGGATGCTGTGCAGCAGCCGCGGGGCCGAGGCGGCCGGGCTTCTCCCCGGCGTCGACCGCGTGCTGGAGTGGGACTGCCCGTGGATCACGGCGAACCCGCCGGCGGCGACCCCCGAGCGGCTCGCCGACCTGCAGGCCCTCGTCACCCCGGGCCTCTTCGACTCCGCGGTGATCCTCACGTCGTTCCACCAGTCCCCGCTGCCCCTCGCGCTCCAGCTCCGGCTGGCGGGCGTCCCCTTCATGGTCGGGGCCTCCGTCGACTACGCCGGCACTCTCCTCGACGTGCGGTTGCGGCCGGGCGAGGACTTCCCCGAAGAGCTGCCCGAGCCGCTGCGTGCGCTGACGATCGCCCGCGCCGCAGGGTTCGACCTGCCCGAGGGCGACGCGGGTCGGCTTCAGGTCGTGCCGGGCGAGCCCCCGGCGAACCTCGGCGCCGGCAGCCCGGTCGTCGTGCACCCGGGTGCGGACGCCCCGTCGCGGCGGTGGCCCGCCGAGCACTTCGCGGACGCCGTCCGGCTGCTGCACGCCGAGGGGCTGGACGTCGTCGTGACGGGCGGCCGGGGCGAGATGGAGCTCACGAGGCTCGTGTCGGGGGACGGCGCCTTCGCGCGCGACCTCGGGGGTTCGACCGATCTCGCGGCGATGGCCGGCCTCCTCGAGCGGGCCCGTGTCCTCGTCTGCGGCAACACCGGCCCCGCGCATCTGGCCGCGGCCGTCGGGACGCCGGTGGTGAGCCTGTTCTCCCCGGTCGTGCCGGCCGTGCAGTGGGCGCCGTATGGGGTGCCGGTCATCCTGCTCGGCGATCAGGACGCCGTGTGCCGCGGCACGCGTGCGCGGGAGTGCCCCGTGCCGGGGCATCCCTGCCTGTCGTCGGTGACTCCCGGGCAGGTGGCTGAAGCCGTCCAGGCTCTCGCGAGGACGGACGTACGAGAGGAGGCGCCGGTATGAGAGTTCTCATCTGGCACGTGCACGGCGGATACACCGATGCGTTCGTGCGCGGGGACCACGAGTATCTGGTTCCCGTGAACGACGCTCGGGATGCCTGGGGTCTCGGTCTCGCGGGGCGCTCATGGCCGCAGGCGACCGAGGTCACGCACGACGCCCTGCGCGAGACCGACGTCGATGTCGTCGTGCTGCAGCGCCCCGAGGAGCTCGAGCTCGCGGAGCAGCTCACGGGACGGCGGCCCGGGTACGACCTGCCGGCCGTCTACCTCGAGCACAACGCGCCGCGGCCGGAAGTCGTCACGAGCCGGCATCCGCTCGCCGACCAGCGACGGATCCCGATCGTCCACGTCACGCACTTCAACGAGCTCTACTGGGACAACGGCGAGGCGCGAACGATCGTCATCGAGCACGGGCTCCCCGACCCGGGCGAGACCTATACCGGCGACCTCCCCGCTCTCGGGGTCGTCATCAACGAGCCGGTGCGGCGCTGGCGGATCGCGGGCACGGACCTCCTCCCCGCGTTCGGCCGCCTCGCCCCCGTCGACGTCTTCGGCATGGGCGGCGAGCTCCTGAGCGACAGGCTCCCCCACGGCAGCGGTGTCGCCTGGGCCGGAAATCACTCCCCCGAGGGACTCCGCCGCGAGCTCGGCCGCCGCCGCCTCTACCTGCACCCCTATCGGTGGACCTCCCTCGGCCTGTCACTCATCGAGGCGATGCTCATGGGGATGCCGGTCGTCGCGCTCGCCGCGACGGAAGTGCTGCGGGCCGTTCCCCCAGGCGTCGGTGTGGTGGCCACCGACCTCGACACCCTCAGGCACGCCGCCATCGCGTACCTCGTCGACGAGGAGCACGCGCGCGAGGCGGGACACCGCGCACGCCTCCACGCGCTGCGGCGCTTCAGTCACCCGACCTTCCTCGCACGGTGGGATGCCGTGCTCGGAGAGGCCGCGTCCGCCCTCCCGCGCGCCCGAGCGGGACTTGCCGAAAGGAGCCTCCGATGAGGATCGACATGGTGTCGGAGCACGCGAGTCCCCTCGCGACCCTCGGCGGCGTCGACGCCGGCGGGCAGAACGTGCACGTCGCCGCGCTGTCGTCGGCCCTCGCCGACCGGGGTCACACGGTCCGCGTGTTCACCCGGCGAGACGACGCCGCGCTGCCGGAGCGGGTCGCGCTCGCTCCCGGGGTCGAGGTCGTGCACGTCGCCGCGGGGCCGGTGGAGCCGATACCCAAGGACGACCTCCTCCCGTGGATGGACGACTTCGGCGACCGTCTCGCGGCCCACTGGGACATCGACCCCCCGGACGTCGTCCACAGCCACTTCTGGATGTCGGGCCTGGCAGCCCTGCGCGGATCCCGGGGCGACGTGCCGTGGCCGGTCCTGCACACCTTCCACGCCCTCGGCAACGTCAAGCGGCGACATCAGGGCAGCGACGACACGAGTCCCGCCGAGCGGGCGACCCTGGAGCCGGGCGTCGGCCGGCAGGCGGACGCCGTGATCGCGACCTGCTCGGACGAGGCGTTCGAGCTCACGCGGCTCGGCATCCCGAGCACGCGCATCTCGGTCGTCCCGTGCGGTGTCGACAACGCGCTCTTCACCCCGGACGGACCCTCCGCGGCGCGGACCGACCGGCTCCGGATCATGAGCGTCGGCCGGCTCGTGCCGCGCAAGGGGGTCGGGACCACGATCACGGCGCTCGCCGAACTCGTGCGGCGCGGCCGCACCGACGTCGAACTGGTCGTGGTGGGCGGCTCGCGCACCGCCGACCGGATCGACGAGGACCAGGACGTGCAGCGTCTCGCCGCTCTCGCCCGCCGGCTCGGCGTCGAGGAGCACATCTCGTTCCTCGGCCAGGTTCCGCACGCCGAGCTCCCGTCGCACCTGCGGTCGGCGGACGTGATCGTATGCGCTCCGTGGTACGAGCCGTTCGGCATCGTGCCGCTGGAGGCCATGGCGACAGGCGTCCCCGTCGTCGCCGCCGCCGTGGGCGGTCTCATCGACACCGTCGTCGACGGCGTGACCGGTCTTCACGTCCCCCCGCGCGACCCGTCCGCGATCGCGGACGCGGTCGAGACGCTCCTCGCCGATGCCGACCTGCGCGCCTCGCTCGGCGCGGCGGGCGTTGCCCGCACGGCGCGGCGCTACACCTGGACGCGGGTCGCCGCCGAGACGGAGCGCGTGTACCGTCGCGCGGCCGCCCAGCGGCCCGCGACTGTGCGGACGCAGCGGAACGCGGGACGCGCATGACGACGACCATTCCCGCCCGCACCGCCACAGCGGAGCGCTCCGCGGCGATCCTGAACGACCACCTCGCGAGCCACCTCGACGCGGTGGAGGGCCTCACCCGCGAGGTGCCGCGGCTCGTCGCGTGGGGCACTGATCTCGCCGATCGGCTGCTGCGGGGCCGGCGACTTCTCGCGATGGGCAACGGCGGCTCGGCCGCCGAGGCCCAGCACCTCACCGCCGAGATCGTCGGCCGGTTCGACGGGGAACGGCCGCCGTTCTCCGCGATCGCCCTGCATGCCGACACCTCGAGCGTCACCGCCATCGCCAACGACTACGGGTACGACGAGGTCTTCGCCCGGCAGGTGCGCGCGCACGGCCGCGCCGGCGACGTCGTCGTGCTGCTCTCGACGAGCGGACGCAGCCCCAACCTCCTCGCCGCCGTCCAGGCGGCGCGCACGGTCGGCGCGACGACGTGGGCACTGTGCGGCGATCGTCCCAACCCCCTCGCGTCGGCGGTCGACGAAGCGCTGTGCCTGCCGGGGACCTCCGCCGCCGTGCAGGAGACGCATCTGCTGGCGCTGCATCTGCTCTGCCGTGTGTTCGACGAGCGTGTGCGATCGCGGCTCGGGGCGGGAGGCGAGCGATGAGGATCGCCGTCGTCGGAGACGTGCTGCTCGACCGGGATGTCTCGGGCTCGGCCGATCGCCTCAGCCCCGATGCGCCCGTGCCCGTCGTCTCCGTGCAGGAGATCCGCGCCCGGGCGGGCGGGGCGGGGCTCGTCGCGACGCTGCTCGCGCGCGACGGCATCGACGTCGTACTCGTGACCGCGCTGGGCGAGGATCCGCGGGCCGCCGAACTGCGCGAACTGCTGTCCGGGCGCGACCGAGTCGGCACCGTCGAGGTGATCGCGTCGCGCTCGGCGCTTCCGACGCCCGTGAAGACCAGGGTGCGAGGAGCCGGACATCCGCTCCTTCGCGTCGACGAGGCGTGCGATCCCGTGTCCCTTCCTCCCGTGGCGACCGACGAGCAGCTGCGTGCGCTGGAGGAGGCGGAGGCGGTCGTCGTCGCGGACTACGGCCGCGGCGTCACCGCCGATCCGCGCCTGCGCGAAGCCCTGCAACGGGCGGGGCGGCGTGTGCCGATCGTGTGGGATCCGCATCCGAAGGGCGCACCGCCGGTCGGGTCCATCGCCGTCGCGACCCCCAACGCGTCGGAAGCGGCGGCGGCCGGGGCATCCGTCGACGGCGGCGGCGGAGACGTCGCCGAGGCGGCGGAGGCCGCGAGGCGTCTTGCCGGAGCGTGGGCGGTACCAGCGATCCTCCTGACGCTCGGCGAGCGCGGCGCGCTCCTGCACGAGCCGCGAGGGACGGATGCGCACGTCATCGCCCCGGCAGAAGTCGCATCGGGCGACACGTGCGGGGCCGGCGACCGGCTGGCCGCGACCCTCGCGGTCGAACTCGCCCGCGGATCGGCGTTGGCCTCGGCGGCGGAGGCGGCCGTCGCGGCGGCCGGCCGCTTCGTCGCACAGGGCGGGGTCGACACCCTGGACGCCCCGGCCCCGGCGCCGCTCGGCGGCGACGCCGACGCGCTCACGCTCGCCCGCCGCGTCCGCGCCCAGGGCGGGACGGTCGTCGCGACAGGCGGATGCTTCGACCTCCTCCATGCCGGGCACGCGCGGACCCTCGCCGCGGCCCGCAGGCTCGGAGACTGCCTGGTCGTGTGCCTCAACAGCGATGCGTCGGTGCGGCGGCTCAAGGGGGCGGAGCGGCCCATCATCCCGGAGTCGGACCGCCACGAGCTGCTGCTCGCCCTCGAGTGCGTGGACGCCGTCATGGTCTTCGACGAGGACACACCCGAGGCGGTGCTCGCACGCCTGCGTCCCGACCTCTGGGTCAAGGGCGGCGACTACACGCCCGCGGCGCTGCCCGAGACGGCGCTCCTGCAGACCTGGGGCGGTCGCACCGTGACCGTCCCCTACCACCCCGCGCGCTCGACGACGCATCTCGCCGGCGCGCTCGCCCGCGTCGGCTGACGACGCCCCGGGGCGGCGCACGCCGCCACGGCAACGACCCGCGCCCGACGTGGCGCGGAAGAGAGGAGCACCATGGCGCAGGAGCGCGAAGTCGGAACGGTCCTGATCACGGGCGGAGCATCGGGTCTCGGCGCGGCCGTCGCAGCGGCGGTCGCGGAGCGGGGCGGACGCCCGGTCGTCCTCGACGTCAACCCCGGCGACGGTGCCGACGCCCACCGCGCGGACGTCTCCGACACCCGCGAGACCGAGCGGCTCGTCGCCGAGCTCGCGGAGCAGTACGGCGGCTTCGACGCCGTCGTCACGGCCGCGGGCATCGACCGCCCCGCCGCGTTCGACGAGATCGCGGGTGCCGAGTGGGAGACGATCGTCGCCGTCAACCTCCTCGGCACCGTCGCCGTCGTGCGGGCCGCGCTCCCGTCGCTCCTCGCGGTGCACGGCCGCGTCGTGACGATCGCGTCGTCGCTCGGGCTGAGGGTCTTCCCCGATGCCTCCGCCTACTGCGCATCCAAGTTCGGGGTCGTCGGATTCTCCCGGGCCCTCGCCGCGGAGACCAAGGGCCGCCTCGGCGTGACGACGGTCTTCCCCGCCGGCATGGACACGCGCTTCTTCGACGGGCGCGAGGAGCGGTACAAGCCGGCCGCGGACGCACAGCTCATCGACGCGCGCGACGCCGCCGAGGCGATCCTCTTCGCCCTCACGCGCCCCGCCGGCGTCGAGGTGCGCGAACTGGTCATCTGCCCGGAACAGGAGCCCTCGTGGCCCTGAGCGCGCAGACGTCGGCGTAGACGGAGTCGACGGAGATCCCCGCGAGGAAGGACGGATCATGCGGGCAGCGCTCGGCGGTCCAGCCGACCTGGGTCACGTCCACATCGCAGACGGGGCACCGCGTCGTCCAGCCGAGCTGTACGCGATGCCGGCCCCGGGTCATCGGCCCGCCGTTGATAAGGTTGCCGAACCAGTACAGGCCCACCGTCGCCGTGCCGACGGCCTGCGCCAGATGCCGCGGGCCGCTGTCGTTGCCGACGAACACGTCGGCGGCGGACAGCAGTGCGACCAGCTCGCTGAGCGACAGCCGTCCCGCGAGCGACTGGACTGCGGCCCCCGCGTCGGAAGGACGCGCCGCCCCGGCGACGGCGTCGGCGACCGGCGCGTCCTCGCCGTCGCCCACGACCACCACCCGATGCCCGTCGCGCGCGCAGCGCGCGGCGAGCTCTGCGAAGCGCTCGACGGGCCAGCGTCGGCGCGGATCGGTCGAGCCCGGGTGCAGCACCACGAGACCGCCGGGGTGGAGGCGCGCGGAAGCCTGCGCGCGCTCGTGCGCGGTGACCTCGATGCGGGGCTCGTACCCGACGTCGGGTGCCCCGGCGAGGGCCGCGACCTCGAGCCAGCGGAAGACCTCGTGCTGGTAGTAGACGTAGGGCAGCGACCGCTCGAGGCGGGCAGCATCCGTCGTCTGCGTCCCGATCGTGTGGCGGGCGCCGAGCCTCAGGAGGAAGGGGTTGGAGTTGCGCCCTCCCCCGTGGAACTGACAGGCGAGGTCGAACCGCTCGGCCCGCATGCGCTCGTGGAACGTCTCCACGGCGGCCGGATCCTCCCGGCCCGCCGGACTGTGGATGCCGGAAGCGTGGGGCAGGATCCGCACCTGCGAAACGGGGCCCGAGCGGTCGCGCAGGAGCGCTTCGGCGAGCGGCGTCCCGAGCAGCGTGATCCGCGCAGCCGGATAGGCGGCGGCGAGCGCCTCGATCGCCGGCAGGGCGAACAGGAGGTCGCCGAGGCCGCCCCCGCGCAGCACGGCGATGCGGTGGACGTCCTCGAACCGGGGAAGGAGGCCGTCGGGTCGCTCTGGCATGTGTCGGGTCCTTTCGCGCGGCGCCGGAGCCGCCGTGCGCCGGCGGTGCGGACCGTGAATGCCCAGTTCCCCGGGCATGGTCCTTTCAAACCGCGCACCGGCGTTTGGCGGGGAGTCTCCGCGGGTAGGAGGAGGAGATGACAGACGGCATGCGGAATGCCTCCTCGCACGGCTGGAACGGGATCGTCGAAGCCCTCCGCGCGAAGCCGCCCCGCGTCACCGTCCTCGGCGACGTCATGCTCGATCGCTGGCTGCGCGGCGGCGTGCGCCGCCTCAGCCGCGAGAGCCCGGTACCCGTCGTCGACCTCGGCGGCCGGGACGACCGCCCCGGCGGCGCGGCGAACACCGCGATGAACCTCGCCGCGCTCGGCGCGCGCGTGCGGCTGCTGACGGTCGCAGGGGAGGACGACGACGGGACGCTGCTGCGCGGCCTTCTGGACGAGCGCGGCGTCGACACGTCGGACTGGGTCGTGCGCCCGGGTGCGACGACGTGCAAGACCCGCGTCGTCGGGAACGATCAGATGATCGTGCGGATCGATTCGGCCACCCACGAGGAGCTGGACCCGACCGCCCGCGAGCGATGGCATCGTGCGCTCGCCACGACCGCCGGGGAGGTCGTGCTCGCCTGCGACTACGGCACGGGTCTCTTCGACGACGAGGCCCTGCGCCGGATCGCGGATGCGCAGCCGGCCGTGCTCCTCGTCGACGCGCACGACCTCCGCCGGTGGGCACGCCTGCGCCCCGACATCGTGTTCCCCAACGCCGAGGAGGCCTCGCTGCTGGCGGGGCTCGATCTGTCGGCCGATCGCGTCGGCGTCGTCTCGGCATCTGCACCGGAGGTCCTCGAGCGCGCCGGAGCCCGGTCCGCCGTCGTCACCCTCGACCGGGACGGCACGCTCCTGCTGCGGCCCGACGCCCCGCCGCACCGGACCCACGCCATACCGGCGTCCGATGACCGCACGATCGGCGCGGGCGACACCTTCGCGGCGGGATTCACCGCGGCTTACTGCGTCGGCCGGCCCCTTGCCGAGGCATCCGACTTCGGCCAGGCGGCCGCGAACGTCGCGGTCGCCCACACGGGCACGTTCGTGTGCTCGCTCGAAGACCTCGTCGGCGACCGCCGTGCCCCGTCGGCCACGCGCACCGTCGACCGGCAGCGGGTCGTCGCCGCCGTCGCCGAGGCACGCGAGCGGGGTCGGGTCGTGGTTTTCACGAACGGATGCTTCGACCTCCTGCATCCGGGTCACGCGGCGCACCTCGAACAGGCGAAGGCGCAGGGCGACCTCCTGGTGGTCGCCTTGAACGACGACGCGTCGGTCCGACGGCTCAAGGGCGTCGGGCGCCCGGTGAGCCCCGTCGGCGACCGCGCCCGCATGGTCGAGGCGCTCGGCTGCGTCGACTACGTCGTGGTCTTCTCCGACGACTCCCCCGCCGCCCTCCTGGAGGAGCTCCGGCCGCAGCTGTACGTCAAGGGCGGGGACTACACGGCCGAGATGCTCCAGGAGACGGCGATCGTCGAGGCCTACGGCGGCGAGGTAAGGATCCTCGACTTCATCCCCTTCCACTCCACGACGAGGCTCGTCGAGCGCATCCAGGCGGCCGCGGGATCCTGACCGGCCCCGCCGCCCTCACGCGAGCCGGACGACGATCGCCTCGTACGGCCGGAGGGTCACGGGCCCGGTGCGCAGCGGAGCACCGTCGGGGTAGTTGCCGAGCACGAAGGCCGCGCCGCCGAGATCGCCGCCGAGATCGGTGCCGAGGTCGGCCGTTCGCGGCTCGCCGCGGAAGTTGGCCGCGATGACGAGCGTCACGTCGCCGAGCGTGCGGGTGAAGGCGTACACGTCGGGGTCTTCGGGCAGGAGGAGCGCGAAGTCCCCGAAGCGCACGACCGGGTCCTCGTGCCGCAGCGTGATGAGCCTCCGGTAGTGGTGGAAGACGGATGCCTCGTCCGCACGCTCGGTCTCGGCGTTGACGTCGACGTGGTTCGGGTTGACGTCGATCCACGGCGTGCCCGTCGTGAAGCCGGCCTGGGGCGAGGCATCCCACTGGACCGGAGTTCGCGCGTTGTCGCGGCTTCCCTCGGCGAGGCCGCGCAGCAGCTCCTCGTCGCCGGCGTGCCCGAGCGCCCGCGCCTGCGCGACGTAGCGGAGGGACTCGATGTCGCGATACGACTCGAACGACGAGAAGTGGGCGTTCGTCATGCCGATCTCCTCGCCCTGATAGATGTAGGGCGTGCCGCGGTGCAGGTGGAGGACGGTCGCGAGCATCGTGGCCGACTCCCGCCGGTAGCGGCCGTCGTCGCCGAACCGGGAGACGCTGCGGGGCTGGTCGTGGTTCTCCCAGTAGAGCGCGTTCCACCCCGCCTCGTGCAGGCCCGTCTGCCAGCGCGCCATGGTCTCCTTGAGCTCGAGGAGGTCCACCCCCTGGACGTCGAATCGGCCCCCCGGTCCGTGGTCCAGGCTGACGTGCTCGAACGTGAAGATCATGTCGAGCTCCTGGCGAGACGGGTCGGTGAAGAGCTTGGCATCGTCGACGGTCGCGCCCGGCGTCTCGCCGACGAGCAGGAGGCCGCCCCGTCGCCCGTCGAACACCGCGTGGTGCATCTCCTGCAGGAACTCGTGCAGGCGCGGACCGTTGACGGTCGCCTCGCCGAGGTCGCCGTAGGGACCGACCGTGAGCGGGCCGTCGGCGAGCGCGCCGTCGGGGCCGACGCGCTTCGAGATGAGGTTGATGACGTCCATCCGGAAGCCGTCGATGCCCCGATCGAGCCACCACCGCATCATGGCGTACACCGCCTCGCGCACCTCGGGGTTCTCCCAGTTGAGGTCCGGCTGCTTCCGGCTGAACAGGTGCAGGTAGTACTCGCCGGTCTTCTCGTCCCACGACCACGTCGGCCCCGAGAAGAAGGAGCCCCAGTTGGTGGGCTCAGCGCCCGGCTCCCCCGGCACCGTCCCCGGGCGGGCGGGGCGCCACCAGTACCAGTCGCGCTTGGGGCTGTCGCGCGACGACCGCGACTCGACGAACCAGGGATGCTCGTCGCTCGTGTGATTGACGACGAGGTCCATGACCACCTTGATGCCCCGCTCATGCAGCGCTGCGACGACCGCGTCGAGGTCCTCGAGGGTCCCGAAGAGCGGATCGACGTCCTGGTAGTCGCTGATGTCGTAGCCGTTGTCGTCCTGCGGGCTGCGGTAGATGGGCGAGAACCACACGACGTCGACGCCGAGCTCGGCGAGGTGGTCGACCCGCCGCAGCACTCCGCGCAGGTCGCCGATCCCGTCTCCGTCGGAGTCCTGGAAGGAGCGCGGATAGATCTGGTACACGACGGCACCGGTCCACCACGGGGCGGTCGCGGGGTCCAGGAGCGGATTGGAGTGCTCGGTCATGCAGTGCCTCTCGGTCGCAGAATCGTCGATGCCCGTCAGTCCAGCCGCAGCCGGTCGACGGCCGCCTGTATCGCGACCGCCGCAGCACCGCGCGCCCACGCGGTGAACCCGGTGTCGTCGACGTGGATGCGCAGGGGATCTGCGCGCAGGTCCCGGTCGGCGGCGGCCGCCGCGTCCACCCGATCTCTCGCGACAGCGTAGAGGCCCATCCCCTCGCCCGCGAGCACCGTCGTGGACTGCAGAGAAAGGTTCGCCGCGAGCGCGATGAATCGGCCGAGCGCGTCGGCCGCGGCATCCACCACCGCACGCGCCGCCGGATCGCCGGCGGCCGCGAGGGCGAGCGCCTCGTCGTAGTCGACCGGTCGCTGCAGGGATGCCGAGACCTGGGCCGCGATGGATCCCGATGTGAGCATCGCTTGGGAGCAGCCCCGATGGCCCTCTTGGCAGATCGGCCCATTCGCACTGAGCGGAAGGTGACCCGCGAGCCCGACCCCGACATCGTGCGAGCGGACGACCTCGCCGTCGACCACGAGGCCGTACCCCACGCCGGCCCCGATCGTGATGACGGTGAAGCCCGGGATGCCGCGCCCCACGCCGAACCACCGCTCGGCTTCGGTGAGAGCGACGAGGTCGTTCTCGAGCGACACCGGCGCTCCGACCTGCTCGCGCACGAGGTCGGCGAACGGCTCGCGAATCCAGCCGAGGAAGGGCGAGAACTCGACGAGCCCGCCCTGCACGGATCCGGCGAGAGACACTCCCACGCCGGAGGGCGCCCCGTCATGGATCGACCGGAGGAGGCCGGCGATCTGTCGTGCGACGTCGGCGGGGGCCGTCGAATCCAGCGGCGCGGCGGCCGACCCGAGCAGCTCCGCGCGCACGTCGGTGACCACCGCGTGGAGCGCTTCACCCGTGACCTTGACACCGGCGAAGACGCCAAGGCCGGGGGCGACGTCGAGCGGACGCGCGGGCCGGCCGACCGATCGGTCAGGTCCGTCGTCGACCTCGACGAGCAGACCGCGGTCGACGAAGGGTTTGGCGAGACGGGTGAGGCTAGCGGGCGACAGACCCAGACGGCTTGTCAGAGCGCTCCGCGAGATCGGGCCGTGGATCAGCACGGCTCTCGCGAGCGCACGCTCGCTGTCGGTCAATGTGCCCATTAATTCCATCTTGGCACGATTCTTCCCCAGAAAGCGAGGAAGTACGACCGCATTCGAGTCTTGCGCCGTTTTTTAATTCCGTGCTAGAACTAATTTCATGACCTCTACGGAAGAGCGACGCGACGGTGAGAACGAGTCGACGGTGGGTGAGCGACCGGCGGTCCTCCACCTCCACCGCGGCGGCACGAGTGTCGTCGTCGACCTGGACGCTTACGGCGGACCGGCGATCGTGCACTGGGGTGAAGAGCTCATCGATTCGACATCCGAGTCCCTTGCCTGCGTCGCTGTCGCCGCCCGCCCTCAGCGGGTGTCGGGCGGCCTTGACGCTACAGCGCGGCTCTCCGTCGTCGCGACGCCCGCCAGCGGTTGGCTGGGCACCCCCGTCTTCGAGGGGCACCGTTCCGGCGCGGGGTTCAGCGCACGATTCGACGTGGCCGGCGTGCAGAGCAACGACCACCGCGCAACCCTCGCCCTCGTCGACTCCGAAACGCGGCTCGCGGCGCAGGTCGAGCTGCGGATCGGCGCGGGCGGCCTGTTCCACCAGCGGCTCACCCTCCGCAACACCGGCGAGACCCCGTATACCCTTCAGTCCGCGCATCTCGCCTTCCCCGTCCCGTGGGATGCCACGGAGCTCCTCGACACCACCGGACACCATCTGCGGGAGCGCTCGCCCCAGCGCTACGCCTTCCCGTTCGGCACGCATGTGCGCGAAAGCCGGCGCGGACGCCCCGGTGCCGACGCGAGCCTCCTCTTCGCCGCGGGCCGACCGGGCTTCGGCTTCGAGACCGGTCGTGTGCACGGCATCCATGTCGCCTGGAGCGGCAACCACCGCCTGCTCGCCGAGCGCACTATAACCGGGGACGCGTTCCTCGCCGGCGGCGAGCTGCTCGCCCCGGGCGAGGTCATCCTCGATCCGGGCGGCGCCTACGCCACCCCCTGGGTCATCGGGTCCTGGGGCGAGGGGCTCACCGAGCTGTCGCACCGGTTCCACGACGAGTGGCGGCGTCGGCCGCAGCATCCCCACCGGCCGCGGCCCATCACGCTCAACACGTGGGAGGCCGTCTACTTCGATCACTCCCTTGCGAAGCTGACGGCGCTCGCCGACGCTGCGGCATCCGCGGGAGTGGAGCGCTTCGTCCTCGACGACGGATGGTTCGCGGGCCGCCGCGACGACACCAAGGGCCTCGGCGACTGGTACGTCGATGACACGGTATGGCCCCACGGGCTGCAGCCGCTCATCTCGCACGTCCGCGGCTTGGGAATGGAGTTCGGGTTGTGGGTCGAGCCGGAGATGGTCAACCCCGACAGCGACCTCGCGCGCCGGCATCCGGACTGGATCCTGCGCGGACGCATGGCCCTTCCGCCGCCGGCCCGGCAGCAGCAGGTGCTCGACCTCGCACACCCGGCGGCTTACGCCTACATCGCCGCACGGCTGCACGAGATCCTCGACGACCACGAGATCGCCTACCTCAAGTGGGACCACAACCGGGACCTCGTCGACGCGGGATCCGGGCCCGAAGGGGTCGCCCGGGTGCACGAGCACACGCACGCCGTCTACCGCCTGATCGACGAGCTGAAGGCGGCGCATCCCGGCCTCGAGATCGAGAGCTGCGCGTCCGGCGGAGCGCGCGTCGATCTCGGCATCCTCGACCGCACCGACCGCGTGTGGACGAGCGACAACCTCGACCCGCTCGAACGCCTCGCCAACCAGCGCTACACCGCTCTCGTCGTGCCCCCCGAGATGCTCGGGATGCACCTCACAAGCCCTGTCGTCCACTCGACCGGACGCACGGTGGGTCTCGATCTGAGCGCTGCGGTCGCGCTGTTCGGACACTTCGGCGTGGAATGGGACCTCACCTCGGCCGACGAGGCGACCCGTGCCGGGGTCGCGGCCTGGGTCGCGGTGGCCAAGCGCGTGCGCCCGCTCGTCGCGACCGGTCGCACCATCGACGTCGACGGAGTGGAACCGGGCATCGACGTGCGCGGAATCGTCGCGGAGGACGCGGCATCCGCGTTCTTCACGATCACGCAGGTCGAGACGTCCGCGGCCTATCCGGCAGGGCGGGTGCGGATGCCGGGGCTCGCCCCCGCCCGCCGCTACCGGCTCGCGGTGCTGTCGCCGGCCGGTGCGCACGTCGATGCCGGCCAGTCGCTGCTCGAGTGGACCACCTCTTCGATCGTGATGACCGGTCGCGAGCTCGCGACGGTAGGCGTGCGCCCGCCGGTGCAGTTCCCGCAGCGCTCGACACTCGTCGAGCTGACCGCCCTCTCCTGACACCCCGACACCACCCAGCGCAAGGAGGCGCACACATGACACCGAACCCATGCCGAATCGGCCGCTTGGCGACGATCGTCGCCATCGCGGGCATCGTCGCGGTCACCGGCGGCTGCGCCGCGAACCCCTCTGACGGGGTGACGACACTCAACTTCTTCCAGTTCAAGGGGGAGGCGCTCGAGGATTTCGACGACATGATCGCGGGATTCGAAGCCGAGAACCCCGACATCAAGATCGTGCAGAACCAGGTGGCCGACGCTGACACGCTGATCCGGACGCTCCTGGTGAAGGACCGGGTGCCCGACATCATCACGCTCAACGCCAACGGCAACTTCGGTCGACTCGCCCAGGCGGGCGTGTTCAAGGACTTCTCGGAGGAGCCCGTCCTGCGGACGATCAACCCGGCCGTCCAGGACATCCTCGCCGACCTCGGCACATTCGGCGACGAGGTGAACGGCCTGGGATACGTCAACAACGCCAACGGCGTGATCTACAACAAGGCGATCTTCGCGGAGCAGGGCCTGGAGCCGCCGGAGACGTGGGATGAGTTCCTCGCGGTGTGCGACCAGCTCCAGGCGGCCGGCATTCAGCCCTTCTACGGCACGCTCGCCGATTCGTGGACCGGAATCCCCTCGTGGAACGCCCTGGGCGCGTACCCCGCTCAGGACGGCTTCTTCGACAAGATGCGTGACGAGGGCGAGAACGTCGGGCCCGATTCCGAGGTGTCGTTCGAGAAGGACTTCGCCGAGGTGATGGACCGCCAGTACCAGCTCTACTCGTACATGCAGGACGGATACCGCGGCAGAACGTATGACGACGGCAACGCCGCGTTCGCCAACGGCGAGGCCGCGATGCTCCTGCAGGGCATCTGGGCGACGAACCCGATCAAGCAGGTCAATCCCGACATCGAGATGGGGATCTTCCCCTACCCCACCGACGACGCAGCGGACCGGCTGCTCGTCTCCGGCGTGGACGTCGTGTTCACGATGGGAAAGGAGAGCCCCCACGAGGAGGCGGCGATGCGCTTCATCGACTACGCGTTCCGAACGGACGTGATCGAGACCTTCGCGGCGTCGCAGAACATGGTCCCCTCGGTCGAGGGCGCCCAGCTCAGCGACGATCCCGCACTTCAGTCGGTCAAGCCGTTCTTCGACAACGGGCAGATCACGGGCTTCATCGACCACCAGATTCCGCCCGCGATTCCCCTCATCCCCACGGATCAGCAGTTCCTCTTCGACGGTGACGTCGAGAAGGCGCTGAGGACACTCGACAGCGAGTGGCGAAAAGTCGCCGCGCGCACCATTCCGGTCACGACGGGAGACGACCAATGACCCTCACCCAGGCGGTCCGCAGCACCGCCGTCGAGAGCAAGGCGCAGCGACGCGCCACCAGGACCAGGACCGAGACGGGGCGAGCGCCGTCCGCGTACTACTGGATGGTGTGGCCGGCCGTGATCGCCTTCGCCTTCTTCCACACCCTGCCCGTCGTGGTCGGCATCTTCTTCAGCTTCACCAACTACCCCGGCTACGGGGCCTGGAACTTCGTCGGGCTGTCGAACTATGTGAACCTCTTCAAGGACGACCGGGTCCTGCAGGCCTACGGGTTCTCGTTCCTCTTCGCGATCGTCGCGACGGTGCTCACGAATGCGATCTCGCTTGCGATCGCGATGGGGCTGAACGCCAAGATCCGGGCGCGCAACTTCTTCCGCGGCGTCTACTTCGTGCCCTACGTGCTCGCGATCCTCGTCATCGGCTACGTGTTCCAGTTCTTCTTCTCGAACTCGCTTCCGAAGATCCTGTCCGGGATCCCGCTCTTCGCCGACAACATCCTGACGAACGAGACGTGGGCGTGGACGGCGATCGTGGCCCTCGCGGTCTGGCAGGCGTGCGCGTTCTCGATCATCATCTACCTCTCCGGACTGCAGACGATCCCCGCGGAGCTCTACGAAGCGGCATCCCTCGACGGGGCGTCGTCGGGACGGCAGTTCCGGTCCATCACGTTCCCGCTGATCAGCGCGTTCTTCACGATCAACGTGGTGCTCAGCCTCAAGGGGTTCCTACAGGTGTTCGATCCGATCGTCGCCCTCACCAACGGCGGGCCGGGCACGTCCACCGAGTCCGTCACCCTGCTCATCTTCCGCGGGGGGTTCTCGGGCGGCGAGTTCGCCTACCAGACGGCGAACGCCGTGGTGTTCTTCATCGTCATCACGATCGTCTCGCTCTTCCAATTCCGGGTCCTTCAGCGCAGAGAGGCCGACTTCTGATGACCAGCATGACCAACACCGCAATGCAGTTCGAGCAGCCCGCCGAGGCGCTCGAGCCTCGACGCGGACTCTTCCGCCGCCGTCGGACCGACGACGACGACACGCGCAGGACCAACTGGTGGGCGACCGCGCTCATCGCCGTCTGCTCGCTGACGGTTCTGGTCCCGCTCTATCTGGCCGTCGTCGTCGCCCTCAAGACGCCCGACCAGCTCAGCGAGGGAACCGGCTTCGAATGGCCTGACCCGGTCAACTGGGGCAATTTCGCCGAGGCGTGGGAGCGCACGAGCTTCCCTCAGGCGCTCGCGAACACCGCCTTCATCACGGTGGGCTCGGTGATCTTCACGCTCCTGACGAGTTCGATCGTCGCCTACGCTCTGGCGCGCAACATCCATCGGCCTTTCTTCAAGGGCGTGTTCTTCTATCTGCTGGCGGCTCTGTTCATCCCCTTCCCGATCATCATGCTGCCGCTGGTCAAGCAGACCGCGATCCTGGGGCTCGACAACCAGGTCGGGCTGATCATCCTCTACACCGTCTACGGACTGTCGCTGAACATCTTCATCTACACCGCCTACATCCGGTCCATCCCCATCGAGCTCGAAGAGGCCGCGCGGATCGACGGTGCGAGCACGTGGCGCGTCTTCCGGTCGGTCATCTTCCCGCTGCTGATGCCGATGAACGCCACGGTCGGCATCCTGACATGCGTGTGGGCGTGGAACGACTTCATCATGCCGCTCGTCGTGCTGACCGAGCCGGCCGCGCGCACCCTGCCGCTCGCGCAGTACGTGTTCCAAGGGCAGTTCAACACCGACTACACCGTCGCGTTCGCCTCTTACCTGATGGCGATGGCGCCACTGCTCATCGTCTACATCTTCAGTCAGCGGTGGGTCATCTCGGGTGTCACGAGAGGCTCGATCAAGTAGGCGCCTGAGGTCGCGCGCGGAACTGAGGAGATCTGCACTTCCGAGGAGGTAACCGCACTTCTCGATCCTCGGTTGCGCAGATCTCCTCGGTCATGCCTCGGTGAGGATGGATGCCGCGCCCCGGCCGGGACGCGGCATCCTACGCTTCGCGCCCCCGCACATGCCAGGGGGATCCATGATCGGCAAGGCTCCTGCACGGTCGGGGTACCGGGCTGTTCCGCCCGCGACTTCCGATCGAGGAGACTCCATGTACTTCCACCTGCAGCAGCTCATCAACCCGATCGAAGAGGACGAACCCGATCCCGCTGCCGCCAATGCGCTGCAAGAGGGCCTCGGCGGTCAGTTCGGTGAGATGCGCACGATGATGCAGTACCTCTTCCAGAGCATCAACTTCCGAGGGCCCAGCGGCAAGCCCTACAAGGACCTGCTCCAGGGCATCGGCACGGAGGAGATCGGTCACGTCGAGCTCATCGGCACGACCATCTCGCGCCTCCTCGACGGCTCGCCGCGGTACAAGGGCAGCCCCACCGACCCGGTCGATCTGCCCGGGAAGGGCGGTGCGACTCCCCTGAGCATCGCCCTCGACACGAGCAACATCCACCATTACCTGGTCGGTGCGCAGGGCGCCCTGCCGGTGGATGCCGCCGGCAACCCCTGGAGCGGGAGTTATGTGTACAACTCCGGAAACCTCGTCCTCGACCTGTTGTACAACCTGATGCTCGAGTCGACGGGACGCCTGCAGAAGTGCCGGATCTACGAGATGACGTCGAACAAGACGGCGCGGTCGACGATCTCGTACCTCATCGTGCGCGACCAGGCGCACGAGAACGCCTATGCGAAGGCGCTCGAGACGCTCGGCGTGCAGTGGCGCATGGCGCTGCCGATCCCCAAGACGAACGCCGAGAGCTTCCCGGAGGTCAAGCGGCTGCTCGACCTCGGACTCCAGAACAAGCAGTACTCCTTCGACCTCGGCGGGCAGTCCGAGGCGGGGAGGATCGTCCAGGGCGTGTCTCCGTCGGGAGACGGCACGACGCTCGACGCCTCCGAGCAGGCGCCCGAGGGCGGTCCGCTGACCATCGCGCCCGAGCGGCCGGAGGAGTTCTCCCCGGGCGCCGACGCGGAGCTGCGGGCGCTGATCGAGGCGACGGCGGAGATGGAGATGGCCGAGATCGACGCCACCTTCGGAAGGCTGAGGTAGCCGGGCGACGCGGGCTAGAGGGATTCGGCGATCTGCTTGATCGCCGCGAGGCGGCGGTCCCACTCGGCGCCGATGGCGTCCAGGCGTTGCGCCGTCGCGCTCAGCTGCGCCCCGAGAACCCGGTATCGCACCTCACGACCGACCCGGAACGGCTCGACCAGCCCGACCTCTTCGAGGACGGCCAGGTGCTTCGCGATGGCCTGGCGGGTGACGGGAAGGCGCCCGGCGAGGGCGGATGCCGAGGCATCCCCCTCGCCGAGCGCCTCGAGGATGCTCCACCGGGTCTCGTCTCCGAGTGCGGCGAACATCGGAACGAGCGTCTGCGTCGTCACGCGCCGTCCTCGAGGAGTGCGACGAGCTTGTCGAGCTCGCCGTCCCACCCCTGGCGGTGCGCCTCGAGGTTGCCGGCGGGATCGGACGTGTTCTCGAAGCCCGACTCGACGACGGTGAGCTGCGTGCCGCCCTCGACCGCTTCTAGGGTGAAGGTGAAGACGGTCGCCGCGGCCTCGTCGAGCTCTGCGGGCGGGGCGCCGAGCGCGTCGTCGTTGCCCCAGCGGTAGGTCACGGACCGCGGCTCGTCGACGGCCTCGATCCGGACCGGCACGGCGCCGTAGTCGGGGAACGTGAGGGTGCCCTGCGCGCCGACGCCGGTTCCGTCGAAGCGGGCGTGCCCGAACCAGCGGGAGATGTGCTCGGGCGCGGTGACGGCCGACCACACCTTGTCGACCGGAGCGGCGATGCGGATGGAGCGGCGGACGGTGAACCGGCTCTCGTCGACGACGGCGGCCGGATTGGCGGTCATGCTCATGATGATGGTTCCTTTCGCGGGTGGACGCAACCCAGACGTTGCAGTTACTAGCAACCCTAGAGTTGCATATCCTGCCCGAAAGAGCAACCGTTCGGTTGCAGCCGTGTGCGCTCAGCCCCGGAAGGCGGGGATCCCGGTGATGTGCTGACCGAGCACGAGGGTGTGCACCTCGTCGGTGCCCTCGTAGGTCCGCACCGACTCGAGGTTGCTCGCGTGCCGCATCGGAGAATGGTCGAGCGTGATGCCGTTGCCGCCGAGCACCGCCCTCGCCTCGCGGGCGATCTCCACCGCGATGCGGGTGTTGTTGAGCTTGGCGGCCGAGATCATGTGCGGTCGAAGCCGCCCGGCATCCTTCAGGCGGCCGAGCCGAAGCGCGAGGAGCTGCGCCTTCTGGATCTCGAGCGCCCAGTCCACGAGCTTCTGCTGCGTCAGCTGGAAGCCGGCGAGCGGGCGGCCGAACTGCCGCCGTCCGAGGGCGTAGGCGAGCGTCTCGTCGAAGCAGTCGCGCGCCGCGCCGACGGCGCCCCATGCGATCCCGTACCGTGCCTCGTTGAGGCACGAGAACGGCGCCTTCAGCCCGAGGGCATCGGGCAGCACGGCGCTCTCGGGAAGCCGCACGTCGGCGAGCTCGATGTCGCACTGGATCGACGCCCGCATCGAGAGCTTCCGCTGGATGGGGGTCGCCGTGAAGCCGCGCGCGCCCGTGGGCACGACGAAGCCGCGCACCCCGTCCTCGGCGCGCGCCCACACGACCGCGACCTCGGCGATCGAGGCGAGGCCGATCCACCGCTTCGTGCCGTCGAGCACCCACTCGCCGCCCTCGAGTCGCGCGGTCGTCTCCATGCCGGCGGGGTCCGAGCCCGCGGCCGGCTCGGTGAGGGCGAAGCATCCGATCGCCTCGCCCGCCGCCATCCGCGGCAGCCACTCCCGCCGCTGCTCCTCCGACCCGTGCCGGTGAATCGCCGTCATGGCAAGCGATCCCTGCACCGAGACGAAGGTGCGGATGCCGGAATCGCCCGCCTCGAGCTCCTGCATGGCGAGCCCGTACTCGACCGCGGAGCGGCCGCCGCATCCGTAGCCCTCGAGGTGCATGCCGAGGAGGCCGAGCCCGGCGAGCTCCGGCACGATCTCCACGGGGAACGTCGCGGTGTCGAACCACTCGGCGATCCGGGGACGGATGCTGCGGCCGACGAACTCCCGGACGGCGTCGCGCACCGCGAGCTCGGCGCCCGTGAACTCGTCCTCCAGACGCAGGAGGTCGCTCGCGGAGCGGAATCCGCCGTCGTTCATGCCTGTCGTCACGAGACCTCCTTGATCGGGGTGCACTGTCGAGTGTGCAGCACGCAACGCGATGTGGGTGGCCCCCGGTACTGTCCCGGGCATGGCGGAGCGGGTCGAGGCATGGTGGGCGCGGCGGCAGTTCTCCCGCGGCACCGACGTGCCGTATCCCGTCGGCACCTACCGCGAGGCGTGGGCGCCGTACCCGATGCTGATCCGTCAGTACCACCCTGATCTCAACGCCGGGATCACGCTCACCCAGATTCCACCCGCCGCCGACGTGCTGCTGCTGTGGCAGTGCGAGGCCGGCCACCTGTTCGCCGCGACGCCGAGCGAGCAGCGCGCGCGCCCCGGCGCCCAGCGCCGGCGGTCGGCGTGGTGCCCGGAATGCGCGGGTCTCGCCCAGCCGCCGCGCGTGCGTCCGGCGGGGCAGCCCGCGCGCGCGAAACGCGCGAAGCCGACCCGGCCGCTGTGCGAGAAGACGCCCGCCGTCCCGGTCGGCGAGCCCTTCAGAAGCGAGTGCGCGCCGAAGCCCGCGTCGGCGGTCGAAGCGAAGCTGCGGACCGACCTTTTCGCGCGCCTCGGCGTCACGCCCGGATTCAACGCCGTCCGCGTGAGCCGGCCGTTCTTCGGCCACGTCGAGGTGTGGCCCGACATCCTGCTTCCCGAGCTGCGCATCGCGATCGAGTACGACAGCACCGGCAGGTTCGGGCTCGAGCACGTCGGAGCGCGGGAGGATTCCGACCGTCGCAAGGACAGTCTGCTCCGCACGGCGGGATGGGAGGTCGTGCGCATCCGCACGGGAAAGCTCGAGAAGCTGGGACCGCACGACCTGCAGGTGTCCGCGATGGGGAGGAGAGGACTCGAGCGGCTGCTCGACGCCCTGCGCGACATCCGAGGCCCGCTCCTGGTCGACGCGTACCTCCGCTAGCTGAGAACGACCCTTGAAGCGCAGGCTCTCAGCATCCCTTCGGGGAGAGGTATATGACAATGGATGCACACAGCAACGCCGACCTCGCCAGGGCGTGATGTTTCGCCTTGGTCAAGGAGGTATCGGTGAGTCAGGTGCTGACGCTGGAATCGCGCGACGGAGCGGCGGTCGAGGAGACGTGGCGGCGTTTCGTGCCGTCCGCGAAACTTCATCAGGTCGACCCGCGCACCTTCGAGTTCGACTGGACCTCGATCACCCTCGACGACTTCTCCGTCGTCCGTTACGAGCTCGCGGCCTCGGTGCAGTCGGCGATCGAGCCCAGCGAGGAGATCATGGCCTGCCGTGTCGCGGTGCGAGACGGGTGGGTTCGCACGCCGAGGCGCGACCTCAACGCCCGGCTCCCCTGGCTGAGCATGGACGGGCCCACGACCGCCCGATGGAACGGCCGCGCACAGGTGCGTGCCTTCGTCTTCGACCGCGAGTTCGCGCAGCGGTTCGCACGTCGAGCAAGCGGCGACGATCGTCTCGTGCTGAGGACGACGGATGCCTCGCCCCGCACTCCGGCGGTCGCCGAGCAGTGGGAGCGCACGTTCCAGCACGTCTCGTCGTCGCTCCTCGCGATGGCGATGAGCGGAGGGATCGATCCGCTGATGGAGGCCGAGCTGCGTCGCCACGCACTGCGGACCACGCTCGCCGTCTTCCCGACGACCTTCCTCGACGCGCTCGATCGCACCGCTCAGCGCACGGCCGCGCCGCGCACGGTGCGCCGGGCGATCGCCTACATCGACGAGCACGCCCGCGAGCCCATCACCGTCGACGACATCGCCGCCGCCGTCAGCATCTCGACCCGTGGCCTCCAGTACGCGTTCAAGCGCGCGCTCGGCGTGACGCCGACCGAGTATCTCCGCGGGGTGCGGCTGGACGGCGCGCATGTCGAGCTGAAGGGCGGTGCCGCGGCATCCATCACCGACATCGCCCGGCGCTGGGGCTTCGCGGGTCCGTCGAAGTTCGCGAAGTACTACCGCGAGGCCTACGGCCGCAATCCGCGCGACACCGTGCGGATGGGTTGAGCTCACAAGAGCAGGTAGACCGCGGCCACGATGGTCAGCAGATAGACGACGCGCTCGAAGACCGCCTGGTTCATGCGGTCGGCGAGCAGGCGCCCCGCGAGTCCCCCGACGATGACGGCCGGCACGAGCACGAGGTCGATCAGCAGCGTCTGCGTCGTCAGCAGCCCCAGGCCGATCGCGAAGGGGAGCTTGGCGATGTTGACGATCGCGAAGAACCACGCCGCCGTCCCGAGGAATGCCTTCACCTCGAAGCGGGACGCGAGGAAGTACATCGACATCACGGGGCCGCCGGCGTTGGCGACCATCGTCGTGAAGCCGCCGAGGGTGCCGTAGCCGATCGCCGCCGCACGCCCGCCGGCGCCGAGCGGCGGCGCTGCCGCGGTGCGACGGCGGAGCCAGAAGGTGAAGGCGACGACGAGCAGCAGGATGGCCCCGATCGTCCGCCGGACGCCGTCGTCGTCGGCGAGCGCGAGGAACGCCACGCCGACGAGAAGGCCCCCGGCGACCGCCGGAGCGAGACGCAGGAGCGTCTTCCAGTCCGCGTGCCGCCGATACATCAGCAGGGCGAGCGCGTCGCCCACGATCAGCAGCACGAGAAGGGCCGCGGTCGACGTGCGCGCGGGCAGGACGGCGGCGAAGAGCGCTACGGCGAGGGTGCTGCCGCCGGGAAGCGCTGTCTTCGACAGCCCCACGATGAGCGCGCCGAGCGCGAGCAGGCTCCACAGGAGCGGGGTGAGCTCGACCATCTACGTGCGGCGGGCTCGGGTCGGCATGTGTTTCAGGCTAGTGTCGCCCTCTCGTCCAATAGGGTGACAGGCAGCCGCACGAACCCGTCGAGCGGCGAACTCGATCGAGCAGGGGGCGATGGACACGCTCATCCTGCACATCGTGCCGATCGCCATCGCCGTCGCGTTCAGCACCGTGCCGATCCTCGCGGTGATCGTCATCCTGCTCTCGCCCTTCGGCTCGCGCTCGGCGATCCCGTTCCTGGTCGGATGGGTGTCGGGACTCTTCCTCGTCGCCCTGCTCATGACCGTCCTCGCGCAGTTCCTGCCCGACCATCGAGTCCCGGGACGCTCGGAGAGGACGATCGGCTGGCTCGAGATCGCAGTCGGGGCGGCGATCGTCGTCGCGGGCGCGTGGACGATGCTCCGCTCCCGCAGACGATCCGAGCACGCCACCCCCAAGTGGTTGGCGTCCATCGAGAAGCTCGGCCCATGGTCCTCGCTCGGGTTCGGCCTCCTGCTGAACGTCCGGCCGAAGGGCCTGCTGCTCGCCATCGCGACCGGCCTCGCGCTGCAGGCCGATGCCCAGACCCCGACCGAGACGGCCGTCGCCCTGGTCCTCTACACGGCGATCGGCTCCTCGACGGTCGTGATCCCCGTCATCGCCTCCATCGTCGCGCGCAAGGAGGTGCAGCCGAGGCTCGTGGCGGCACGCGAGTGGCTGCTGGGCCACGGAGATGTCCTGACGGGCGCGATCCTCGTTTTCGTCGGCATCATCGTCGTCGTCGTGGGCGTGCAGCGCCTGTAGCGAGGAGTCTCGGGCGGCCCTCGGGCGACAAATGAGAATCGCCCTGCGCCTATGGCGCAGGGCGATTGCTCTCGGACTTACTTGAAGGCGTCCTTGACGTTCTCGCCGGCCTGCTTCAGGTCGGCCTTCGTCTGGTCGGCCTGACCTTCGGCCTCGAGGCGCTCGTTGTCGGTGGCGTCGCCGAAGGCTTCCTTGGCCTTGCCGCCCGCCTTCTCGGCGGTGTTTCTGATCTTGTCGTCGAGTCCCATGTCGTCTCCTTGATCTCGATCGTTCGACCGGCTTCCTCCACGGTAGGAGCCGTTTCGCGTTCAGGCTCGGGCTTGCGCGCGCCGACGACTTGATGTAGCGCGACATCGATCCGGAATGCCCGCGCCCTCCGGCACGCCGTTAGCGTGGCAGAGGTCCCGGAACCTCCGGACACCGGCGCCCGCACGTCCCCGAAAGGCCCGCCGCATGAAAGCTGTCGTGTACTCGTCCCGTGGCGAATCCTCCGTCCTCCGGCTCGTCGATCGCGACGCGCCGCATGCCGGACCGGGCGAGGTCCGGGTGCGCATCCACGTCTCGGCGGTCAATCCGACCGACTGGAAGGCCCGCCGTGGCGGAGCGCCGCTGGAGCGGCCCCAGGTCCCGAACCAGGACGGCGCAGGTGTCGTCGACGAGGTGGGCGAGGGCGTGACGGATCTGCGGCCGGGCGAGCCGGTGTGGGTGTGGGATGCCGCCGACCAGCGGCCCGACGGGACCGCGCAGGAGCTCGTGGTGCTGCCGCGGCGCCAGGTCGTGGCTCTTCCCGAGGACGCGGGGTTCGACGTCGGCGCCTCGCTCGGCATCCCCGCGCTGACGGCTCACCATGCCCTCGCGGCGAGCGCGGAGGGCCCGGCGGAGCTGACGCGCGGCTCACTCGCGGGCCGGACGGTCCTGGTCGCAGGCGGAGCGGGCGCGGTCGGGCACGCGGCCATCCAGCTCGCGGTGTGGGCGGGCGCCGTCGTGATAGCGACGGTCAGCAGCGACGCCAAGGCGGCGCTGGCGAAGGCCGCGGGTGCCCACCACGTCGTGGACTACACGGCTTCGGACGCGGCGGCACGGATCACCGAGCTCGCGCCGTCGGGCGTCGACATCGTGGTCGAGGTGAACGTCGCCGCGAACGCGTCGCTCGACGCCGCGGTCGCCGGGCCGGACGCCGTCGTCTCGTCGTATGCCGACGCGCCGGGAGCCACCGAGGTCGCCATCCCGATCCGGCCGAGCATGGGCAAGAACATCCGCTGGCAGTTCATCCTGACCTACACGATCGCCACGGATCAGAAGGATGCCGCGGTCCGCGCCGTCGCGGCGGCCGTCGCCGACGGGGCTCTGCCGGTGGGCGAGGAGCACGGCCTGCCCCTGGCGCGCTATCCGCTCGCCGAGACCGCTGCCGCACACGACGCGGTCGAGAAGGGGTTCGTCGGCAAAGTGCTCATCGACGTGGGATGAGCCGATCCGTCATCACTCGGCGTCCGCCGCACGGGGAGGGGCGGTCGATTCCCGGATGATGAGCTCGGGCGTGACGCGCTGCCGGTGCGGCACGTCGCGTTTCTCGAGCGACCCGAGCACGGCCTGCATCGCCGCGCGGCCGACCGCGGGGAAGTCCTGCCGGATCGTCGTCAGCGGCGGCAGGAAGTGTCGCGATTCCGGGGTGTCGTCGTAGCCGACGACGCTGATGTCGTCGGGGACGCGGATGCCGCGCGTCCACAGACCGTGCATGAGGCCGAGGGCCATCTGGTCGTTCGACGCGAAGACCGCTGTGACCTGCTCGATGAGCGGATGCGACGCCCCGACCTCGTAGCCGTAGTCCGACGACCAGTCTCCGACGAGGAGCTCGGCCCTCATGCCGCGCCCGTCCATGGCACGCCGCCAGGCGCCTTCGCGCGCGAGCGCATCGATCCAGTCGAGGGGCCCCGCCAGATGCAGCACCGACTCGTGGCCGAGCGACGCGAGGTGCTCGACCACCATGGCCGCCCCCGCGCCCTGGTCGACGGCGACCGTCGCGACGGAGGGCTCGGCATCGAAATCGCCGACGACGATCGTGGGAACGGGCACCGGCCCGCCGGTGACGGCGAGCAGCGACGAGAGCCTCGGGGCGATCATGCAGACGGCGTCCACCTCGTGCTGGGCAAGCTCGGCGAGTGCTGTGCTGGTCGTCGCCTCCTGATGGCCGGAGATCGAGAACGCCTCCACGCTGAAGCCGACCTCGCGGGCGGCGCGCTCGATCGCGAGCAGCATGCTCTTCGGGCCGTAATGGTCGGCGGCGTCGACGACGACGCCGATGCGCCGCGACTGGCCCGAGGCGAGGGCGCGCGCGGTGGAGCTCGGCTGATAGCCGAGCTCGGCGATCACGTCGAGAACCTTCTGCCGCGTCGACTCCTTGATGTTGGTCTGCGCGTTGATCACCCGTGAGACGGTCATGTGGGACACGCCGGCACGCGCCGCGACGTCGTAGATGCTCGGGCGGCCTCGAGCGGGCGTGGATTCAGCTGGCACGCGTCTTTCCTTTGCGAGGGCGGGTCTGTGGCATCGACGCTAGCGGGGAGCGCTCCCGCGCGCACTTGTGCACCGCGCGGAAGAGCCGAATCGGCGCTGCCCGACCACGAGCGTCGCTGTTCCGTCGAGGCGCTCGACGGGGCCGCGCTCACTCGTCCGTCGATTCGCTCTCCTCGGGCGAGGGCTCCGGCTGCGGCTCGTCGGGGTCGGGTGACGCGAGCGACTCCGTGAGATCCGCGACGGCCCTCTGGAACGCCGCGACGGTGGCGGCATCCACGGTCCCCGTCGGCTCGACTCCGAGCTCGACCTGGCAGGCCTTCACCGCTTCGGTGAGCTCCGGCGTCCAGACGCCGTCGACGGGTCCGTCCCAGAACCCGAGGAGTTTGAGCGTCTGCTGAATCGCCGCCGTCGACGCCAGGGAGGCGTCCGCGGCGGCGCCGCCGGCCGCGGCGAGCGCGGCCTGCAGCGCCTCTGCCGTCGCCTTGTCGACGGTCCCCGTGACGGGAAGCCCGCTCGCCTTCTGCAGTTCCTCGACCGCCTGAACGGTCAGCGGGCCGTAGATGCCGTCGACGGCGCCCGTGTAGTAGCCCGCGGTCGTCAGGTCCTGCTGCAACGCGGCCGTATAGGCCCGTGCCGCCTCCTCGGCCTCCAGCCTCCGCTCGTCGGTGAGGCACCCCGCATCCACGAACAGGCGGATCCATGCCATCTCGAGAGCGACGGCCGCACTGTTGAACTGCTCGGAGGCCTCCGTGAGCGGCGTGTCGTCGGATATGCCCGCCTGCGCCTGCGCGAACTGCTCCTCGGCCTGCCTCACCCGGTCGACGGTCGCAGCCGGGGCCAGCGGCGTGGCAGACCCTTGGGCAGACGGCTCGTCCGGCTCGTCGCCGGCCTCGGGGGCTGCGGCGCCGGATGCCTCGGCTTCGGCAGCCGCGAGCGCGGTCTGAGCGACGGCCAGCTCCTGCTCGGCTGTCACGAGGGCCTGCTGCGCTTCGACGGCCGCCTGCGCTCCTTGCAGCGCGTCGTCACGCGGCTCCGCCAGATCCGCTCCGCCGTCCCGCACGTCGCCGACGGTCGGCGCGGTGGATGTGATCACGTCGCCGTACCGGTCGAGGGCCGTGATGTAGGCCCTGCTCGCACCGCAGAACTCTGCGGACGCTGCCGCGAAATCCTCTTCCGCCTCCGCGACGGCCTTCTCCTTGGCGGCCACCCGCGCCTGTGCGACGTCCACGCCGCTCACTTCGCCGGCGCAGCCGGCCAAGGCGACCGATCCGGCGACGAGGACGAGAGCGGGAAGAAGCAGACGCGCGACCCGGCGGCGAGGAGTCTTCACGAGGTGGCCTTCCGATCGAGGGGCCGGTGTGCGCCCCATGATGACAGCAGCGCGCCACCGGTCCGAGGCATCCTCATCCGAATCGGCTGACCCTCGAGTGGACGGCACAACGTGGCCCGCGACCCCTCGCGGCTCGGTCGCCGGAGTCCTAGGTTCGGAGCATGACGACCAGCGTCACGCTCTCCAACGGGCTGCGGATGCCGCAGCTCGGCCTCGGGGTCTACCTCGTTTCGGATCCCGCCGTGTGCGAGGCGAGCGTCAGGACCGCCCTTCGGGCGGGATACCGGCTCCTCGACACCGCGTTCGCGTATCGGAACGAGGCCGCCGTGGGACGCGGCATCCGTTCGTCCGGAGTTCCGCGGGAGGACATCTTCGTCACGACGAAGCTCTGGCCGTCGGACTACGCCTACGAGAAGGCCGAAGCGGCGATCGGCGGCTCGCTCGCGAGGCTCGACTGCGGTCCCATCGATCTGCTGCTGCTGCATCAGCCGGTCGGCGACGTGCGCGGAGCGTGGCGGGCGATGGAGGAAGCGGTCGACAGCGGCGTGGTGAGGTCGATCGGAGTGAGCAACTTCACGACCGACGATCTCGGAGAGCTGCTTCCGGCGGCGCGCATCCGGCCTGTCGTGGATCAGGTCGAACTGCATCCGCACTGGCAGCAGCCCGACCTCCTGCCCTTCCTGGAACGGGAGGGGATCGCCGCCGAGGCGTGGTACCCGATCGGCCACGGGTCGAGGAAGCTCCTCGACGAGTCCGCCATCGTGTCGGCGGCGCGGGCCCACGGCAAGTCGGCCGTCCAGGTGATCCTGCGCTGGCACATCCAGCGCGGATTCGTCGCCATCCCGAAGTCGACGGATCCCGCCCACATCGCGGCCAATATCGACGTCTTCGACTTCGCGCTGACCCCCGGCGAGATGGCCGACATCGACGCGCTCGGCAGGGCCCGCCCCATGTTCCGGGTGCCGCGATGGCTCCTGTCCGCGGTCCTCCCGCTCGCCCGACCCCGCCCTCGCCCCTAGCCGGACCGGCGCGCGCCTTGTCAACCCGTTCGCGGGCGCGGGGCTGCACCCTAGCCTGATCGCATGGCGGTTCCCCGGCTCTGGCTCGTGCGGCATGGCGAGAGCGTCGCGAACATCGCGGCGACCGACGCGGAGCGCGAAGGGCTCGAGCGCATACCGATCGACATCCGCGATGCCGACGTGCCGCTCTCCGAGACGGGTCGCGCCCAGGCCGAGGCCCTCGGCGTCTGGTGGCGCGCCCACCGCGACGCGATCGGGACCAGCTGGGTATCGCCCTACCGACGCGCGCGAGAGACGCTGCAGATCGCGCGCGGGGATGACGGACGCGGCGACCCCGCGATCATCGACGAGCGTCTGCGCGACCGCGAGCTCGGCGTCCTCGATCTCCTCACCCGTCGGGGGGTCGAGCGCCTGCACCCCGAGGAGGCCGAGCGCCGCCGCCACCTCGGCAAGTTCTACCACCGGCCGCCGGGAGGCGAGTCGTGGGCGGACGTCGCGCTGCGCCTGCGGTCGTTCCTGCGCGACGAGCAGCCGGCGTCCGAGAGCGGCGCCCTCATCGTCGCCCACGACGCCGTCGTCATGCTGATGCTCTACCTGCTGCTGCCGCTGCAGGAGGAGGCGCTTCTGGACTTCGCGGCCTCCCACACGGTCCTGAACGCGTCCGTCACCGAGCTCGTCCGCCGGGACGGCGGCTGGGAGCTCGCCGACTTCGCCGCCGTGGGCCACCTGCAGGTCGAGGGCGCGCCCGTCACCGTCCACCCCGGGAACCCCGATGTCGAACCCGAGTGAGGTCGACGTCACGCCCGGCCTCCTGCGCAGCTGGGGCCTTCCCGATCCCGGCGAGTCGAAGAAGTCTCGCGGCGAGGTCGTGGTCGTCGGCGGATCCCGCCGGTCGCCGGGCGCCGTGTTCCTCGCGGGCGAGGCGGCGCTCCGCGTCGGCGCGGGCCGCCTCGCCGTCGTGGTGCCTGCGTCGGTGGACGCGCAGCTGAGCGTGGTGATGCCCGAGGCGGCCGTCCATTCGCTGCCGGAGGACGCGGACGCGCCCCTGCCGGACGGTCCGCGGTCGTCGATCGAATCGGCGGACGCGGTGCTCGTGGGGCCGGGGTTCGACGATCCCGACGAGACCCGATCGACCCTCCTGGCCGTCGCCGAGCTCGACGTCGAGTGCCTCGTCCTGGACGCCTTCGCGCTCGGCATCCTTCCTCGCGTGGACCGCAGCCGCCTTCCGGCCGGACTGATCCTCAACCCGAATCGCGAGGAGGCGGCGATCCTCGCCGACCGCGATCCGGGCGACGAGTCGGACCTCGTCGAGATCGCCCAGCGCTACGACGCGGTCGTCAACTGCTACGGGCGCGTCGTTACGCCCACCGGCGAGACCTGGGTCGTTCCGCACGGCGGGCCGGGGCTCGGCACCTCCGGCAGCGGCGACGTGCTCGCCGGCGCGATCGCGGGGTTCGCGGCACGGGGAGTGCCCCTGGCCCAGGCGGCGGTCTGGGGCAGCTGGGCTCACGCGCGTGCCGGCGACCGCCTGACCGACGAGGTCGGGATCGGCTTCCTCGCGCGGGACATTCCCCCCGAGCTCACCCGCGCGATCCGCGAGATCACGCGGAAGGAGGGATGACGGATGCCGATCCCGCAGCGGCGGCTCGCCGTCGGCCCCCTCGTGTTCGGCGTCGTCGAGAGCCCCGGCCCCGAGGGAAGCAGCCGCCCGCCGGTCGTGCTCGTCCACGGGATCGGGATGTCCCACCGCTACCTCTCGAAGCTGCACGCGCTCCTCGCGGCGGAGGGTCGCGTCTTCTCGATCGACCTGCCCGGCTTCGGCGGACTCCCCAAGCCGCCGCACGACGTCGACGTGCCGGCGATGGCGTCGGGGCTCGCGGACGTCGTGGCCTCGCTCGACGCCGGCCCGGTCGTGCTGATCGGGCAGTCGATGGGCTGCCAGTGGGTCGTGGAGCTCGCCGTGCAGCGCCCCGACCTCGTCGCCCAGGTCGTCACGATCGGACCCGTCGTCGATGCCGGGCATCGGTCCGTGCTCGCTCAGACGGCGGCGCTCGCGGTCGACTCGCTCCGCGAGCCGCCGAACGTGAACGCGCTGGTGCTGACGGACTACATCCGCTGCGGCATCCCGTGGTACCTGACGCAGCTGCGCCACATGGTCGGCTACCCCATCGAGGAGCGCGTGGCCGTACTGCCGGTGCCGCTGCTCATCGTGCGCGGCGGACGCGACCCGATCGCGGGCGAGGAGTGGTGTCGAGAGCTCCGCGACCGGGCCGGGAGCGCCCGCCTCGTCGTGATCCCGGGGCATCCCCATAACGTGCAGCAATCCGCGCCGCGGGCGACGTTCTCCGCCCTGGAGGCACTCGTGACGCAGGTGGGCACCGAGCGCTGACTCCGGTCACCACCACGCGCGCCCGCGCAGCATGTCGCCGAAGTCCTCGGGCGACCCTCGACCGGTGTGACGCGACCCCAGGTAGCTGTCGACGACGGCACGCCCGAGATCGTCGAGCTCAGGGGCGACGACCTGCCCGCCTGCGCGCCGGGCGAGCGCGTCGAGGAAGCGTGCGAGGCCGGGGTCGTCACCCAGCCGGAAGAAGGTCGTCTGCGCCCCGAGCCGGTGCGCGGTGTCGAGCTCCCGGACGGTCGCGGCGACCGTGCGCGCGTCGGGAGGGTAGGCGAACAGCACATGTCCGTCGGTCTCGAGGTGCGATGTCGGCTCGCCGTCGGTCACGACGAGGAGCACCGGCTGAGCCGTGGGGTGGCGGCGGAAGTGACGCTGCGCCAGGAGCAGGGCATGGTGAAGGTTGGTGCCCTTGTCCCAGACGGCGTCCTTCGCCGTGAGCTGCTCGATGTCGATCACCTCGGCGTGGCGGGCGAAGGCGATGAGCTGCAGACTGTCGCCGCGGAAGCGGGTCGAGATCAGGTGGTGGAGCGCCAGCGCGGTGCGCTTCATCGGCACCCAGCGGCCGTCCATCGCCATCGAGAAGGACGTGTCGACGAGCAGCGCGACGGCGGCCTGCGTGCGCTGCTCCGTCTCGACGACCTCGACGTCGCCGGTGGTCAGGCGCACGCCGGTCGAGGCATCCGCACCGTCGGCCACCGTTCGCAGGACGGCGTTCGACACGGTTCGGGGGATGTCCCAGGGCTCGGTGTCGCCGAACGCCCACTCCCGCGTCGCACCTGTGCGATCCCCCGCCGCCCCGGCGTTGCGCGTCTCACGCCGGCCGAGACGTCCCGACTGGCGCGTCGCGATGTCGCGCAGAAGGGCGCGGCCGAGCTGGCGCATCGCCCGCGGAGTGAGGCGGAGCGCTCCGTCGGACGCGCGCTGCAGCATCTCGCTGTCCTTCAGCTCCCGCTCGAGGTCGCGCAGGGTCCGCGCGCTCACGGCGGCGTCGTCGCCGAGCAGCCGTGCGAGCGCGTCCAGATCGATGTCGTCCATCCGCGCGCCGGGGTACATCTGGCTCAGCTGATCGGTGAGGGCGTCGAGGTCCGACAGGTCCTGCATGACGCCGGTCGCCTCGCCGAGACCCGTCGGCTCGTCTCCCGAGAAGGATGCCGAGCCCGTCCAGTCCTCGCCGGGCCGGAGCGAGCGCAGGTTGTCGTCCAGGCGCGAGAGCGACTGCATCAGTTCGGGTGACCCGAACGCCTGCGCAGCCAGGCTGAGAAGCTCGTCGCGCTGCTCGGGGGTCATCGAGTTGAGCATGCGCTGCGCGGCCGCCGAGCGCGCGGCCAGAGCATCCATCAGCTCATCGAGATTCTGCGGGCTCTCGGGGAACTGGTCGCCGTGCTTGCGCATGAACTCGTCGAAGTCGTCCTGCGTGTCCTCGCCGAGCCGTCGCTTCTCGAGAAGGTCGTTGAGGTCGCCCAGCATGTCGCGGATGGCCTGCCGGTCGGCGTCGGTGGCGTTCTCGAGCGCGTTCTTCATGCCGGCGAACCGCTGGTCCAGCAGCTCCCGGCCGAGGAGCTCCGTGATCCGCTCGTAGTCGGCGCGCGCCGCGGGGCTCTTCCAGTCGTAGTCGGCGAGCTCGTTGACGGCTGCCGCGGTGCTCCCGGGCAGGTTCTCCAGGCGCATCTCGGCGAACGCGCGATCGTCGTCGTCCAGTTCCACATCGTTCGCCAGACGCTTGCGCTCTTCGAGCACGGCGTGGTCGAGGAGCCTCCGGATCTCCTCCAGCGTGCCGTCGAGCCGGTGCCGGCGCAGCAGCTCCGCCCGTCGCTCGCGGACGCGCCGGGCGAGGTCGTCGAGGCCCTCGCGATCGCGATCGCCGCGGCGGAGGTACTCGCGCAGGGCGCGCTCGGCCGACGTGCCCGACATGACGTCGTGCCCGATCGTCTCGAGGGCGGACTGCACCTCCACCGGCGGGGCGAGCGGGTCCCCGCCCGTGTAGCGACCGTATCGAGACCGGTGCGCCGACGATCGGTGGAAGCTCCGCACCATCAGGACGTCCCGCTATCCATAGACGGTCTCTCCTGCCGCGCTGTCCTTGCCGATCCGCCGCTCGAGATAGAGCGACTCGAGGAGCAGCTCGAGCGCCCCGGCGCGTTCGCCGGGCGTGCGGGCGTCCAGCCGCTCGGCGACCTGGTCGTACAGGTCGGACTCGCCGAGCACCGGCATCGCCGCGAGCACATCGGCGGCCGGCACCTGCTCGCCGGTCATGACGGTCGAGCCCTCGTGCAGCGCCTCCACGAGCACGCGCGAGTCCAGCCCCCGCAGATGGGCGCGCGCGGTGTCGGCCACTGCCGTGCGCAGAAGGTGCTCCAGGATGGCGCGCTCCCGGCCCTCTTCGCCCGTCTCGAACTCGATCTTGCCTCCGAGCACCTCGACGGCCGTCTCGAGGTCGACCGGCCGGGCGACCGCGACGTCCTCGTGCTGACGCGTGGCCCGGTGCAGCGCCGCGGCGGCGATCGTCTCCGCGCCCGCGATCGAGAAGCGCGCGGACACGCCGGCGCGCTGGTCGACGGCGTCCGACTCGCGGAGGTTCCGGGTGAAACGCGCGAGCACCTCGAGGAGGTGGTCGGGGACGTCGGCGACGAGCCCGGCCTCCTGACGGATGACGGCGATCTCCTCGTCGATGGACTGCGGGTAGTGCGTGCGGATCTCGGCGCCGAAGCGGTCCTGCAGCGGCGTGATGATGCGGCCGCGATTGGTGTAGTCCTCGGGGTTGGCGGTGGCGACGACGAGGACGTCGAGGTCGAGCCGCAGCAGGTAGCCGCGGATCTGGATGTCGCGTTCCTCCATGACATTGAGGAGGGACACCTGGATGCGCTCGGCGAGGTCCGGCAGCTCGTTTATCGCGACGATACCGCGGTGGCTGCGCGGGACGAGCCCGTAGTGGATGGTCTCCGGGTCGCCGAGCGAGCGGCCCTCGGCGACCTTGATCGGGTCGACGTCTCCGATCAGGTCGGCGACGGAGGTGTCGGGCGTCGCGAGCTTCTCGGCGTAGCGCTCCGAGCGGTGCCGCCATGTGACAGGCAGGTCGTCGCCGAGCTCGCTCGCGCGCCGGAGGGACGCCGGCGTGACGGGGTGGAACGGGTGCTCGCCGAGCTCGGACCCCTCGATGACGGGGCTCCACTCGTCGAGCAGTCCGGGAATGCTGCGCAGCAGGCGCGTCTTGCCCTGACCACGCTCACCGAGCAGCACGATGTCGTGCCCCGCGAGGATCGCGCGCTCGAGCTGCGGGATGACGGTGGTGTCGAAGCCGTGGATGCCGGGCCACGGGTCTCGCCCCGCGGCCAGCGCGGCGAGAAGGTTCTCCCGAAGCTCGACGCGCAGCGGACGGAAGGTGTGCCCCGACGCGCGGAGCTGCCCGGTGGTGGCGATCGCGGACGGCGACGGTGTCATGACGAGAGAGTAGGTCGGTTCAGCGGGCGGAGGGGCCGGATCGGCGAGAAATGTTGCGCCGCGACCTGACGAGCGCACTGGCCCAACCGTCGCCGGGTCGGGATAATCGAGTCACGGGCACCGTCGCTCGGAAAGGGGTGTGGTGGAGGATGCCCTATCGACGATTCGCAACCCTGCAGGCGTGGGTCGAGGAGTTCACGCGGCTCGGCTATCCGCTGAAGGGGTCGATCCGCGTCATCCCGCAGGACGGTGAAGAGGGTGCCGACACGGGGCTCGTGGCGATGCGGCTGCTGGACTCCCCCACCGAGATCTACATCGAGCCTCCCGCGAAACCCGGTGCCGAGTGGACGATCACGTTCGAGCCCCGCGAGCAGGCCGTGCGCCTCGGCGCGTCCGCGGTGAAGGCTCTGGCGGGCGAGCTGGCGACGCTCTCGGCCCTCTGCGCATTCCTCCAGCAGAAGTCAGAGGAGCTGGTCGCCCGCACCCGCTGAGCCTTGCCGCGGTCACTTGCCCGCGAGCGGGGGGGCGGTGGAGTCGCGCACGACCAGGCTCGTCGCCAGCTCGATGCGGGTCGGCTCCGGATCGGCGTCTTCGAGAAGCCGCAGGAGGAGCCGGGTGGCCTGCTCCGCCATCTCGCGGAGGGGCTGATGGATCGTCGTCAGCCGGGGACTTGCCAGCTCGGCGACGGGCAGGTCGTCGAACCCCACGACCGAGAGAGCTCCCGGCACGTCCACGCGCCGAGCGGCGGCGGCGTGCAGGACGCCGAGCGCCTGGATGTCGCTGCCGGCGAAGATCGCGGTCGGCGGGTCCGGCAGTGCCAGCAGCGCCGCAGCCTCCCGCTCACCGCTCGAGCGATCGAGCTCGCCGTAGCGGATCCACGCCGGATCGACCGGGAGCCGGGCCGCTCGCATGGCGGAGCGGTATCCGTCCAGCCGCGCGAGCGACGACATCACGTCCTCGGGCCCGGAGATCGCGGCGATCCGTCGGTGTCCCAGTCCGAGAAGATGCCGGGTCGCCTCGAGACCGCCCGCCCAGTTGGAGGCGCCGACGGAGGGGATGCCGGGAGCCGGATCGCCCGCCGGGTCGATGACGACGAAAGGGATGCCGCGCGCTTCCAGCCTCTCGCGGCCCTCCGCCGGGATCCCTGCGAAGAGGAGGATGATGCCGGTGGGCCCGCGGCGGATCACCGACTCGAGCCACACGCTCGCCGGCGCGTGGCGGTCGCCGCTCACCGAGAGCGAGACCGCGAGTCCTCTCTCGGCTGCGGCCTCCCGGACCCCTTCGATGATCGCGAGCGCCCACTCGCCCTCGAGCTCGTGCAGGACCACTTCGATGTATTCGTGGCGCTTCCGGCTCTTGCGCCGCCGGTAGCCGCTCTTGCGGAGGTGCTCCTCGACGAGCTCCCGCGTCGCGGACGACACATCGGCGGCCCCGTTGAGCACCTTCGAGATCGTCGTCAATGAGACGCCGGTCTGGGAGGCGATCTCCTTGAGCGTCACCCGCTGGGCCCGCGTCGGCATCCTTCTCCTTCCTGGGTCCGCGCGGCGCGCGGACGTCGTTCAGTCGAGGGTGAGGACCGTCCACGAGCAGGGCGGGAGCGTCACGGACACCGTCCCCTCGGAGACCTCGACCGTGTCGTTGCCCGTCGGGCTCACGCGGTTCGGCTCGGCGAGGGTGTTCGCGGCGAAGATGTCGTCGTCGTGAAGCGATGACGCTCGCGCCGTCGTCACGGCACCCAGGGCGCGCGAGTCGATCTCGAGCGTCACGCTCTCGGAGAGGCTGCGATTGACCGCGAAGACCGTCGTGCCGCCCCGCTCGGGGTCGTGAGTCGCCACGGCGTCGACGACCGGCACCTCGCCGTAGCGGTCGGTGTCGTAGTGCGGGCTCTCGAGTTTGAGCTCCAGTGCCACTCCGCGGGCCAGCTGCGAGGTGAGCGAGAAGGGGTAGAACGTCGTCTGCCGCCACGCAGGCCCTCCCGGCTCGGTCATGATCGGAGCGATGACGTTGACCAGCTGCGCCAGGCTCGCCGAGGTGACCCGGTCGGCGTGCCGGATGAGCGAGATCAGCAGGCTGCCGAAGACGACGGCGTCGAGCACCGAGTACGAGTCCTCGAGCAGCCGGGGCGCGACCGGCCACTCGGTCACGTCGGTGATCTTGTCGACCTCGTTGTAGCGGACCTGATACCAGACGTTCCACTCGTCGAAGGAGATGTTGATCGTCTTCTCGCTGTCGCGCACCGCCTTCACATGATCGGCGGTGGCCACGACGGCTTCGATGAAGCGGTCCATGTCGACCGCGGATGCCAGGAAGCTGCCGTAGTCCTCGCCCACCGGCTCGTAGTACGCGTGGCACGAGATGTAGTCGACGCTGTCGTACGTCTCCTCGAGCACGACGCGCTCCCACTCGCCGAAGGTCGGCATCTGCGCGCCGGAGCTGCCGCACACGACGAGCTCGAGATCGGGATCCACCTGCCGCATCGCCCGCGCCGTCTTGGAGGCGAGCTGGGCGTACTCCTGGGCGGTGCTGTGGCCGAGCTGCCAGGGCCCGTCCATCTCGTTGCCGAGGCACCACATCCGGATCCCGTGCGGTTCGGGGTGCCCGTTCGCGACGCGGCGATCCGACAGCTCCGTCCCCGAGCGCAGGTTGGCGTATTCGAGGACGTCCAGCGCCTCGAGCACGCCGCGAGTGCCGAGGTTCACGGCGTACATCAGCTCGCTGCCCACCTTCTCGAGCCACGTCGCGAACTCGTCCAGGCCGATCTCGTTGGTCTCCGTCGAGTGCCAGGCGAGGTCGAGCCGCCGCGGGCGCTTCTCGCGAGGGCCGACGCCGTCCTCCCAGCGGTACCCCGAGACGAAGTTGCCGCCGGGGTAGCGGATCGTCGAGACGCCCAGCTCTCGCACCAGCTCGATGACGTCCGTGCGGAAGCCGTTCTCGTCGGCGCACTCGTGGCCGGGCTCGTAGATGCCGTCGTAGACGCACCGGCCGAGGTGCTCGACGAACGACCCGAAGAGCCGGCGGTTGATGGGACCCACGGTGAAGTGCGGGTCGATGGTCAGGTGCGCTCGGATCATGCTGATCTTCCAGAGGATGGTGGGGTGTTCTGAGGGTGCCGGAGAGGGGCCCGGGTCACTTGAGGCTTCCGATGGCGAGGCCCCCGCGCCAGTACTTCTGAAGCGTCAGGAACGCGATGATCAGCGGGATCACCGACACGAGCGACCCGAGCACGATGATGCTCCACAGGCTCTGTCCGCCCGCGGCGCCATAGGTGGACGCCGTGGACTGCCACAGGCCGATGCCGACGGTGACGGGGAACAGGCGGTTGTCGGAGAGCATGACGAGGGGCAGGAAGTAGTTGTTCCACGACGCCACGACCGACAGGAGCAGCACCGTCACGATCGCCGGCCGCAGGAGCGGAAGCGCCACGACGAAGAACGACCGGAACTCGCCGGCGCCGTCGACGCGGGCGGCGTCGAGCAGCTCGTCGGGCACGGCATCCCTCGCGTACACGTTCATGAGGTAGACCCCGAACGGGTTCAGCAGGCTCGGGAAGATGACCGCCCAGATCGTGTTCGTCAGCCCCAGCTGGGCGAACAGCACGAAGGTCGGGATGGCCAGAGCGGTCGTCGGCACCATCACCGAGCCGAGGAGGATCGCGAACGAGAGGTTGCGCCCCGCGAAGCGGTACTTCGCGAACCCGTACCCCGCGAGCACCGCGAGCACGGTCGCGCCCACTCCGCCGACGATCGCGTAGAGGGCGGAGTTGGCGAGCCAGCGCCCGTAGATCCCCCCGCCGTACGTGAAGAGGTCGACGAGGTTGCCCAGGTAGTTGATGTCGTCGGCGAACCACAGCGAGCTGCCACCGCCGAACAGACCCGCCGCCGTCTTCGAGCTGTTGACGATGAGCCACCAGAACGGCACCAGGAAGTAGATCATCAGCAGGGCGAGGACGATGCTCAGCGGAATGCGGCCGCGCTCGCGGGGGGTGCGACGGCGCTCGATGACCCGGCGCGGAGGCGTCCGGGTGCCGGTCACCTCGACGGGTGTCACGCTCATGAGAAGAAGCCCCCTCGCTTGCGGGTCGCGAACAGGAAGATGTAGACGCACACGAACACGACGGCGCCCAGCGCGAACGAGATCGTCGCTCCGTAGTTGTAGTTCGCGAGCGAGAACGCCTGCTGGTACGCGTACATGTTCGGCGTGAAGTCGTTCGGGATGGCTCCCGCCGCGAGGTCCTGAAGGATCTTGGGCTCATTGAAGAACTGGAGCGTGCCGATGAGGGCGAAGACGAGGATCAGGACGAGCGCCGGGGTGACCAGCGGGATCTTGATGCGCAGGATGATCTGCCACTGGGAGGCCCCGTCGATGCGCGCGGCCTCGTACAGCGTCGGGTCGATCCCCTGGAGCGCGGCGTAGAGGATGATCATGTAGTACCCGGCCCACTGCCAGGTGACGATGTTGAGCAGCCCGTAGAAGATGAGGCTGCTGCTCAGGAAATCAGGCGCCTGGCGACCGAAACTTTCGAAGATCTCCGCGAGCGGACCGAAGTTGTCGCTGTAAAGGAACCCCCACATGAGCGCGCCGATGACGGTCGGGATCGCGTACGGCATGAAGATCATGAGGCGGCTGAATCGTGCGAAGCGCGTGACGACGATGTCGAGGATCAGCGCGATGGCGAGCGAGACCGCCATCTGCAGGGGGATCAGCACGATCGAGAAGCGCACCACGAACCACACGCCGTCGAGGAACGAGGGGTCGCTGAAGGCCTTGACGTAGTTGCCGAAGAGCACGAATCGCGTGCCGCCGATGAGCGACTTCTGGAAGAGGCTGAGGTAGAGCGCATAGCCGATGGGAAGCACCAGCAGCGCGAGGAAGATGATCCCGAACGGAGCGACGAACGCCCAGCCGGTCAGATTCTGACGAACGACCGTGGACCTGCGATGCTTCGTCGAGACAGCTGGACTGTCGAGTGTGGCGGTCATGATTTCTCCGGGTCTGTGAGGGATGCCCGAGGGCCGGTCCGCGCGAGCACGGACCGGCCCCCGAGCTCTGATCACTCGGTGACGGTGAAGCCCTGCTCCTCGGCGTACGCCACGACGTCCTTCTGGAGGGCGTCGGCGGCCTCGGAGCCCGTGGCCGAGCCCTCGATGATGGCGGCCAGCTGCTTGGTCAGCGCGGAGTAGTAGTACTGACCGAGCGGGGTGTAGGTCATGCCCTCGTAGGCGTTGGCCGCGGGCACGTACACCTCCTTGTTGGCCTGCTGTCCGTTGAAGAACGGCACCTCGTAGTCCTGGAACTCCGGTGCCTCCAGCACGTCGACGTTGAGCGGGAAGATGATCTGCTCCTGCCAGCCCTGGTCGAGCGAAGCCTGGTCGGCGTAGACCCCGAAGGCCACCTTCGCGGCGAGCTCCTTGTTCTGCGCCTGGCTGCTCACCGAGAAGGCCGAACCGCCCCAGTTGATGGCGATCGGGTTGCTGGGATCCCACTGCGGCATGGGGGCCGCAGCCCACACACCGGCATCCGCGCCCTCACCGACGCCCGCGCCCTGCAGGTAGCCGGGAGCCCACGCCGCCGAGAGGTAGGTGGCGTAGTTGCCGTTGATCACGCCGGCGATGTACTCGGGGGTGAACTGGTCCTCTGTGCCGACGAGGCCCTTGTCGACCAGGCCGTCCCAGTAGTCCAGCACCTCCTTGATCTCGGGGCTGTTGAGCGTGATGCCGATCTGCCCCTCGTCCGCCGGGTCGTACGTGAACGGCTCGGCGCCGTTGCCGTAGAAGTACGCGGTGGCCGTCGCCGGCTGGTTGGCTGCGAAGCTCGCGAACACCGGTCCGCCGGCGTCCTTCAGCTTCTGGGCCGTCGCCTCGAGCTCCTCCCAGGTGGTCGGCGGGGTGAGGCCGTACTGGCTGAAGATGTCGGTGCGATAGATCATGCCCATCGGACCGCCGTCGATCGGTGCTCCGTAGATGCCGTCGCCGACCGAGACGTCCTTCCATGCGCCCTCGCTGAAGTTGTCCTTCACGTCCTCGTAGCCCAGGTCGGTGAGGTCGACGAGCGCGTCCTGAGCCTGGAACGAGGCGATGCGGTCGGCCTCGACCATCATCACGTCGGGAGCGCCGCTGCCCGCCGAGATGGCCGTCTGGAACTTGTCGTACGCGTCGCCGCCGGCTCCTGCGTTGGTCCAGCAGACCTGGACGTCGTCGTTCTCCTCGTTGAAGTTGTCGACGACATCCTCCGAGTTGGGGTACCAGGCCCACAGGGTGACGAGAGGGGCGTCGGGGTTCTTGATCTCGTTGGTGCAGTTCGCGTCGGCGTTTCCGCCGCCGCCGCCGGTGCTGCCGCCGTCGCCGCCGGCGGAGCAGGCGGCGAGGCCGCCGACCAGCGCGAACGCGGCCATCGCAGCAAAAACAGGCTTCGTCTTCACTGGGTATTCCTTTCGGTTCTGCGGGACTTCTTCGTCGGTGCGCGACCGGTTCCCGGCGGGGCTCTCGGGGTGAGCGGCTCCGGGCGGGAAGTGGTCTACAACGTTGTAGAGCAACGTTGTAGAAACTGTGGCACTCACCGGCCCCGGTGTCAAGGAATCGACGGGAATTTCCGGCCGGATGCCGAAAGTTGTGATCCGTCAGTAATCGACGGGCGCGTCCCCCAGGCGCGTGAGCAGCCGCGAGAGCGCCGCGTAGGCGTCGTCCCGGTACGCCGTGAGCTCCGACGCACGCTCAGGCGGGGTGGCGAGGAAGCCGCGACCGGTCTTGAGTCCGTTCTCGCCTCGCTCGACGTGCTCGAGAAGGGCCTGGGGCGCGCTGAAGCGCTCGGGGTACGCGCTGTGCAGAGACGTGTAGCAGAACCGGTAGACGTCGAGGCCGGCGATGTCCGCGATCGCGAAGGGACCGAAGAAGGGCAGCCGGAAGCCGAATGTCGTGCGCGCGATGAGATCGATGGCCTCCGGGGATGCGACCCCCTCCTCCACGAGCCGCGCCGCTTCGGAGAAGAGCGCGTACTGCAGGCGGTTCAGCACGAAACCGGTGACATCGGCGATCGGGACGCCCACCTTGCCGCAGTCGTCCAGCAGCTCGACCACGCGGGTCACGGCATCCGATCCGGTGCCCGCGTGCGCAATGACCTCGACCCCGGGGATGAAGGGGGCCGGATTGCTGAAGTGGACGCCGAGGAAGCGCTCCTGACCCGACACGGCCTCCGCCAGCGTCCCGATCGAGATCGTCGAGGTGTTGCTGCCGATCAGGGTGTCGGGTCTGCTGGCGGCGCTGATCCGCCGGAGCGTCTCGTGCTTGACCTCGAGCACCTCCGGCACGGCCTCCTCCACGAAGTCGGCGTCGGTCACCGCGTCTTCGATCGACGGTGCGGCGATGAGGCGGTCGGCCACACGATCCCGTGCGTCCGGAGGGAAGATCCCGCGCTCGGCGTAGGAGGCGGCCTGCTCGATGAGGCGCTCGCGATTGGTCGCCGCGATCTCGGCGCGGACGTCGGCGAGCATGACATCCCTGCCCGCCAGGGCGAGCACCTGTGCGATGCCGCCGCCCATGTAGCCCGATCCCACCACGGCTGTCGTCGAGATCATCGGTGGCTCCCCTCGTAGTCGTCGATCAGCCGGACCTTCGCCGCAGAGGCCGATCCGGGATCGAAGCGGTGGTCCAGCCACTCGTCGACGAGCTTCTTCGCGAGCTCGAGGCCGATGACGCGAGCGCCGAGCGTCAGCACCTGCGCGTTGTTGCTCTTGACCGACCGCTCGACGGAGTAGCTGTCGTGAGCGGTGACCGCCCGGATGCCGCGCACCTTGTTGGCTGCGATCGCGACGCCGAGCCCGGTTCCGCAGATGAGCAGAGCGCGGTCGGCGTCGCCGCGGGCCACGATGGCGGCGGCGCGCACGGCGATGCTGGGGTAGGGCGTCGCGTCTGCGGAGTCGACCCCGACATCGACGACGGCAGTCACCCGCGGGTCGGTGGAGAGCAGCTCGCGCAGCGCCTCCTTGTACGTGTAGCCCGCGTCATCCGCTCCGACGACGATCGTCCAGCCCATCGGTCACTCCCCTTCCTCGAAGGTGTCGCCGCCACGGGCGACCGCGTCGACGATGATCCAGAACGAGGTCGCGCCGGGGTCGGGGTGGCCGAGACTGCGCTCGGCCAGCGGGCGGGCACGTCCGCGGCGCGGCGTCATCGCGGCCGTCGCGTCGGCACCGGTCCGCGCGGCGGCGGCCGCGTCGGAGAGAGCCTCCGACAGCCCCGCTCCCGCTCGCACGCCGGCGGCGAGGCGCTCGTCGAACGGACCGATCGCGTCGAGCATCGTCTTGTCGCCGAGATCCGCGCCGCCGAGCTCGGCGATTCGGCTGCGCGCGTCCGCGACGGCACGCGCGACATCGGCGGAGCTGAACGCCTCCGGCGAGCCGAGCGACTCGCCCATCCGCGCGAGCGCGGCACCCCACAGCGCGCCGGAGGTCCCGCCGGCCGTCTCCGACCACGCGTCGCCCGCGATCTGCAGGAGCTCTCTGACGCCGGTCCCCTCGTCGGCGGCGTCGGCGGCATCCACCGCCGCGCTCAGTCCGCGCAGCATCCCGATGCCGTGATCTCCGTCGCCCGCGACGGCGTCCAGCCTCCCCAGGTGGTCCGCCTGCGCGGCGATCGCCTCGCGCGCCCGGGTGAGCAGTCGTCGGGCGGTTCCGGCCGCTGAACGGGAGGCGGCTGTCGCCGGCGGCACGGGTGCCGACCGGACGTCGGGCTCGACGTGCGTCCTCGCGGTGGTCGCAGCGGCTGCCGGGCCAGCGAACGCGCCCTTACGGAAGGCCGGCGACGACGCAGGGGCGGTCCACAGCTCCTCGAGCTCGTCATCGAGCCAGAGGAGCGTCAGCGAGGCGCCGGCCATGTCGAGGCTGGTGACGAACTCGCCGCACTCCGGCTCGACGACCTCGATGCCCTCCCGCTCGAGCTGATCGACGACGAAGCCGAACAGCACGTAGAGCTCCTCGTACTTCACCGAGCCCAGGCCGTTGACGATCACGGCCGCCCGTTCCGCGCCCTCGGGCCGCTCCGCGAGCAGCGGGGCGAGGAGCGTGGCGGCGAGGTCGGGCGCCGCCTGCAGGGGCACATCTCGCACGCCGGGCTCGCCGTGGATGCCGAGCCCGATCGACATCTGCCCCTCGGGCACCGCGAACAGGGCTTCGTCCGCGCCGGGGAGCGTGCAGCCGGCGAAGGCGACGCCGTGACTGCGGGTGCGGCTGTTGGCCAGGGCGGCGAGGCGCTCGACCTCGTCGATCGAGTCGCCGCGCTCCGCGGCCGCGCCGGCGATGTGGAAGACGCACAGGATGCCCGCGATGCCGCGGCGCTCGTCGAGCAGCTCTGGCGGCGCACTGGCGACGTCATCGGTGATGAGCACCGTGCGCGCATCGATCCCGTCGGCGCGCAGGCGTCGCTGCGCCTCGCCGAAGTGGATGACATCGCCGGCGTACCGGCCGAAGGTGAAGAGGATTCCCCCGCCGGCGTCGGCGGCGTGTGCGACGCGCAGCGCCTGCGCGGTGGAGGGAGACGTGAAGATGTTGCCGCACACCGCCCCCGCGGCGAGTCCCGGGCCGACGAAGCCGGCGAACGCCGGGTAGTGGCCCGATCCGCCGCCGATGAGCACGGCGACCTTGCCCCGTGCGAGCGGCTGCGCGCGCACCACGCCGCCGTCGATGAGCGACACCTGGTCGCGATGCGCTCTCGCGAAGCCCCGCAGGGCATCGGCCACGAATGCGTCGGGGTCGCCCAGGATGCGGGTCACGATCGGCCCTCGACCGCGTGCGACTGCCGCACGAGGCTTCTGCCGCGCGTGTACCCCCGGCGCGGAAGCACGCGGCTGCGCAGGTAGTCGCGGTTCGTCGCGCTGACGCTCAGCCCGTCGCCCCCGTAGTGCTCCACGCAGATCACGCCCTGGAATCCGGCGCGCAGTGCGATCTTGACCGTCTCGCGATAGTCGATCACGCCGAGCTCGAGCGACGTCGGCATCGTCGAGACGAAGCCGGCCGCGGCATCCTCGTCCCGCGTGTAGTTCTTGACGTGCCAGAAGTTCGCATAGGGCATCGTCGATTCGGCGATATCGCGCCAATGCTCCACCGGCTCATGCAGGCGGATGAGGTTGCCGATGTCGGGATTCAGGCCCACCGCATCCAGCCCGATGTCCTGGACCAGCCGCACAGCGGAGTCGGAGGAGCCGAGGAGGGTGTGCTCGTACAGCTCGAGGGACAGCAGGAGCCCGACATCCTGCGCGTGGCGGCCGAGCTCGCGCAGCCGCGTGACGGCGAGCGACCAGGCCTCGCCGTCGCCGAGCGGATCGCGATGACCTTCGACGGTCCAGAACCACAGCTGCGCGCGCTGGTCGGCGGTGAGCTCGCGGTGCAGGCCGACTGAGACGACCGGGATGCCGAGCGATGCCGCGAAGTCGATCGTGCGGTGCGCATAGGCGAGGTGCTCGTCGCCGCGGCGCTCGTCGATCACGCTCCTGCGGATGGCCGACAGCGAGACGGGGGTCAGCCCGGTCGAGGCGAGCGCCTCGCCGAGATCGGAGGCGTCGCCGGGAGCGAGGTCGCCGTACCTCACCCACGAATCGGTGAGGTCGACCTCGGTGAACCCGGCGTCCTCCACCTCCTGCAGATCGCTCAGCCACCGCTCGGTCGGCGATGAGTCCGGAGCCGACGGGTGGGCGTCGCCGAGCGGGAGCATCGCCGCCGCGATCGGCCAGTCGCTCGCGGTCAGCGTCTTCGGGTCGTCAGTGACGCGCACATCGGCAGGATACACTGATCTACAACGTTGCATACAACGTGGCAGAGGCGCTGTCCGCGGCGCGGCCTGCAGCGGCCCCGACGGTGCGAACGCAGTAGAGTACAGACGTTCAGAGGGCAGGGGAGCACCGATGGGACCGACGATGCACGACGTCGCGCGGGTCGCCGGCGTGTCGATCAAGACGGTGTCGAACGTCATCAACGACTACCCGCACGTGCGACCCGGCACACGGGATCGGGTCAACGAGGCGATCGTGCAGCTCGACTACCGTCCGAACCTGTCCGCGCGCGGTCTGCGATCCGGTCGTACGGGTGTCATCGGCCTTGCGGTGCCGTCCCTGCGCGAGAACTACTTCGCCGAGCTCGCGGACGCCGTCATCCGCGCCGCCGAGAAGCGAGGCCTGGGCGTGATGGTCGAGCAGACGAGCGGACAGCGCGATGCCGAGCTGCGCGCGGTGTCGACGAGCAGGCCGCGGTTCCTCGACGGGCTGCTCTTCAGCCCGGTGAGCCTCGGACAGGCCGACGCCGAGGCCCTCACCGTCGACGGACCCCTCGTTCTTCTCGGCGAGCGCATCTTCGACGGGCCCACCGACCACGTCACGATGCACAACATGTCGTCGGCGCAGGCCGCCGTCGAGCATCTCCTCGAGATCGGCCGTCGCCGCATCGCGCTGATCGGCGCCGATCTGCAGGGAGGCGACGAGCCGAACTCGGCGAACCTCCGCCTGCGCGGGTACCTCCGAGCGCTCGAGGCCGCCGGCATCGAGCTCAATCCGACGCTGGTTCGGCCGACGGCGATGTCGCAGTGGAACCGCGCGGGCGGTGCCGCCGCAACCCATCGGATGATCGCGGAGGGCGTCGACTTCGACGCCGTCTTCGCGCTGAACGACACCCTCGGCCTGGGTGTGCTCCGCGCCCTCGGCGAGGAAGGACGCAGAGTCCCCGACGACGTCGCCGTGATCGGGTTCGACAACATCGACGAGAGCAGCTACTCGGTGCCGTCGATGTCGACGGTCGACACAGGACGCGACGAGATCGCCGCGATCGCCGTGGACCGCCTGATCGAGCGGATCAACGAGAAGGGCGAGCGCCGCCCGCCCGAGACCTTCAAGCCGGACTTCCGGATCGTGCGGCGCGAGTCGACCGGGTTCGCCAGCGCCGACCCGGAGTAGGCCGCAGGCGGCCGCCGCCTCACCCCGTGGGCAGCGCGAACGGGATCGACGAGGCGCGCACGATCAGCTCGGGGAGAACGCGCTGCCGGGACTCCACCGTCCGGCCGGCCAAGACGTCGAAGACGGTGCCGAGCGCGAGTCGGCCGACCTCGTCGAAGTCCTGCCGCACCGTCGTCAGCGGAGGGATGAGGTGCCGCGACTCCGGCGCGTCGTCGTATCCGACGATCGCGATGTCCTCGGGCACGCGGAGGCCCCGCGTGGTCAGGCCGTGCAGGAGTCCGAGCGCCATCTGGTCGTTGGAGGCGAAGATCGCCGTGACGTCGTCGATGATGGGATGCCTCGCCCCCACCTCGAACCCGGAATCCGAGGTCCAGTCCCCGATCAGCATGTGCGGGGGAAGGCCGCGGGCATCCATCTCCCTGCGCCACGCGCGCTCGCGCGCACTCGCGTCGATCCAGTCGAGCGGACCCGCGAGATGGAGCAGCGAGCGATGCCCGAGCGCGGTGAGATGCTCCGCGACGAGCGAGGCCCCATGGCCCTGGTCGACGGCGACCGTCGTCAGCGACGGATCGCCTTCGACGTCGCCGATCACGATCGTGGGAGCGTCCAGCGGCGGAGCAGTCACCGCCAGCAGCGACGACATGCGCGGCGCGATCAGGCACACGGCATCCACGCCGTGTCCGGTGAGATCGGCCAGACCCTCGCGGGCGCTTCCCTCCTCCCACCCGCTCAGCGAGAAGGTGGCGACGGTGTATCCAGCAGATCTCGCGGCTCGCTCGATCGCGAGGAGCGTGTTCTTCGGCCCGTAGTGATCGGCGGCGTCGACCATGACGCCGATGCTCCGGGAATGCCGGCTGGCCAGGGCCCGGGCCACGGAGCTCGGCTGATACCCGAGCTCCGCGATGACCTCCCGCACGTGCCGGCGAGTCGACTCCCTGATGTTGGGGTGGTCGTTGATCACCCTCGAGACCGTCATATGCGACACGCCCGCGCGGTGGGCGACGTCGTAGATGCTCGGCCTGCCGCGGGACGAGGTGGCATCACGGGCCATGGGCATTCCTATCGGTCGGGGACCACGGCGACTGCGCGCGTCGGGATCGCGGAAGCGATGCTACTTTACAACGTAGTAATCGCATGACTAGCCTCATCTCGGGAAGGCGGCATGAACCGCTCGCGCGTCGATCGCGGGCGGCGGTCAGCCGTGCGCGCAGCGAATTACAACGTCGTAAATTTCTCCTTTACAACGTCGTAAACCGTCACTAGCCTGGCGACGTCGAGCGGCGTTGGGGCGCTCGGCGGCTATTCAAGGAGGAACAGTGATGAGAGCTCTGCACTCGCGGACGACGCACGACGCGACGGAGGGCGGCGGGCGACGGCGCCGCGTGAAAGCCATGGCAGCGCTGGGGCTCGCTGCCGCGATCGTCCTGACGACCGCTCCGCTGGCCGCACAGGCGGACGAGAGCCTGACGCCGGGCCCGACGGTCATCGCCGATCCGTCGTCGCCGACCGGGTACACGGGCCACTTCGTGTACTACAACCCCACCGCGACGAGCGTGCGCTTCGTCGCCGACATCCTCCTGCGCAACTGGGCCGACCCGAGCGACACGAAGGTCTACCAGCCGCAGGAGTACAAGCCGGGCCTGATGCGCGGAGGTGGCGGGTACGACGTCCAGATGACCAACGCCGGTGGCGGCTACTGGGTGACCGACGTGCCTCTCGCCGCCGGAGCCAACCAGTACTGGTTCTACGTCAACAACAACACCAACCTCTGGGTCGCCGATCCTGCGAACTCACCGATCTACGCTCCCGACGGCCTCACGGGCAACGCCCGCCGCGCCTTCAACAAGGTGTTCGTGCCCTACGACGAGGCGAAGCAGAACTTCGCACCGCTCGCGGCGCGCCAGATCGAGCTTCCTCGCGAGGACTCGGCCAAGGGCGAGTGGACGTACGTCCAGGTCCCGGGTCTGCCCCCGCTCGGCGGCACCATCCCGCGGACCATCGGCGTCTACCTCCCGCCGGACTACGACCCGGACCGTGCCGAGCCGTACAAGACGATCTACATGCAGCACGGTGGCGGTCAGGACCAGTCCGACTGGATGAACATGGGCAACGTGCCGGTCATCATGGACAACCTCATCCAGGACGGCACCACCGAGCCCGCGGTCGTTATCACGACGAACACGAACTCCCTCGGTGCGGCAGGCCAGGGCTACCCCAACCTGCGCAACGTCGTGATCCCATTCGTCGAGACGAACTACAACGTCTCGACCGACGCGATCGACCGGGCGTTCGCCGGTCTGTCGGCCGGTTCGTTCGTGACGCAGAATCTGATCAACTTCGACGCGGATGCCTTCGGGTACTACGGCCCGTGGAGCGGTGGCGTGAGCGTCCGTGCCACGACTCCCAACCTCGCCGCCCCGTACATCCACTTCGGCGGGGGCGCGTGGGACTTCGGCCTCCCGAACCCGGCGCAGGTCGCCGCTCTCGACGAGGTCGGGTTCATCGAGAACACGGTCGTCGCCGGTGCGCACGACTTCAATGCGTGGAACCAGCTGTTCACGGTCTTCGCGCGTGACTACCTCTGGCAGCCGGAGGCGTTCCTGAAGGATGAGATCGACACGCTCAAGGCAGGCGTGGCCGCGGCGAAGCTCAACCCGGGCAACACCAACGCCCTCACGGTCAAGCTCGACCAGGCACTCAAACTCGTCGCGAAGGACGACAGCGCGGGTGCCCTCGAGGTGATGAACGGCTTCGTCACCCAGGTGAGCGCGTTCCAGTCCGCCGGCAAGCTGACCGCCGAGCAGGCGGCACCGCTGACGGAGACGGCGAAGAAGATCCTCTTCAACGTCGGGTACTGGCAGTAGATCACCCCGAGGACGCGGGCCGTCGGCGGACGTCTCCGCCGGCGGCCCGCGTCACATGGTGACGCTGCCGGCGCTGCACCACGAGCCCGGCGTGTGCACGCCGTGGGCGACTTTCAGCTCGGCCTCGACGTCGTCACTGAGGATCGGCCGCAGCGCGGGGGCGATGTTCCACCGGAAGCCCTCGTCGCCGGGATGGTGCCGGCGCCACTCGTCGATGCCCAGTGAGACCAGACGCAGCCGCTGCTCGATGAAGGACGCATCCCAGGGGCCTTCTTCGAGAATCTGCTGCGCGGGACGGAACTCGTAGTAGATCGTGCGGCGCAGCTTGTTCGCAATCGTCGCCTCCGAGCCGTGCACGAGCATCACGTCGTGCACGAGCACGTCGCCGGGATTCAGCTCGGTCTGGACGACGCCGGGCGCGTCCCACCCGTACCTCTCCTGGAGGTCGCACACATCGACGATGTGCTTCTGTGAGCCCGGGGCGACCCGCAGCGAACCCGCCCCCTTCCGGCTCTCGTCGAGATACACGTCGACGTTGAAGATCCGGTGATTGCGCGGGTGCACGGCATCCTGATGCCAGTCGATCGGCGCGCCGTCGCCGGTGTTCTTGAACACGAGGGACTCGTACGTCGGCACGAAGTCGGCTCCGGCGAGGCTCTCGGCGATGCCGAGCATCTCGGGGCTTCCGAGCAGTTCGAGCGAGGCCGACTCGCCCTTGTTGTGCAGGTAGTTCACGCGGTACAGCACACGCCCCGACGGGCGGCTCGCCCAGTTGTAGTCGCCGTCGTCGGCGCCTCCTTCGCCGCGGGCCTGGCCGTCGGCGATCCAGCGCTCGGATGCTCTCTGCAGGCGTTCGAGAAGCGCGGGCCGGATGCGGTCGCGCAGGATGACGTAGCCGTGCTCGTCGAAGTGGGCGACCTCGTCCGGGGTCAGACGGTGGTCACGCGAGGGGATCGCAGCGGCGTCCGGCAGGCCGGCGGAGGCGAGGGAGGAAGTGGGGAGGGTCATCGGTCGTCCTTTCCTCCAGCCACGCTAGGGATAGAGTTCTCGGCATCGTTCCGCGAAGAGATCGAGAGATTCCGCATTTCCACCACGCTTCCCGTGCCGCCGGAGCCGCAGCAGCGCGGGACCTCGTTCGGCTTCACCGCATGGCGCGGCCAGACCTCCGCCATGACGGCCCCTCACGCCCACAACGACATCGAGGTCAACTTCTGCGCGGCGCCGGTCACGTACGAATCGGCAGGAGGCTCATACACCGTGCCGGGTGGCGTCCCCGCCGCCTTCTGGGGCTCGCGACCTCATCAGCTCGTCGACATCTCCGAGAGCGAGCCGCACGCCTTCGTCACGATCCCGCTGGCGCGATTCATGTCGTGGGCCGTTCCGGCCCCCGCCACGAGACGGCTCCTCCAGGGCTTCATCCTGGTCGGGCCCGACGACGAGCCGTGGGAGGGACTCCCCTCCGCGTTCGATCGGTGGGCGCGCGACCTCTTCGAGCGGAGGGAGGTCCCGATGCGGGCGACGGCGCTCGAGGTCGAGGCGCTGCTGCTGCGGATGATCCTCGGAGAATGGGCCGCAACGACGACCGACCGCGCGCGATCCACGCTCGACCTGCAGCGCGCCGCTGCGATGGCGACCTACCTCGCCGAGAACCTCACCACGGATGTGCGCGTGAAGGATGTCGCGACCGCCGTGCATCTGAGCCCCAACCGCGCTGCGGCGATCTTCCGGCGGATCTTCGGCATCGGCATCCTCCGCTATCTCGCACAGCTGCGCGTCTCCGAGGCGCAGCGCCTGCTGCTCACCTCCGACCTCACGTCGGAAGCGGTCGGCGCGCGGGCCGGCTTCGGCTCGGCGAGCTCGTTCCACGAGACGTTCCTCGGCGAATGCGGCACCTCTCCGCTGCGCTGGCGCGAGGCGCACCGCAACCCGGCGGGCCCGGCCCCGGTCGGGTGAGGACACCGGTCCGATGCCCTTCCGTCCGCCATGGACCCCCGCCAGACTTGCGGCATGTCGGACGCTCCCGCGGACTCGGAAGGCTCGGGCGCAGCGAGGGATGTCGCGGCGGACCACCTGTCCGCCTTCCTCGCCCCGCGCCAGGGACGGTGGTGGGCCAGGGCGCTCCGCTCCGTCGCCACGATCGCCGTCGGCCTTCTGACCTTCGACCTGGAGGCCGGACCCTCGGCGACGGACCTCGTCGTCATCCGGCGCGATACCGGGCGACCGGTGATCCGCCGGTCGGCGGGCACGCTCCGTGAGGCCGGCGAGCTCCTCACCCGCGCCCGGGAGGAGCTCGCCTCGTCGACGGTGGAGGAGTTCCTCACCCGCTGGCGCGAGAGGTGAACCCGGAGGTGCACAGCGGCTCGCCCGCTGATGTATCACCGGGGCCGGTGCGCGCCTCTCCCGTGATGCCGAGCCGTGGGCTCGGCGACATCGAGCCGGAACAGAGGGGGCACAGAGATGTCCGAACGCTATGTCATCACCCATCGAGCCGACGCCACAGGCGCCGAGGCGGCGAGGCCGGACGTCGCGGCAGACGGGGTGTCGGTCGTCAGTCCGCTCGACCGGGGCTTCGTCGTCGACGCCGACGAGGGTCAGGTCGAGCGGCTGGAGAAGGAGGGATGGCGCGTCAAGGCGGTGCGAGATCCGCACACGATCCGCATGTTCAGCTACGAGATCGACACGGCAGGGGGCGATCCGCCGCCGACGCCGCCGGGCTTCGAGCAGGTGGAGGGCGACGGGGTGAATCACCTGGTCCAGCTCGTCGGCCCCGTCCAGGAGTCGTGGCTGGCCATCCTCGCCGAGCGCGGCATCCGCGTGATCGAAGCGGTCAGCCCGCACGCGTACTTCGTCCGCGCCGACGCCGGGACGATCGCTTCCGCGCAGGCGCTGCCGTTCGTGGAGTGGACCGGTCCGCTCGCACCGGCGTACAAGGTCAATCCCGAGCTGCTGGCGGGGGATCCCGAGGCCGGCACCGACAGAGGACTCGGGCCCATCGAGGCCGTCGACATCGGCGTGCTGGCGGAGGGGAACGTCGACGAGATCGCCGAACTGGTCCTCTCCCTGGGGGGAACCGTCGTGGAGGTCGCGCCGGAGTCCCCCGACGTGTTCCGAAGCGTCCGCGCGCAGCTGCCCACCGAGGCGCTGCCGGAGATCGCGGCGCGTGACGACGTTCGCTGGATCGACGCCGTGCACGCACCCGTCGTCGAGGACGAGCGCAGCTCGCAGATCGTCTACGAGGACCTCAACGGCACGGCCGCGCCGAACACCCTGCCCAACACCGGCTATGCGGCCAATCTGGCCGCTCTGGGCGTCGACGGCACCGGTGTCACGATCGCCGTGTGCGACACCGGCATCGACACGAACGACACGACGACGATGCACGACGACCTCGCCGGGAGGGTGGCGTTCCTCGTCGACTCGGCCGGAGCGGCCGTGGTCGGCGCCGACACCGATGGGCATGGCACGCACGTCGCAGGCATCGCCGCCGGGGACGGCGACTCCGGGGATACCGACCCGCAAGGGTTCCTTCTCGGCATGGGGGTGGCACCCGGGGCCGACGTGGGGCTCGTCGAGCTGGGGGGCACCGTGGCGGCGCGCATCCGGCGGTCGGCGCTGGAGGGCGGCGACGTCATGAACAACTCGTGGGCGATGAACGGGGCGACCTACTCCGCCGACGACCGCACCGTCGACCTCGGCGTCCGCGATGCCGACGCGACATCGACGGACCAGACACCGCTCGTGATCGTGTTCTCCGCGGGGAACAGCGGATCGGGCGCGGGCACGGTGACGAAGAATCCCAAGAACGCGATCCTCGTCGGCAACTCCCTCAACGCCCGTCCGGGGGAGATGACCGCGAACGACGACATCCGGGGCCTCGCCTCCACGTCGTCGCGCGGCCCCGCCGCCGACGGCCGGATGCTCCCGACGGTGGTCGCGCCAGGCACCGACATCATCTCGACCTACAGCCCCGTGGGCTTTCGCAGCGGTCCGTACACCGACACGGGCGGCACCCTGCACGCGGTGCACGCGCCGATGTCGGGAACCTCGATGGCCTCGCCCCACGTCGCGGGCAACGCCGCGCTGCTCATCGACTGGTGGCGGCAGACGCGCAACGGGAAGACGCCGAGTCCCGCGCTCATCAAGGCGCTGCTCGCCTCGACCACGGAGTCGGTCGCGGGCGGCACCGACGGTGCGGGAGGCACGATCGCGGCCGGCCCGAACAACAACGTCGGCTGGGGCCGCGTCTCCGTCGAGAACGCGCTCCTCCAGGCGCCTGCGTCCGACCGTGGGCCGAAGATCTTCGTCGATCAGCGGCAGGCGTTCACGGCGACGGGTCAGGAGTACACGATCCGGGTCGCGGCCGCCGACGGCGCCCGGCCCCTGCGGGTCGCGCTGTCATGGTCGGACGCCGCGGGCGCGGTCGGAGCGAATCCCGCGCTCGTCAACGACCTCGACCTCGAGGTGCGCCACGTCGACACGGGCCAGCTCTTCCGCGGGAACGTGTTCTCCGGGGCGTTCTCCACCACCGGAGGAACGGCGGACGACCTGAACAACACCGAGGGCGTCGTCATCCAGACCCCGGCCGGCGTCTACGAGGTCACCGTCGTCGCGGCCAGCATCGCGGCATCCGCTCGCACCGACATCGCGGGCACGTGGCAGGACTTCGCGCTCGTGATCGACAACGCCGAGGTGCCCTCGGCGGATCCCGTGAGCGTCGTCACGGTGCTCGACCGGTCGGGCTCGATGCAGGTGTTCGGCTACGTCGACATCACGCGGCAGACTTCCCGCCAGTTCATCGACCTGATGGGGGTCGACGATTCCGTCGGCGTCGTCAGCTTCGGCGACTCGGGCGACGAGGAGTACCCCGGGACGGGTGCGCCGCAGCTGATCACGGGTCAGGCGACGAGGGATGCCGCGACCGCGGCGGTCGACGGCATCGGGTTCGGCGGCTGCACCTTCATGGGTGCGGGCATCCAGGAGGCCGGGAGCATGCTCTCGGGCGCCGGGACGCGACGGGCCATGGTGCTGCTGTCGGACGGCTACGACAACAAGGGCTGCGACGAGGGAAACCCGGCCAAGCCCTGGGCGCTCGACGCGGCCGCGGCGCTGCCGGCGGACCTGCCGATCTACAGCGCGGCGATGGGCCCGGCATCCGACCAGACCCTCCTCGCGCAGCTGGCCGACGACACCGGGGGCAGGTACTACTTCATGCCCACGATCGATGACCTCTTCGAGATCTACAACTACGTCCGCGGTCAGGTCACGGGCGACGGCGTGATCGTCAACGAGTCGTCGATGGCCTCGGTGTCGCAGGTGTCGGGCTGGGTCGACGGCTGCGCCGACTCGGTGCTGTTCACCGTCGCGTGGCATGACACCTCGCTGCGCTACGTTCCGCGCGAGCCGAAGGGGCCGGGCGAGATCGGCGTGCGACTGCGCTCGCCGGGCGGCAGGTGGCTGCCGCGGTCGTCGACCGAGTTCGTGCGCAACGCTCGGGACGGCTACGTCAGCTTCACGATCCAGGATCCGCAGCCGGGGCAGTGGACCGTCGAGGTGGCGACCGACCGCCGGCAGCACACGCCGTACACGGTCGGGGGTTTCGTGCGCTCGCCGCTCAAGCTCCAGCTCGCCGTGCCCACCCTCGTCGGGCTCGGGGACGTCATCGGGGTCAAGGCCACGGTGGCGGATCGTCGCGGCGGCATCGACGGGGTGCGCGTGCGCGCGACCGTCGCCGCACCGGATGTGTCCACGGCCGACCTCCTCGACAAGCATCGCGGGCGCCTCTCGCGGATCAAGCTGCCCGACGACTTCCTCGCCGACGGCAAGCCCGACAAGGCACGCGCCCGCCTCGCCCAGCTGGTGCTGCTGCGGGACCGGCTCTTCGCCGACACGGGCGAGGACATCCTCGCGCCCCGCATCGACGACCTCGCGCTCGGCGCGGCCACGCTCCGTTCCCCGCGTCTGACCGGGTTCGGGCGAGGATCGACGGGCGGGGGTCTGGTCGAGGGCGCGGCCGTCGTCGCGGGAGGCGGCGGAATCGGCGGCATCGTGGCCGGCGGCGTCACCGGCGGCGTCACCGGCGGCGGCGGTGCGGCCGGCACGACGAGCGGGGGCTCCAGCACGGGCGGGACGACCACCGGCGCGACGATCGCGGTCAATCCGAACCGCGTCGCCGTGATCGACCCGCGGCTCATCCTGCGTCCGAAGCTGGTGGGGGTCTCCGCAGGTCGCTATGAGCGCACCAAGATCCCGGGCAGCTACTCGTTCACCATCACGGCGACGGGCTTCAGCCCGACCTGCAGCACGCGCTTCGTCCGCAAGGACTTCGCGAGCGTCGTGGTGGTCGAGAAGAGCTGACCCGGCGGGCCGGCAGCGGCGGCATCCGATGAACGACCACCGGATGCCGCCGCTCGTGCGCGCGGACCGGGTTCACGGTGTCGCGGCTACTCGCTGCGGCCCACCTCGAGATCGAGGCGGCCGATCGTGAAGTAGAGCGGCGAGGGGAACGGCGGGCGCCGGCCACGGCGCACAGCCTGAACCGCCAGGCGATGCCATGCACGCTCGGCAGGGGCGCCGGCGAAGAAGACGCTCAGGGTGCGGTGGGCGGCGTCGCTCCAGACCGCGGTCGGCGCGCACATCCCCTGGCCGTCCATCCGTACCCGGCGTCCTCCGCCGCGAAGATCCTCACCGGGTCCGACCAGTCCGGCCGCGGATCGCTCGCGGCGGAGGCGCGGCTGATCCACACGCCCTGCGGCGGATTGTCCGCCCGTCCCTCGAGGTCCGAGTCGCGCGTGATGACCATCAGCGCTCCTTCGTCATCGGCGACGACGACGCTGTCGTAGAAGCCGTCGTCGTGCCGAACCACTCGACGGGTGCCGTCCAGTCGTCGCGACCGTTCGGACTCGTCGTGTACATGATCCGGAACCGGGTCGGGTCCTCCGATCCTGGGCGGGAAGCGGGAAGCGTCAGGAATCGCATGTGCCATCGGCCGCTGTGGTACTCGACCTTCGGCTCGAGGATGCTGTCGAGCCCGGGACCGTGCAGTGCGAGCGGTTGATCGATGCTGCGCCACGGTTCTCCCGGCCGACGCTCGAGATACCCGATGCGGTATGGGAGCCGCCTGTTGAGCACGGTCTCCGAGGCGCGACCGGCGTGGTAGATGCGCTCGACCGTATGCGCGTCTGCGACGCCGCGCACGAAGCACACCGAGTGCATGCAGCGGTTCCACGACCGCCTCCTCGGCTGGTCGATGACGGGTCGAATCCGCCGGGCCGACAGGACGGCGGAAGGGCTGGGACGCCACTCGTCGCTCGTCACCGGCGCGCCCGGAGGCAGTTCGAACGAGTAGATGTTCGTCCGGAACGTCGGCGCCATCCCGCCGATGAACATCGTCCACCGATCCCCCACCAGCGCGACGCTCGGGTCGCTGAATCCCAGCACGTTGCGAGCGAAGGGGTAGCCGTCGCGCATGTCGAACAGCTTCGTGCAGTTCCGGACGCGAACCCGCATGCGCCGACTCTACTTGCGCGGCCGGAGTCGGTAGGGTGGCGACGTCAGTGACGACCGAGGGTCTGCGTGCTCATCGCGAGATCGTCGCCGCCGACGCGGTGCTCACGAAGGGGTGCGATGGCGAAGAAGGTCAGCAGCAAGACGACGGTGAAGCGGGTCCCCAAGGGGCCGTACAAGGCGGAGCTGAAGCGCTTGCAGGTCGAGCTGGTGGAGATGCAGCGGTGGGTGGCGAAGAACGACGCCCGTGTCCTGGTGATCTTCGAAGGCCGTGATGCCGCCGGCAAGGGCGGAGCGATCAAACGGGTCACCGAGTACCTGAGCCCCCGGCATGTGCGCGTCGTCGCGCTCACGAAGCCGACCAAGCGCGAGCGCGGCCAGTGGTACTTCCAGCGGTACATCGAGCATCTCCCGAGCAAGGGCGAGCTCGTGCTGATGGACCGGTCCTGGTACAACCGCGCGGGGGTCGAGCGGGTCATGGGGTACTGCTCGGAGGAGGAGTACCAGAGGTTCCTGCGGCAGGCGCCGCTCGTGGAGCAGCATCTGATCGAGGACGGCATCATCCTGATCAAGTACTGGTTCTCGGTCTCGGATGACGAGCAGCAGGCGCGCTTCGCGGCGCGGCTGGAGGATCCGATGAAGCTCTGGAAGCTGTCTCCGACCGACCTGGAATCGATCCGCCGGTGGGAGGACTACTCACGCGCGAAGGATGCCATGTTCGCCGCGACGGATACCCCCGGTTCCCCGTGGTGGGTCGTCGAGAGCGACGACAAACGCAGCGCGCGACTCAATTCGATCAGCCACCTGCTCGACAGCATCCCCTATCGTCACCTGGACCGGCCGAAGATCACGATCCCGGACCGGCCGAAGGCCGACGACTATGAGCGGCCTCCCATCGAGCAGTTCCACTACGTGCCCGACATCGCCGCTGACCTCGGCAAGAAGTAGTCGGCGACCCCCGCACACCATCCGGTGATGCGCCGCGCCCGCCGTCTCTACAACGTTGCAATTTTCTCTTGACGCCGACGCGCCCGAAAGACACGATGGGCGTGCACGGGAATTTACGACGTTGTAATCCGAGAGGAAATCGATGTTGATGTGGACAGAGCGAGGACGGGGCATGCAGACGCGCTCCCGTCGAATACTGGTGGCGATGACCACCGCTGCGGCGTTGGGCGTATCCACCCTCCTCGCGGCGCAGCCGGCCGCGGCCGCCGAGGACCCGTGGGTCGCCGAGGTCGACAACGTCGTCCCGGACGTCTACCGTTTCTCCGTCCCCGACTCGGCGATCCAGCCGGCGACGGGCATCAACGGGAGCGTCGTGGCGGTGGAGGGCAACTTCGCCCCCGGCAAGACGTGGACCACGCTCAACATGGGTTCGAGCAATACGCCGAACGGCCGAGTCTGGTCGACGACTCTCGGACCTCTCGAGCCCGGCCTGTACTACTACCAGTACTCCGCTCGTCCGGCCTGGAACCAGGATGCGATCGCCTTCCGCAACCCGGCGAGTCCGCAGGAGGTGACCTCGAAGCCGACCTGGAACACCCTGTTCGTCGACGGTCCGGGCGCCGAGTGGCTCGCCGACGTGCCCGACGGAGGGGCGCTGACGGATCTCACGTACCGGAGCTCCGTCACCGGCGGAGAGCGCTCGGCGCTCGTATGGACGCCCCCGGGCTATGACGAGAACCGCGCTGAACCCTACCCCGTGCTCTACCTCCTGCAGGACGAGGGCCAGAGCTATCGCGAATGGGTGGAGCTCGGGCGACTGAAGCAGATCCTCGACAACCTGACAGTCGACGGCGACGCCGAGCCGATGGTCGTCGTCATGGGTGACGGCCAGTCGGATGAGATCCGCGGTGAGGTGGTCAAGAACCTGCTGCCGGCCGCGGAAGGGTCGTTCAACATCTCGAGCGACGGCGACGATCGCGCCATCGCCGGCATCGGGCGAGGGGCTTCGCAGGCTCTTCAGCTCCAGGTGAACGCGACGGGAGAGTTCGCGAATGTCGGCTCGTTCTCAGGCCGGCTCGAGCAGAACATCGGCAAGGGCAAGGCGCGGCAGATCAACAACGCGACCGACCTCATCCGTCTTTACGTCGGCAACGTCACCGATCCGCGATACAACGCGACCGTGAGCCTCGCCGACAAGCTCGCGAAGGCCGGCGTCGAGTTCCAGTCGGACGGCTCCGACCCGGAGACGGGGGGCACGTGGGACACGTGGCAGAAGAATCTGCACGACTTCGCGCAGCGTGTGTTCCAGGAGCCGGGCGACACAGGACCGAGCGAGGGCCACCTCGCGCTCGAGCCGCACGCGCTTCCGGCGCCCGGCACGACCCCGACGCCGTGGATCGATGAGAACGGCGTCGTGACGTTCGAGACCGGCACCGAGTTCGCCGGCGCGAACAACGTCACGGTGTGGGGCAACTTCGGCCCCGCCGGGAGCTGGCCGCGCACGCCGATGACCAAGCAGCCGGACGGGCGCTGGCGCCTCACGATGCCGGTCGAGGCGGGTTCGTACTACTACAAGTTCGTCGTCGAGGGCTCGGACCGCAAGGACACCGCCAACCCGACGACCGTGCTCTCGGAGCCCAACTGGAGCACGTTCCAGGTTCCCGGCGGCGAGACGCTCCGTGGCGAGTACACGACGCCGGTCGCACCCGAGGCGCGGGGCCACGTCCAGGTCATGGACTACACCAGCAGCGCGAGCGGCAACCCCACTCGCTCGGCGTACGTGTGGACGCCCCCGGACTACGACCCCGAGCGCGCCGAGGCCTATCCGGTGCTGTACCTCCAGCACGGTGGCGGACAGACGTGGACGGACTGGATCCAGGTCGGCTTCGCCGCCCAGATCCTCGACAATTACTACGCCAAGGGGAACATCGTCCCGATGGTGGTCGTGATGGCCAACGGCAACGGCGTGAACTTCCCCAACGAGATCACGCAGCGCATCACGGTGGCCGCCCAGGCGCAGTACAACGTCAGCGGCGACCCCGCGGATCGTGCCCTTGCGGGCCTGTCCATGGGATCGCAGGCGGCACTGAGCACCATGTACACGTTCCCCGGCCAGTTCGCCTACATCGGTGCGATGTCTGCATTCACCAATCCTCCGGCGAGTGCCGATGTGACGGCGATCAACGACGGCACGGAGCTCCTGCGCATCTACTCGGGTGACATCCAGGACTTCACCTACCAGCAGACGCTGGGCCTGGTCACTGCGCTGAACAACCGGGGGATCGAGCACGAGTTCGCGCCGATCATCCCCGGTCCGCACAGCTGGGACGTCTGGCAGAAGGCGTTGATCGACTTCCTGCCGCGGTTGTTCGAGGGGTGACGCCCCAGCCGGCATCCCGGTCGAGATGACGACACCGTGGGGGCGAGGGCAGCGCTCTCGCCCTCACGGGCCGTCGGCAGGGCCGGACATCGCCTCCCGTTCCGCGGTCGAGTTCGCCGCGGTCACTGCCTCGTCTCCCGCAGGTAGAGGAGCGCGGCCAGCACGCGGCGATGCGAATGGGTACTCGCGGTGAGCCCGAGCTTGTCGAAGACGTTGGCGACGTGCGATTCGACCGTCCGCTCGCTGATGAAAAGCCTGGCTCCGATCCCTTCGTTGGTGAGCCCCTCGGCGACGCAGGCCAGCACATCCCGCTCGCGCGGGGTGAGAGCATCCAACGCCCCATCGGGCCGCGGCCGATGCATGAGCCGCGCGACGATGGTCGGGTCGACCACCGTCTCGCCCTCAGACAGGCGTCGCAGGGCGTCCGTGAGGACCGCCAGCTCGTTCACACGCTCCTTGAGCAGATACCCCGTGCGCTCGGGATAGTCGGTCAGCATCCGCATCGCGTACGCCGGCTCGAGGTATTGCGAGAGGATCAGAACGGCCGTGCCCGGATAGTCGCGACGGATCTCACGGGCGGCCACGATCCCCTCGTCGCGGTAGGTCGGCGGCATGCGGATGTCCACGATCGCGACATCGGGCCGATACTCGGCCACGAGTCGGAGCAGGGCCGCACCATCGGATGCCGCTCCCACGACGTCCAAGCCGGCGTCGGCGAGCAGGAACGCGAGGCCCTCCCTCGTGATGAGCGTGTCATCGGCGATCACGGCGCGCATGGGACCACCGCCGTGACCGTGTCGCCATGCCTGTCGACTCGGCCGCCGAGGACGCCGATCTCGTCGAGGATCGCGGCGGGAGGCGACTCGCGAGCGCCCGACAGCACCACCCGTGCATCGCCGCCGATCGAGACGTCGACCGTGAGCGGCGCACCGCCGTCGCTCGCGGCTCGCACCAGTCGGTAGAGCGCGTGTTCGACCGGCATGGGAGCCCGCTCGCCGGCAACGGTGACCGACAGGGGCCGCGTGCTCGCAAGTTCGCGCAGGGCTTCGCTCAGGCCGACGCCGTCCAGCAGTGCGGGATAGACGCCGTGCGCGAGCTCTCGCGCGCGGCCGTGGGCGCGGGTCAGCGCTCGTTCCAGGCGATCCGCCTCGGGTGACGGGCCCTTGTCCGCGCGAAGTCGCGCGAGTTCGAAGAGCGCCGCCACGAGACCCGCCTGCACGCCGTCGTGCAGTCCTCTCTCGATGGCGTGCCGCTCCGTCGAGGATCGGTCGACGATCGCCCGTCGGGTCGCCTCGAGTTGATGGCTGCGGTGAGCCATCTCGGCGAACCACCGCTCGTTGTCGATCGCGAGGCTAGCGCTCTCGCCGATCGACCGGACGGCGACGGCGGCCTCGTCCGCTCGGCGGCTCGTGGCGATCATCGCGAGCGGTCGACCACGGCGCGACAGCCGGATGCGGGTTGCACCGTGGGGCGCGTCGGCGAAGGCCCCCTGTTCGTCGACGAACCGTCCGGCCTCCGGGATCCAGAATCCAAGCGACAGGGACGGATCGTCGAGGATCGCCGCAAGGCGAGCACGAAGCCCTCCAGGCTCGGCCTCGTGCCCGATCCGGCGCGTCAGCTCGCGGACCGCCCGCAGCCGTCTCGCGAGCGCCGCCCCCGCGACCAGGGCGGTCGCCCCCAGCGCGACGTAGGCCAGCAGACGCACCAGGTCCCAGGCCAGCAGAGCATCCGAGCGGGCGAGTACGGCGACCCCCCGGATCGTCTCGGCGAGCAGCGTCGCGGTCGCGGCCCCGAGGACTGCCGGGCCGAACCACGCGTCGGCCGCAGGTGCGCCTGTACGCGCGCGTGCCCACAGCAGAGCCCCCGCCAGCGCGGATGAGGCGGCGAGTGCGGCGAGATACCACCCCGAGAGAGCCGCCGACGTCGCGGGCGAGGGAACGGCGATCCAGCTGTCGAGCCCGCAGTCGTACCTGCAGGCGAGATCGTAGAGCGGAACCCTCACCAGCGCGATTGCGGCCGCGAGCACACCGATGGCCACCGCAACGCCGATGGACGCGCGGCGGAGCCACCCCACCCAGAGCGCTTCCTGCTCCGCCGCACCGGAGGCAGGCGCCGAGTTCCGCGGGGGCAGCGTGAGCACGACCACGGCCACGGGCGCCGCGAGACCGATCGCGGTGAGGACCGTGCGGGCGACGGGTGGTGTGAGCGGCGCGTTCCGGAGGATCTCGGCCTGCAGCGCGAGCGCGGATGCGGAAAGGGCGATGACCTGAGCCGGCCGGATTCCGGTGACGGCGAGGACAGCGGATGCTGCGATCAGCATCGCACCCGCCATGACGTGGGCGGCGAACAGCACCTCGCTCGCCGTCGACGACGCGCGTGGCTCGGACGTGGCGCCGAGCCATCCCGCCACGAGCATGGCGGCGATCGCGAAGAGGATCGCGATCGCACCCCATATGCGCGCCTGGCGCCGCATGGTCTGATTCTGGAAGCGCGGGCGGACGCCGTCAACGCTTCCGGACGATGACCCGTGCCAGCACGGAGACACCGCGGAGAACCGGGTGCGGGCACGGTGGGTCGAGGATCTGCCTCCCCATAGCGTCGGTTCATCGGACACAATCGATCCTGTAAGGAGCCGACGATGGCCATCCGGACACTCCCCGCGATCGCCGCCTTGACGGCGATCGCGCTCGGCAGCGCCGCGTGCACGGCGAACCCCACGGCGGAGGCGGCGGCCGAGGCGGTCACCCTCACCATCGGAACGGACGACAGCCCCGGCGTGCCCGCCGCCGACCAGATCACCGCACTGGCGGCCGAAGCGGCGAAGTCGGGAGACGTCGTGCTCGAGCCGGTGTGGCACGCCGCCGGCGACACCGCCGACTGGGACCAGGCGATCGCCCGGATGGTCGTGGACAGCGAGCTCGACCTGGCGGTGGTCCCGTCGCGGGCGTGGGCGAGCCTGGGCGTGACCAGCCTCGACCCGCTCACCACCCCTTTCCTGATCCAGAGCGATGAGGCGCTGGATGCCGTGCTCAGCGACGATGCGGTGATGACGCCGATGCTTCAGGGCCTGGATGAGCTGGGGCTGGTGGGGATTGCGGCGATGCCCGAAGGGCTGCGGCGACCGTTCGGCTATCACGGCCCGCTGGTGGATCCCAAGGATTATGCGGGCGGAACCGTCCGCTCAGCCACCGCCGAGGTGAACCGAGCGCTCTACGAAGCGCTCGGGGCCGGCGCGGTGACCGACGAGCACCCCGACTTCGAGAAGCACCTCGGCACCGACTCCTCCTACTTGCTGGATCCGTACGGCACCGCGACGGGGAACGTCGTCTTCTACCCGAAGGTCAATGTGCTCGTCGCGAACGCCGATGCGTGGGCGTCTCTCGACGAGCGGGCCCGGCAGGCGATCACCGAGGCCGCGGGCGCGACCCGGGAGTGGGTGCGCGAGAACCAGCCCACAGACGCCGACGCCGCGAACGCGTGGTGCGCGGGCGGCGGCTCGATCGTGGCGGCCACCGCGGACCAGGTCGCCTCCTTCCGGGCGGCCGCTCAGCCGGTCGTCGACGCGATCGCCGCGAATGGCGGCAACGCCGACATCATCGCGGCGATCTCCGAGGTCGTCGCCGGCGTTTCCGCGCCGGACCCCGTTACGGGGTGCGAGACGACGACGGCCGGCCCAGGGTCGGACACCTCCATCGCCGGCACCTACCGCTGGGAGGTAACCGCGGAGGTGCTCGAAGCCGCGGGCGTGTCAGCCGACCAGTGGTGCCCCGAAGTCTGCGGCATCTACACGCAGACCCTCGTGGCCGACGGCACGTGGACCCACCGGTGGGAGGATCCGGACGGAAAGGGCGAGTCCGTGTCTGCACACGGCACGTGGTCGTTCGACGGAGAGAACCTGATCAAGGAGGAGAGCGGGTATCAGGCTCTCTCCATGGTCGTGCGGCCTGACGCCGCCGGCAACCTCACGGTCACGCCGTTCGGCGACTTCCCCGAGATCGACGTGCTGGCGATCACAGCCACCCCCTGGATCAAGGTGCAGTGAGCAGGGCGCGCGCGGGGATGAGGGTCGCCGGCACGCCGGCGATCCTCATCTGCGCGCTCGCACTCCTGGTCGGCTGCGACTTCGCAGCCGACTACAGCGGGACGAAGGGCGGGTCGGGCGCGCTGGCCAACGTGCACGGCTTCGCGGTCCCCGAGGGGCGGAGCAGCCCGACGGGTCGTCTGGCGCAGGCTGTCGCCCTCGATCCCCGCGGACCGGAGGCCGGCATCGTGCTGGAACCGGCATGGGACGACGGAACTCCCGACCCTTACCGCGAGGCCGACCTGGCGGAAGCTGTTGCACAAGGTGCGTCCTCGTTCGGCCTCATCCCCGCCCGCGCTTTCGATCGCTGGCCCGAGGCCTCGCTGCCCGCGCTGTCGGCGCCGTTCCAGCTTCACTCCATGGAGCAGGCTGCGGCCGTTGCGCGCAGCGGGGCCGTGGCCGACTACCTGTCCCGGCTCGAGTCGGTCGGTCTCGTCGGGATCGCCGCGATCCCCGAAGAGATCCGGCATCCGGCATCCCTCTCCCCCCTGCGGCATCCGGACCAGTTCCGTGCATTGCGCTTCCGGACCGCTCAGGCGGACGCTCTGTTCGAGGCCGATCTCCTCGGCGCGCTGGGAGCGACGCCGGTCGCGGACGCGCCGCCGAGTGGGATCGCTTCAGGCGAGGTTGACGCCGCCGAGACGAGCCTCGGGTGGCTTCCGACCCTCGCCGGCAACCTGACCATCACGGGCGACATCGATCTCTGGGTGAAATTCGACGTGCTGGTCGCCGATTCCGAGGCGTGGGAGGCCCTGAGCGATGCACAGCGGGAGGCGCTGAGAGCCGTCGCTGAAGACCTCGCTCTGTCGCCCATCGACCGGGATGACGCCGCCACTCGCGCGTGCGCCCTCGGCTACCGGGTCGCCGTCACGAGCGCGGCGGCCCGCGACGCGTTCGCGGAGCGAGTGTCGCCCGCTGTTCGAGGGCTCCTCGCCGATCCGGCGCATGCTCCGGTCGTGGAGGCGATGCGGGATGCTGTCAGCGCGCACCCTGCTCGGGAGTACGAGCCCCCGGAGCTCTGCCGTCCGCGGACGGGCGACGCGGCACGACCCGACCACTGAACCGCGGCAGCCGGATCGACACCCAGGTGCCGCCCTCGACAGGCGACGTCACCTCGATCCGAGCACCGATCTCGCTTGCGCGCTCGATCATGCCGCGCAGGCCCGTCCCCCGTCGTTCGTCTGCCCCGCCGCGGCCGTCGTCTACGACGTCGAGGGTCCATGCGCCCCTTCGACGACGTCCGCCGATCCGGATCGTGGTCGCACCGGAATGCTTGACGGCGTTGGTCATCGCTTCCGCGCACATCCGGAGTACCGGTTCGACCCACGCGAGCGGGAGGCGAGGCAGATCGCCGACCCGGACGGGGATGGGGCTCTGCGATGCAAGCCGGAGGATGCCGTCGGCCAGGCTGGGGTCGCCGGCTGCCGACAGGTCGGCCCGGAGCGCGGCGAGCTCGTCCGCAGACTCGGCGACTCGCTGCCGGATCCGCTCGGAAGCGGGTGAGGGCGGCAGTGCCGCGAGCGCGGCATCCACTTCCGAATAGAGAGGATCGAGTTCCTCGCTGAGGAGGTCAAGGATGCGCGCACGCTCCTCGGTGTCGGCTGCCGCGAGCCTGTCCAGCGACTCGGCGAGCGCGCGCAGCCGCCCGTCCGCCTCCCGCTGGAGCCGGGCATTCGTTGCAGCGAGGCGGTCTGCGGTGGCGAGGGCGTGGATGATCGCAGGATCATCGACATCCCCCAGCGCATCGCGCAGCGCCTGCGCCGCCTCCGCGGCGGGCGAACGGCGCCGGATCTCGATGATCAGGTCGGCCGGATCCGACACGTCGGGGCGCAGCGTCGACAGCGCCAGGATGAAGGCGATCGCTGCGATCGCCGCGTCGTAGACGAGAAGACCCGCATAGACGCCGGTCGGCCCCGGGACGATGCTTCCCAGCACCTGGTATCCGGCGACGCCGATGCCGAAAGCGAGCGCGACCGCAAGCGGGGCCGACCCGGAGCGTCGAGTGCGCATGCGGAGGAGGGCCACGACGATGAGGGCCGCGGCGAGGGCGAGAGAAACGTCGGGCCGGCCCCCGAAGCTCGGGATCAGGTTGACCGCGTACCCGGCTACGACCGCGACCACCGCGAACCATGGCGCGACGGCGATCAGCGGCAAGGCGATCACGAGGTGGGCGATCGCGCCGCGGTGCCAGAGGCTCGCGACCGGGAGGGCGCTCCCCAGGAACCACAGACATCCGATGAGGAGCGCGTAAATCGTCAACACGCGCGACGACCGGGACGACAGTCCGGCCGCGGCGAAGAACAGCAACCCCACCAGGAAGTCGGGGAACCAGGACACATACGACGACGCGGACGGACTGGCGAGCGCGGCCGGGATGCCGACGGCAACGCCGAGGACCGGGATGCCGACGCTGATCGCGGTCGTCGTCGACCGATCAGCGACCCATGCGCGTGCGATCACGCGGGCATCCTGCCACTCGGCTGGACGAGGTGGAAGAGCCGAAGTCGGGCGGCTGCGGAACAGCTGTCGATGGCGAGCCCGGGCAACGGCTCACAGGTCCGCGGCGTCGAGGATGCGGGCCAGCGTCGTTCGCCCCAACGCCGACATCGCGGGATTCGTGTCCCGGTAGTACCAGACCACACCCATGGCTTGCTCGAATGCCCATGCCGCGCCGCGCCGCCACTCGAGTTCGTCGCTGCCCACCAGATCGCGCAACACCGCTCTGGCGGGCGCATCGAAGAGGTGCCACGCGACGATCAGGTCGAGCGCCGGGTCCGCACGACCGAACCCGCCGCCATCGAGCACGCCCACAAGCCGGTTCCTCCGCACGAGGAGATTGAACGGAGTGAGGTCGCCGTGACACAGAACGGATTCCGCCGGCGGCGGGAGAACGCGGAACTGCTGCCACCGTTCCGCCGCGCGGTCACGCTCGAGCAGGCCCTCGCTCCGGCGGAGGCACTCCTGCACCCACGCGTCGTGGGAGCTGAGATCCCCGCCGCGACCGGAACCGTTCACGCGGAATCCGGAAGGATCCGTTCCACGCATACGGAGAATCAGCTCCGCCACGTCCTCCGCGACCGCGGTGGCGTCGGCCACGCCCGTCGGAGTCGCCGTCGTACCGGCGGCCCAGCTCTGCAGCATCCACGGCATGGGGAAGCCATGTCCCGGATCCCCGATGCCAACCGGCACCGGACTGGGAAGACGTGAGACGGCGTGGAACGAGCGCAGACCGTCGGCTTCCCTCGTCAGCCACGAAGCCGCATGCTCCGGATCCTGGCGCCGCAGCGGGAACTTCGCCGCCAGCGCGGTGCCCACGCGAAAGAGCTTGCTCACGGTCGCAGGCGATCCCGATACGGGTCGCACCTCCAGCTGCCGATACTCCGGGAACTGCTCAGCGATCAGGCGTCGTACCGAGTCGATCTCGATGTCGACCTGATCATCATGAAGCCTCACCATGCGAGAGTAGAGCCGCCGTGAGTCGCCTTGGGGCGTTGCCCCGATCACTCCCGATGTCAACGTGAGTTCCTGCAGCGCAGAGTCTCTTCACTCCTCGTCAACGGGTCCTCTGACGAATAGGAAACCCCCGCTGAGCAGGGGCTTCCCTGGCGGTGACGGTGGGATTTGAAACCATACTCCCCAGGTTGGTAGATGCGAGGCTGACCGGGTTACGCTGACTCGGTCGTCCGGCTCAGGATCCGTCGCGGAGGTCGGCGAGGGTCTCGGATGCGAAGTCGATGTCGCGGAAGGACACGCGGCAGCCGGAGCCGAGGGGACTCTGCGCTTCGAAGCCGACTGCCACAGGTTCGCCCTCGAGCACGAACGCGCGCACGAACCTCCACCGCGCACCGTCGACGGACGCGTGGAACGCGAAGACCTCCCCCACGCGAGCCACGCGCAGCCAGACGGATGCCTCGTCCAGTGCGAAGCCGTTCGCATCGTCCGACACGTCCCGCGTGACCACCGAGACGACCATCGGCTCGCCGCCCGGCGCGTATTCCAGGCAGAGTTTCGCCCAGCGGGAGTGGTCGATCCACACGACGAGGGCGCCAGCGTCGAACGTGGAACGGAAGTCGACGTCGACGCGCGCGCTCAGCTGGAAGTCTCCCTCAGGCGGAGTCCCGGTGAGGGTGACGGCGTTCAGCTGGGTTCCCGCGCCGACGCTGTCCGAATCGCTCGGCTCCACGAAGAGGTCGCTGTGCGGCTTCGCCGCCACCTCCACGACGTTCGCCGCGATCCGCCACTCCCACTCCTCCGAGCCGTGGAGAGCGAAGGGCAGGGAGGGGAGCGAGTAGGTCTGGGTCATCTGCGGTTCCTTCGTGTGGAGGCGTCGCTTCATCGAGTCATCGTCGCGTCGGGCTTGGTGACACTGAACACCGAGTCGCGGTCGCGGCCCAGCATGCGAGTGCGGATGCCGCCGGCGGCACCGTCTACTGGCCGGCCGGACGCGTGACACCGGGGAGCCGCCACGCGACGAAAGCCGGACCCGTCACCGTGGCGCTGACCTCCCCGTCCGCAACAGATAGCGCGGCCTCGCCGTGGACGAGCGCGGCGTCTTCCGCCCGGAAGAGGCCCAGCGCCTCGCACGGGATGGCCACTCGCTGTGTGCCGCCCCGCGCCGCGACGCACCACATGGTCTCGTCGAGGTGCTCGCGCACGTAGCTGATCGCGTCGTCGCTCGCATGCACCCAGCGCAGTCCGCCTTCGCGGAGAGCGGTGCTCCCCCGTCGCAGGGCGATCAGGGCCCGGTAGCGCGCGAAGGTGTCGGCGTCGCGGGACTCGGGCCGGTCCCACGGCATCGGGCGCCGCGAGTCCTCTCCGTCCACCCCTTCGCCGCCCCACTCGTCTCCCATGAACATCATCGGGACTCCGGGGAAGGTGAACAGGATGCCGGCCGCGACGCCCGCACAGTCGCCGAGCACGGTGCGGACCCTCGCGGTGTCGTGCGATCCGATCAGTGACCATGATGCGGTCATCTCGCGCCACGGGGTCGCCGCGATGAAGGCCGTGACCGTGGCCACCGCCGACTCGCCGGACGACCGTGGAACGTCGGCGGGCAGGCCGAGGAAGTTCGAGCGGTAGCCCGGGTAGCGCAGCCACGACCACAGCGGGCGGAGGAATCCCGCGTAGTTCATCGCGCCGTGCCAGCCTCCGGCGCGCAGATCGGCGCTGGCGTCATGGCAGTGCTCGGCGACGAGGTAGGCGTCGCTGCGCTCCTCGACCATCGCGGTGCGTAGTCGATGCGCGACCTCCCGGTTCGCGTCCACCTCTCCTTGCCGGCCGGTCATGTTAGCGACGTCGATGCGCCACCCGTCCAACTCGAACGGCGGGGCAAGCCATCGCCGCGCGACCGAGTCGGGGCCGTCGATCAGGCGATCGAAGAACTCGTCGCTCGGGCGGAACTTCGGCAGGGTGGCAAGGGCGTACCAGCCGACGTAGGTGCCATCCGGCTGCATGAAGTACAGGTCGCGCTCCGCGGCATCCACATCCGCCCGTGCCGCGAGGAACCACTCGTGCTCCCAGCCGGAGTGGTTGGTGGTGAGGTCGCCCATCACCCGCAATCCCCGGGCGTGGGCCGCGGAGGTGAGTCGCGAGAGAGCATCGTCGCCTCCGAGCAGCGGGTCGACCTCGGAGAAGGTCGTCGAGTCGTAGCGATGCGAGGACCCCGCGGGGAAGAACGGGGTGAGGTAGATCACGTCCACCCCGAGGTCTTCGAGGTAGTCGAGCTTGCCGCCGACCCCGTCGAGGTCGCCTCCGTATACCTGGTAGGCGACATCCGGGCGGCGCTGCTCGACCGGGTCATCCCACCCGCTCGCGACAGCCCACGACGGGAGCTCGCGCTCGGAGGCGGCATCCGAGCGGGCGAAGCGGTCGGGGAAGATCTGGTACACGACGGCGCTCGTCACCCACTCGGGGGCAGGGTCGCTGACCAGCAGGGTGAAGTCCTGATCGTCCGGCACGTCGTGCGCGACCAGCCCGCCACCGGTGAACCACGAGTATCCCTCGTCGGCGCTGAGCAGCCAGCGGTACCGCATGACGGGGTTGTGCACGGTGACGCGGGCGCGGTACCACCACCATCCCGCGTGCTCGCCAACGCGTTCGGCCGCGTCGTACCAGGGTTCGGCGTCGGGCGCGGATCGCACCCAGACGGCCGGTGGGGCCTCGGCGTCGGTGACGCGCAGCCAGAGCGTCACGCGTTCGCCCAGCCGGGGGGAGCGGGTCGACACGTAGAGAGAAGATCCGTCGTGGTGTGCGTGCATGGTCATCATCCCTTCACAGCGCCGGCGGTGAGACCGCCGACGATGAACCGCTGGAGCCCGTAGAAGATCGCGACCGTGGGGATCGCCGTCAGCAGGGTCCCCGCGCAGAACAGGCCGAAGTTGTTGTCGCGCTGGGAGGCGACGAGACCGTACAGCCCCACCGCGAGGGTCTTCGACGGCGACTGCGTGAGGAAGATGTTCGCGAGCAGGAACTCGTTCATGATCGTGATGAACGACAGCAGCCCCACCACAGCGAGGACGGGTGCGACCAGCGGCAGCAGGATGCGGAAGAACGTCTGCGCGTGGCTGGCCCCGTCGATCGTGGCGGCTTCGTCGAGACTCGACGGGACGGTGTCGAAGAACCCCTTCATCAGCCAGGTGTTCACGCCGAGCGCCCCGCCGAGATACAGCAGCATCAGCCCCCAGCCGGAGTTGAACCCGAGCGGCGGGTACAGCTCGGTCACCCTCGCGAAGATCAGGTAGATCGTCACCACGGCGAGAAACTGCGGGAACATCTGCACGAGCAGGAGGAACATCAGCCCTGGACGTCGGCCGCGGAACCGGAAGCGCGAGAACGCGTAGGCGGCGAGGGCGGAGACGAACACCGCGCCGAACGACGAGAACGTGGCGATGAGGATCGAGTTGGCGAACCAGCGGGGGAAGTCCGTCTCGGTGAGCAGCCGTTGGAAGTTGGTCGCGGAGATCTCGTCGGGGATGAGCTTCGCCGACGAGAGCGTGCCCTGCGGGTTGAGCGCGGCCGAGACGACGAAGACGACGGGGAAGAGCGAAACGATGACGGCGGCGATCGCGACCAGGTAGCGCCATCCCACTTCGGGGAACCACAGTGTCGTGAAGCGGCGGAAGGGGGACATGGTCAGCCTCCTCGGTTGATCTCTTCGAGCGCGGCCGTGCGGCGGAATCCGATGAGGGAGATGACCGCGACGATGAGGAAGATGAAGACGGATACCGCCGCCGCGAGACCGTAGTCGGCGCCGGCTGACCCGAATGCGAGTCGGTACGTGTAGGAGATGAGCAGGTCCGTGGCGCCCGCCTGCGGGGAGTCCGGCGGGAACGGCCCGCCTTCGGTGGTGAGGGCGATGGCGTTGTAGTTGTTGAAGTTGAACGCGAAGCTCGCGATGAGGAGCGGCGCCACGGCGACGAGCAGCAGCGGGAACATCACGTGCCGGAAGTTCTGGAATCGCCCCGCCCCATCGAGGGTCGCCGCTTCGCTCAGCTCGGCGGGGATCGCCTGCAGCGCGCCGGTGCACACCAGGAACATGTAGGGGTACGCCAGCCAGACCTGGATGAGCACGACGGCGATGCGGGCGGTGGTCGGGTCGCCGAACCAGTTGACGTCGATCCCCAGGAGGGTGTTGATCAGGCCGAAGTCACGGTTGAAGATGTCTCGCCAGAGCAGCATCATCGCGAACGCGGGCATCGCGTACGGGAGGACGATCAAGGCCCGGAAGGTCTTGAGCCCGCGGACGCGCGGCGAGTTGAGCGCGAGCGCCATCACGAGTCCGAGCCCGAAGGTGACCCCGACGACCGCCGTGGCGAAGACGAGGTTCCAGACCAGGATGCTGAGGAAGTTCGCACGGATGATGGGGTCGGTGAGCACTCGTGCGAAGTTGCTGAGTCCGACCGGGACCTGCCAGCCCTGCGCGAGCCGATCGCCCTCCTCGTTGACGAAGGCACCGCGCGTCTCGTCCGCGGAGTAGACGTCGCCGTCGACCGAGGTCACGCAGTCGCAGTCCGGGTCATAGGAGAGGGTCGCGACGCCTTCGAAGGCTTGCGAGAATCCCTGGGCAGCGATGCCGCCGTTCTCGGTAGGAACGATGAGGGCTTGCACGTCGGCGCTCCGCGCGGAGGCTTCCGCGACGGTGAGGGTGGTGTAGCCGGGTGCCGTGATCCCTCCGGTGGCGCTTACCTCGGCGTCGATGGGTTCGAGGCCGTCGACGGTGCCGAGCAGCACCTCGCCGGTCGACGGATCCTGGAGGAGGAAGACGACATCACCGCCAGGGTCATCGGCCGGCACGGCGACGGCCAGTCGATAAGCCGGCGCTCCCTCGACCTGGCGCACGGAGCTCGTCTGGATGGCGGTGATCGCCTGCTCTTTCGTGCCGCGGTGCGCGTCGCCGTAGTTGGTGAACGCGATGAAGATCGTGAAGATCACCGGGATCACCTGGAACGCGATCAGCAGGAGCGTTCCGGGGACGAGGTACTTCGCCGGGATGAGTCCTGGGATGAGGTAGATGGCGTAGATGGCCAGGGTCACGGCGACGAGGATCGCGACGAGACCCCACGATCCTTCGGCGATGAGGGGGACGGTGAGGGCGACGGCGAGGGCGGTGACGAGGGCGAGCACGCCGATCTTGGCGACGAGGCCCGCGGTGCTCCGTGCCGAGAGGGCGACTCTCGGCACGGAGCGACGGGGCCCGGAGGCGACTGCGGTCATCGGATGGTCCTATCCGATCGCGGTGCGGATCGCCTCTGCCGCTGCCGACAGCGTGCTGGCGACGTCCGCGCCGCCGACGATCGCGGCTTCGGCCTTTCCGAGCGGGTCCCACACGGCAGCCATCTGCGGGATGGACGGCAGGGGCTGTCCGCCTGCGCCGGCCTCGGCGAATGCGGCGAGGTCGGGGTCGTCGGCCGCGACCGCTTCACGTGCGGCGAGCAGCGCCGGCGGGCGAGGCTCCGCCTCGTAGAGGGCGATCTGGGTGGACTCCAGCGATCCGAACGCGGTCGCGAACTCCTGAGCGAGGGCCTGGTTCTCGTCCTGCGCGGCGACATAGAAGACCTGAACGCCCACGAACGGCCGGGCGGGGCCCGCACCCTCCCAGCCGGGGATGGGCGAGATGGCGTAGTCGATTCCCGCATTGCGGATGTCGGTGAGAGCCCACGGACCCGAGATCAGGAACGGGGATGCGCCGGAGGTGAACGTCGCGATCGCGTTCTCCGGGCCGATCGAGCGTTTGAAGACGTTCTGGCCGGTCTCCGCCATGCCCTGCACCCGGGTCATCGCGTCGTTCGTCTCCGCGGAGTCGACGATGACGTTATCGGGATCCCAGTCGCCGTCGGCTGTGGTGCCGAAGATGCCGCCCCCGGTCGATGTCACGAGCGGGTTCATGTGGTAGACCTCGCCGTTCTGGCCGACGGGCAGGATCGCCGCCTCGGTCGCGACGCCCTCGGCGATGGCCGCCTGGCCGACGGCGACCATCTCCTCGACGGTGGCGGGCGCGTCGGGCGCCTTGGACACGTCGCGGAAGAGGGCGAGGTTCTCGACCGCGTACGGCACCCCGTAGGGCTGCCCGTCGAAGGTGACCGCCTCCACCGCGACCGGATCGAACGCGTCGGGATCGGCGAGGTTCACCGGGGCGATGACGCCGTTCTGCACCAGGTTGCCGATCCAGTCGTGTGCGCCGATCACGACGTCCGGAGCTGTGCCGGCCTGGCTCGCGGTGACGAAGTTCGTCTGCAGATCCTCGGAGATCTCCTCGAACGTGACCGACACCCCGTTCTCCTCGCCCCACGCGGCGGCGAGGTCGCCGAGGGCGGCGACGCGCTTGGCGTCGGCCCAGACGGTCAGTTCGGACGTGGCCGCGCCTCCGCCGTCGGCGTCGCCGGTCGACTCGGCCGAGCCACCGGCCGAACAGGCGGCGAGCGCGACGGCGAGCGCGACGGCCGCCGCGCCGACGCCGAGTCGGCGGCGGATCAGGGGTGAGCGGGTGAGATGTCTAGCTGTTCGGGACATCGGCGTTCCTTTTCGTTGCGTGCTGGATGGGGAGAGGTCACAGCGGGTCGGGGCTCGGCATCCACCGGTGAACGGTGATGTCGACCGTGTCGTCCGCGAGGAGGCGGAGGGGCCACCGTTCCGGGTTGCCGTTGCTGTCGGCGGGTGTGAAGGAGTCGGAATGTCGAGTGAGGCTTCCGTCGAATGCGAGGCCGACCGGCAGGTGGAAGACGCCGCCGAAGGTGTTCTGGCTGAGTCGTTCGAGCGGCAGCCACGAGTAGGTGAGCGCGTCTTCGCCGTCGAGTCCCTCGCCGTGCACGGTGACCTGCAGCCGCGCGACGTGCGGGGAGGGGGTGACCTCGACCGCTCCGCGGAGGTCCCCGATCGAGGTCGAGATGGCGGCCGCGAACTGGCCTGGCTCCCGCACGAGGACGTCGCCGAGGCGGCCGGCCGTGGCGGTGTGATCGTCGAACACCTGGACGGGCAGGAGCGTGTTGCGCTGCATCCCGTTCTCGTGCGTGACGAGCGGAGCGACCGGCATCCGGCGCTGACCCACGGGGATCTCGTGCGGGAGGTCGAGGCCTGCCTCGACGATCGGCGCCGGGGGTGCGAAGAGGTGGAGGAGCACGCTCGGAAGTCGTTCTGCCCAGCACTCTTCGTTGTGGGTCCCGCCGCGGTGGAGCCTCCAGGCGAGGTTCTCGCCGTCGCGGTAGCCGAGGTCGAGGAGGTGATCGCGCAGGTCGGTGATCTGCGCCACGGTGAGCGTCGCCTCCGTGTCGCCGACATCGAGCCAGATCCGTCGCGGACCGGCCTGGGGGAACGACGCCCACACCCGGTGCTCGCTTCCCCGATGGGGATCGATGTGCGCCAGGTATGGGGACAGGATGCCGGCGAGGCCGAACACCTCGGGATGCCGGAACGAGAGGTGGTACGAGACGAGTCCGCCGAGTGAGGAGCCGATCACCGCAGTGTGTGCCGCATCCCGGGTCAGCGGGTAGCGCTCGCGCAGCTCAGGGATGATCTCGTCGATCACAAGCTCCTCGTAGCGCTCGCCCTCGGCGGGCGCTCCCGGCTGGCGTGGGAACGGCACGACGTGGGAGTACTCCACCGCACGCTCCGGTCCCGCGTTGTCGATCCCGACCGCGACGACCGGCGGGATGAGCCGCGCTTCGACGAGGCTCGCGATCGTCTCGGCTGCACGCCACGACGCACCCTCCGTCGCGAACACTCGCTGGCCGTCCTGGAACACGACGAGCGGGAGCGTGACGGACGCGTCGAGGGGCGAAGGGTGAAACACGCGAACAGTTCGTTTCCCTCGCGACGTGGCGATCTCGAGCACATCCAGCGCCCAGCGGTCTGCCCACTCGTGGCCTTTCATGGCCTGCTCTGGCGCCACGTCGATGCGGTGGGTGCTTCCGGACTGCATGGCACCCACGGTAGAGTTGCCCGAAACGCTGGGCAACAAATCTGCAACATGTTTCTGGGAGGCGAATTGGCTACCTCGGTCAGACAGCTCGCGCGGGATCTGAATGTCAGCCCGGCCACCGTCAGTCGCGTCCTCAACGATCGGCCCGGCGTCTCCCCCGAGCTGCGACAGCGCATCCTGGACGCGATCCGCGCCGACGGCTACCCCACGGCACCTCAGCCGGGCCGGTCGACGCCGTTCGTCGGCATCATCGTGCCCGAGCTCGAGAACCCCGCGTTCGCCTCCCTGGCCTTCGCGATCGAGACTCAACTGGCGCGGTACGGCGTCACCGCGATGATCGGCAGCTCGACCCTCGTCGGATACGCGGAGGAGAACTACGTCGAGACCCTCCTCAGACACGGCGTGCACGGTCTCGTGCTCGCATCCGGCTCCCACGCCAACCCAGAGGCCGATCACAGCCTCTACCGCGAGCTCTCACGCCGCCGCGTCGCGATGGTGCTCATCAACGGCAGCGTCCCGGGCCTGCCGATCCCCTCGATCAGCACAGACGAGCGGCTCGGCGCTGTGCTCGCCGTGCGCCACCTCGCCGATCTCGGGCACGAGGTCATCGGGCTGGCCGGAGGCGAGGGCTTCTACCGGCCCTCGGTGCACCGGCTCGCCGGGTTCCGCGCTGAGATCGCGCGGCTGGGCCTGAACGGTCACGTCGCCGAGACCCACTACACGATGGAAGGAGGGCGCGAAGCAGCAGAGGAGCTGCTCGCAGCGGGGGTGACCGGGATCGTAGCCGGAAGCGACGTGATGGCGCTCGGCGCGCTCCGCGTCGCGCACGAGTCCGGGCTCGGCGTCCCCCGCGACCTGAGTGTCATCGGCTACGACGACACCGTCCTCTGCACGATCGCCACGCCGACGCTCACCAGCGTCCGCCAGCCCTTCGACTGGATCAGCGCGGCAGTCGCACGGGCCATGAGCGCACAGCTCTCCGGCGGCCGCCCCGTCGCACGGGAAATGAAAGCCGAGCCGCTGCTGGTGGCACGCGCCTCCACGGGCCCGCGCCGACGATGACCGCCCAGACGACGTGAATGATCGGCCTCAGGATGCCTTCGCCGAGCGGCGCTCAGCGAGGCGTGAGGGCCTTGTCGGCGAGGATGAGGCTGGCGCGGAGCAGGTCCGCTTGCCTTTGATCGTCCGCGATGAACGCGGGTGTCGGGAAGCGCCCGTCGCGATCGAAGAACGCGGTGTCGCCCGGCTGGAGTGCGGGATCGGCGAAGATGTCCGCGAGTTGACGCCCGACGTCTTCCGGACGGCGCGTTCGGCGGGCGTAGAACGGCTTCATGATCGCGCGGATCAGATCAGGCACCTCACGGCGGATGCTGGTGTCGACCGCTCCCGGTCCGTAGCCGATCGCGATGATGCCGTACCGGGCGGCCGCCTGGGCCGTGAGCAGATCGTTGGCGAGCTGCGCTTGGCCGTGGCTCGTCATCCCGGTACGCGCCTCGACAGCGACGAGGTCGTGGAACTCCATCCGCGCGAACTTCGGCACCTCGCGGCCCGACGCGGCGATCGTGATCACCCGGCCCTCGAGGCGGAGCGCGCCGCGCTCGGCCAGGGTCTCGAGAATGACGAAACGGGAGAGGTAGCCGACGGCGAAGTCGAGCTCGATGCCCTCTTCGGTGTGCGCGGTGCGGGTGATCAGAATGCCGACGGCGTTCAGCAGCAGGTCGATATGGCCGAGTTCGTCGGCCAGCCGCTCCCCGACGTCTCGCGCGGTACGCATGAGGCTGAGATCGGCGCTGATCGCGCGCAGGCTGCCGGGCCCCGGCAGCGCGGCGGCGCGCGCCACGATGGCGTCGGCCTTGGTCGCGGAACGGCCGACGATCGTGACCTCCGCGCCGCGGGCGCGGAGCTCGAGCGCGGTGGCCGCACCGATGCCGTCGGTGCCGCCGGTCACGACTGCGGATCGTCCGGTCAGGGTGTTCATGAGCGTGCCTCCTCAGGCGTGCGGGTGAGTGCCGCCACGAGCGTGACGGCCGGGATCAGGTGAAGCGGGATCAATGCGAGGGCTGCGGCCGGCGAGCTGCCGGGGAAGCTGCCCGAGCTGTCCACGGCGAGAGCGACGGGTGCGACGAGGCTGACGAGTGCGACGCCGAGCGCGATCACGGTGAACCATGGCGCAGCATGCGCCGTGACTCGGATGAGGACCGCGAAGAACAGGGTTCCGGCGAGCATGGTCCCCACGGTGACGGTCGCCACCGGGCCGGGTTGCAGGGCGACGAACTCTCCGGCGTCCAGCACGGCGGCCGCGACCGCGGCGATCGCGACGTTGAGCACGGTGGCGATCCCCACCGCAACGAGCGCTCTCGTCCAGGGCACGCTGGTGCGAGTGGCGGGAGTGGAACGGGTCATCGGTTCTCCTAACGAGTGTTTAGTTCTAAACATTTGTATGTCCGAAGTTTCGGCGGCATCGCTGCTCACGGCCGCGCGAGGCGCATGATCAGCCGCATGAGGGTATCGAGCTCGCCGCGGTCCAACGCGGCGAACTGTCGGTCCATGAACTCGTCATGCGCGGGCATGACTCGTTCTAGAAGCGCCCGACCCGAGTCGGTCAAGGACAGCTCATCGGAAGCCTTGACCCGGGCCCGCTCCACCAGCCCCGCCTGCTCGAGCCGCTTGACGAGTTGGCTCACGTTCCCCTTCGTCACCCCGAACGCCTCGACGAGCTGCCACTGGGCCACCCCCGGCCGACGCCCCACCTGCACGAGAAGCTGGTACTGCGCCGGCGTGAGCCCGAACTCGCGCAGCTCCGCCGCACCCTCTTGGGCGACGGCGTGGATGAAGCGCAGCATCGCTGCGTAGGTCGCCTGGGATCGCACGACGATAGTTTAGCACTAAACATCCGACTTAGGCCGCGAAGTGGCCGCCAGTCCGCGGAATTCCGCACCTCGAGGGCGGCGGGTGCGCCCGCAGCTGGCCGCAAACAAGCCGGCGTTCTTGTCGAGTCTTGTCAAACGGCGGCCGGGCAAACAGAAAACCCCTGATCAACAGGGGTTTTCATGGCGGTGACGGTGGGATTTGAACCCACGGTAGGGGGTTACCCTACACAACTTTTCGAGAGTTGCACCTTCGGCCGCTCGGACACGTCACCGCCGAAGAGTTTACGTCACGCCGCGCGGCAAGGCGAATCGGCGCCAGCCCGCCCTCCGCGCGGACCGGCGAAGGGGGCGGGACGCGGCATCCGTGTCCTCTCTCTCCAGGCCGAGAGGGGTGACACCCTCCGGCTGGCACGCCGCCCAGCGCCACTGCCAGACTGACGGCATGAGCGTGATCGAGAACTCGAAGGTGACCGTCGTCGGCGCGGGGAGCGTCGGCTCGAGCGCGGCGTATGCCGCGCTCATCCGCGGGTCGGCCCGGCACGTCGCGCTCTACGACATCGCCACCGAAAAGGTCGAGGCCGAGGTGCTCGACCTCGCGCACGGCACGCAGTTCACCGGATCGAGCGACATCGTCGGCGGAAGCGACCTGTCGGTCGTCGAGGGCTCGCACGTCGTCGTCATCACGGCGGGCGCCAAGCAGAAGCCCGGTCAGACGCGCATCGAGCTGGCGGGAGTGAATGCGGGCATCATCCGCTCGATGATGCCCCAGCTCCTCGAGGCCGCACCCAACGCCGTGTACGTCATCGTCACCAACCCCTGCGACGTGCTGACGGTGCTCGCGCAGGAGGCGACCGGCCTTCCCCCCGAGCGCATCTTCGCCTCCGGCACCGTGCTCGACACCTCGCGCCTGCGCTGGCTGCTCGCGCGACGCGCGGGGGTGTCGACGAGCAGCGTGCACGCCTACATCGTCGGCGAGCACGGTGACACCGAGTTCCCGATGTGGTCGGCAGCGACGATCGGCACGGTGCCGATCCTCGAGTGGAAGAACCACGGGCATCCTCCGATGACGGTGGACGAGCTGGACGCGATCGCCGTGGACGTCCGGGATGCCGCGTACAAGGTCATCCAGGGCAAGGGCGCGACGAACTACGCGATCGGACTGTCGACCGCGCGGATCATCGAGGCGATCCTGAACGACGAGCACGCGGTCATGCCGGTCTCGACGGTGCTGAGCGATTTCCACGGCGTCGACGGGGTCGCCCTGTCGGTGCCGTCGATCGTGAGCGCGTCGGGAGCGGCGCCCATCCGCGAGACGCGGTTCTCGCCCAGCGAGCTGGGACTGCTTCGCCGCTCGGCGGACGCGCTGCGCGACGTCGCCCGGTCGCTCCGGGACTGACCGCGACTCCGGCCGCCGACGCGCGGCGACGGCTGCGCTGCCGCTCTCAGCCGAGCACGCGCGCGAGGTTGGCGAGCGAGGACGCGAGACCGACCGCGTGGTCGTGCGGGTCGATGCCGGACGGCACATCCGTCGCCTCGACCGTGACGAGCGTGCCGTCGGGGCCGGGCTCGAAGGTCCAGGTCATCGTCATGGTGCCGGCGTATGCCGGGTCGGCCGAGGGGAAGTCGACGACCTCGACGATCCGCCGCGGCCGGGTCGTCTCGACGCGCGCGACGTCGACGACGTCCGCGTCGGCCGACGCCTTTCCGCCGCATTCGGGCGGCGTCTCGTACGTCAGCACGAGGCGATAGCCGCCGTCCGCGTCGAACCGCTCGAAGCGGCCGGTCATGCCGTCGGGCGGCAGCCACGCGAGCAGTCGCTCCGCGTCGGTGAAGGCGTCGAACACCTCATCGGGCGTCCCGCGGACGAGCCGCGACGCGGAATCCACCCGCATGCCGCTCACGATACGCCGAGCCGCGGACGGATGTCGCCGCCCCCGGTTAGCCTGAACGCATGGCGACCCGACGGCCGACGACCGCGCCCTACCGGTGCACCGAGTGCGGATGGACGGCGGTCAAATGGGTCGGTCGCTGCGGCGAGTGCCAGCAGTGGGGGACGGTCGTCGAGGCCGCCGAGCAGACGGGGATCGTGCGATCGGTCGCCCCCCTCTCGCCGCCTGCCGACCGAGCGGCGCGCCCCATCACGCACCTGACGACGAGCGAGGCGTCGCGCCGCACCACGGGCGTCGGAGAGTTCGACCGCGTGCTCGGGGGCGGCCTGGTGCCGGGCGCTGCCATACTGCTGTCCGGCGAGCCGGGCGTCGGCAAGTCGACGCTGCTCCTCGAGGTGGCGGCCCAATCCGCGCGGGCGGGCCGGCGGGTGCTGTATGCCTCGGCCGAGGAGTCGACGGCGCAGGTGCGCCTCCGCGCCGAGCGGACCGCGGCCCTTCACGACGAGCTCTACCTCGCGAGCGAGACCGACCTGGCCACGATCCTCGGCCACGTCGACGACGTGCAGCCCGAGCTGCTCATCGTCGACTCCGTGCAGACGGTCTCGTCGGCGCTGTCCGACGGCACGGCCGGGCACCCGTCGCAGGTGCGGGAAGTGGCATCCACCCTCATCCGCATCGCGAAGGAGCGCGACCTGCCGGTCGTGATCGTCGGTCACGTGACGAAGGACGGCTCGATCGCCGGCCCCCGCATCCTCGAGCACCTGGTCGACGTCGTCTGCCACTTCGAGGGCGACCGGCAGACGTCGCTGCGCTTCGTCCGCGCGCTCAAGAACCGCTTCGGTCCGACCGACGAGGTGGGATGCTTCGACATGACCGGCGCCGGCATCGCCGAGGTCGCCGACCCCAGCGCCCTGTTCCTCGGGCACGGCGCTCCGGTCGCCGGCACGTGCGTCACGATCGCGCTCGAGGGGCGTCGCGCCCTCCCCGTCGAAGTGCAGGCGCTGACCATCAAGAACAGCGGCCCGAACCCCCGCCGCATCGTGAGCGGGGTCGATGCGGCGCGCGTCGCGATGGTGCTGGCCGTGCTCGAACGGCGGGCGGGAGTCGTGGTGTCCGACCAGGACGTCTACGTCTCCACCGTCGGCGGAGTGCGGCTCGTCGAGCCCGCGGCCGACCTGGCGATCGCGGTCGCGGTCGCCGGGGCCGTGCGCGACAAGGCCCTGCCGAAGGGCACGGCCGCGATCGGCGAGCTCAGTCTCGCGGGCGAGATCCGCCCCGTGACGCAGGGCGGGCAGCGGCGGGCTGAGGCCGCGCGGCTCGGGTACCGGACGGTGGTGGATGCCTCGTCCCAGTCGCTGGCGAAGGCCCTGCGCGACCTCGCGACGCGCGGCGTGCCGAGCGGCGACGAGGGCCTGCCCGACTTCTGAGTAGAGCCGGCGCCCGGATCAGGCGTCGAGGGCCTTGAGAACCTCGGACGGGGTCGCCTGCATGGGGTGCGGGCCGGCGATGTCGAAGAAGACGGTCGTGATGGACTCGCCATGGGCCCCGAGGAACGCCCGCAGCGCGGCGGGCGACTGCAGCGCGACGGCGGGCGGGAGGGCCGCCGGCTTGTGCTTCGCGTCGCTGAACAGCAGCAGCGCGATGTCGCCCGTGTTGGCGTCGCGATAGGTCCAGACCTCGCCCACGTCGAGCGGATTGTCGCGATCGCCGGGCGCCATGAGCGGCATGATCGTCGGACCGTGGCGCAGCGCGAAGGCGACGGCCGCGACATCCTGGGTCTGCAGAGCGTCGCTCAGCGCGGTGTTGCGGAACTCGTCGGGCCCCGGCTTCTTCGGGCGCTTCTTCCCGGCCATCCCTCCACCCTAGACGCGGCCGCCCGGTCGGCCGGCGCGGGCGGTTCGACCGGCTCAGGGACCGGCGGCGCTCCGGTCGTCGAGCGGGGCGAAGCGGAGACGAAACTCGCCCAGCGTCCCGGTCGTTGAGCGGAGCGAAGCGGAGACGAAACGCGCCCCGCGCTCGAGAGGGGACGGCGTCAGGCCAGGAACCCGCGGAGGAGGGCCTCCGACCCGGCGAGGTGTTCGAGGATCGCCGCCTCCGCGGCATCCGCTCGCCCGGCGAGGATCGCTGTCACGATGCGCTCATGCTGCTCGTTCGAGTGCTCGATGTTGCGCGGCAGGAGGGGGAACGTGTCGAGCCAGCCGTTCACGCGTGCGCGGTTGTCAGCCACCAGCGCGACGAGGGAGGGGATGCCCGCGACCTCCGCGATCGTGAGGTGCAGCAGGGTGTCGAGGCGGCGGTAGTCGCCTTCGCCTGCGGCAGCCGCCGCCTCGTGACGCGCCCAGAGCTCGTCGCGCGTCTCCGGAGGAAGCGTTCGTGAGGCCGCGGTGCGTGCCGCGCCCGCCTCGAGCACGCGCCGGAGGCCGAGCACGTCCTCGAGCTCGGCGACCGGCACGACGACGGGTTCCGACGGACGCGGAAGCGGGTCGGCGACGAACGTGCCGCCATAGCGTCCACGGCGTCGCACGAGGAAGCCCGTGTCGGCGAGCTCCCGGATGGCCTCGCGCACGGTGTCGCGGCTCACGGCGTAGAGCGCCGCGAGCTCCCGCTCGGGCGGCAGGGACTCCCCCGGCGCGACGACTCCGAGTCGGATCGTCTGCGCGATGCGGGCGACGGTGTCTTCGAGCGCATTGCCCTCGCGCACCGGCCGGTAGACGGCCCGTCGCACCTCCTGCAGGGGCGCCTCACCCATCGAAGCCTCAGAGCGGGGTGACGTACGCGTTGGTGATGCCGCCGTCGACGACGAACGCCGTCGCCGTGATGAACGAGGCGTCGTCGGAGGCGAGGAACGCGACGGCGGCCGCCATCTCCTCCGGCTCGGCGAAGCGCCCCATCGGAACATGGACGAGCCGGCGCTGCGCGCGCTCGGGGTCCTTCGCGAAGAGCTCGCGCAGCAGCGGGGTGTTGACCGGCCCCGGGCAGAGCGCATTGACCCGGATGCCCTCGCGCGCGAACTGCACCCCCAGCTCCCGCGTCATCGCAAGCACGCCGCCCTTCGACGCCGTGTACGAGATCTGCGACGTCGCCGATCCGAGCAGCGCGACGAACGAGGCCGTGTTGATGATCGACCCCCGGCCCTGCGGGACCATGTGCCGCAGCGCCGCGCGCGAGCAGAGGTACACGCTCTTGAGGTTGACGTCCTGCACGCGGTCCCAGGCGGGAAGCTCGGTCGTCTCGATCGAGTCGTCGTCGGGGGGCGAGATGCCGGCGTTGTTGAAGGCGATGTCGAGGCGCCCGAACTGGTCGAAGACGCCGTCGAAGAGCTCGTCGACGGATGCCTCGTCCGCGACGTTCACGCGACGGTACAGCCCCTTCACCTCCGCCGCGGCCCTCTCGCCCGTCGTCGGGTCGAGGTCGGCGATCACGACGGCGGCTCCTTCTGCGGCGAACCGGCGCGCGGTCGCGAGGCCGATCCCGGACGCGCCGCCGGTGATGATCGCGACCCGGTCCTTCAGGCGCTGCGTCAGATCCATCGTGGTGGGGTTCCTTTCTGGGGGCTCAGGCATCCGTCGCGAAGAAGACGTTCTTCGTCTCGGTGAAGTGCTCGGCGGCGTCGGGACCGAGTTCGCGGCCGAGGCCCGACGCCTTCATGCCGCCGAACGGCGTCCAGTACCGCACCGACGAGTGCGAGTTGACCGAGAGCACGCCGCTCTTGACACCGCGCGCGACGCGGACGGCTCGGCCGAGGTTCTCGGTCCACAAAGACCCGGCGAGACCGTAGATCGTGTCGTTCGCCAGGCGGATGGCGTCGGCCTCGTCCTCGAACGGAAGCACCGCGACGACCGGACCGAAGACCTCCTCGCGTGCGATGCGGTCGTGGCGCCCGGCGAGGACCACCGTCGGCGGGAACCAGAAGCCGGCACCGGCCGGAGCCTCGCCCTGGAAGGCGATGTCCGCTCCGTCGAGGAACCCTGCCACCGTGGAACGGTGCGCCGCCGAGATGAGCGGCCCCATCTCGGTCGTCTCGAGCCCGGGGTCGCCGACCCGCCAGCGGCGCACCGCGGGCTCGAACAGCTCGAGGAACCGGTCGTATACGGATCGCTCGACGAGGATGCGACTGCGGGCGCAGCAATCCTGCCCGGCGTTGTCGAACACCGCGCCGGGCGCCGACGCGGCGGCCTTCTCGAGATCGGCGTCGGCGAAGACGATGTTGGCGCTCTTGCCGCCGAGCTCGAGCGTGACGGGCTTGAGGCCCTCCGCACAGCCGGCCGCCACCGAGACGCCGACCTCCGTCGACCCCGTGAAGACCACCTTCCGTACGTCCGGGTGCGAGACGAACCGCTGACCCACGACCGAACCGGCTCCCGTGAGGACCGTGAACAGCCCCTCCGGGAGCCCGGCCTGCAGCGCGAGCTCGCCGATGCGCACCGCCGTGAGGGGAGTGAGCTCGGCGGGCTTGAGCACGACGGCGTTGCCCGCCGCGAGCGCGGGCGCGAAGCCCCATGACGCGATCGTCATGGGGAAGTTCCACGGCACGATGATCCCGACCACGCCGTACGGCTCGTGGAAGGTGACGTCGAGACCGCCCGCGACCGGGATCTGCTGCCCGCTCAGGCGCTCGGGCGCCCCCGCATAGAAGTTCAGCACCTGCGCGACGTGCGACGCCTCCCACCGGGCGGACGAGATGGGATGCCCCGAATTGCGCACCTCGAGGGCGGCGAGCTCCTCGACATGCTCTTCGACGACGCGCGCGAACGCCCGGAGCGCGTCTGCGCGCGCCAGCGGAGGCAGGCCTGCCCAGGCGCGCTGCGCGACCATCGCGCGGGCGACCGCGGCATCCACCTCCTCGAGGGATGCGCGCGGAACGTCCTGGAAGCCCTCACCCGTCGCAGGATCGACGAGCGTGAACGTCGAGGTCATGCGACCGCTCCCGTCGGTCCGAGGCGTTTCGTCTCGTCGCTTCGCTCCTCGCTCACCGAGCGGGACTCCGGTCGTCGAGCGAGCGCAGCGAGACGAAACGCGGATGCCTCGGCCACCAGCCCTTCGAAGAGCCGCTTGTCGTCGGAGTTCTCCTCGGGATGCCACTGCACCCCGAGGAGGTACTGCTCGTCGTCGGACTCGACCGCCTGCACGAGGCCGTCGTCGGTCGCCGCGACCGGCACGAGGCCGTCGCCGAGCCGGTCGATGCCCTGGTGGTGGTAGCTGTGCACGTCGAAAGCCCCCGGCCCGAGGAGACCGGCCAGTCGCGAGCCCGCAGCCACCTCGACGGTGTTCGTCGCGAAGACCCCGCCGCCGACGCGGTACCGCTCGGTGCCCAGCGCCTCGGGCAGGTGCTGGTGGAGCGTTCCGCCCCGCGCGACGTTGACGAGCTGGAGCCCCCGGCAGATCGCGAGCACCGGCATCCGGCGCTCCTCCGCGCCCCGGAAGAGGGCGAGCTCCCACTCGTCTCGATCGGCCCGGGCCGGGTCGGTGAGGGGATGCCGCTCGGCGCCGTACAGCTCGGGCTGCACATCGCGGCCGCCGGTCAGGATGAGGCCCTCGAGACCGTCGAGCACGGCGGCGGCCGCAGCATCCGTGTCCACCCCCGTGGCGGTTCCGCGCTGAGGCGGTAATAGCACCGCGATGCCGCCGGCATCCGTCACCGAGAGGAAGTACTGCTCGGGCAGGAAGGCGGCCCGCACGTCCCAGACCCCCTGCTTCGCCTGCTCGAGATAGGTCGTCAGTCCGATGACGGGAGGCGTCGCAGGACCGGCGGGTCGCGTCCGGCGAGCGGGATCTTCAGAGTCGTTCGAAACCACGCACGCGCTCCCAGTCCGTCACTGCCGCATCGAAGGCCTCGACCTCGATGCGGGCCTGATTGAGATAGTGCTCGACCACGTCGTCGCCGAATGCGGCTCGCGCGATGGCGGACTCGTCGAACAGCTGCGCAGCCTGGCGCAGCGTCGTCGGCAGGTGCTCCACTCCCGACGCGTAGGCGTTCCCCGTGAGCGCTTCGGGCAGCTGCAGCTCGTGCTCGATCCCGTGCAGCCCGCCCGCGATGATGGCCGCGATGCCGAGGTAGGGGTTGACGTCACCGCCCGGCACGCGGTTCTCGACGCGCAGCGACGACCCGTGACCGACGATGCGCAGTGCGCACGTGCGGTTGTCGACGCCCCACGCGACTCCCGTCGGCGCGAAGGAGCCCTTGGCGTATCGCTTGTACGAGTTGATCGTCGGCGCATAGAGCAGCGTGAACTCGCGAAGCGTCGCGAGGATGCCCGCGATCCAGTGCTCCATGAGCGGGCTGAAGCCGTGCCGGCCGTCCCCCGCCATGACGGGCTCGCCGGACTCGCTCCGTAGCGACAGGTGGATGTGGCAGCTGTTGCCCTCACGCTCGTTGAACTTCGCCATGAACGTGATCGCCTTGCCGTGCCGGTCGGCGATCGCCTTCGCGCCGTTCTTGTAGATGGTGTGCTGATCGGCGGTCTCGAGCACCTCGGCGTAGCGGAATGCGATCTCCTGCTGTCCGAGGTTGCACTCGCCCTTCACGCCCTCCGTGTAGAGGCCGGCGCCGTCCATCGAGAGTCGGATGTCGCGCAGCAGGGGCTCGAGGCGCCCCGAGGCGAGGATGTCGTAGTCGACGTTGTAGTCGGTCGACGGCTTCAGGTCGCGGTAGCCCTTGGCCCAGGCATCCCGATAGGTCTCGTCGAAGACGAGGAATTCCAGCTCGGTGCCCGAGTAGGCGACGAGACCGCGGTCCGAGAGGCGCTTCCGCTGCGCCTTGAGGATGTCGCGGGGCGACTGGACGACGGGGGCGCCGCTCTCCCAGCCGAGGTCGGCGATGACGAGGGCGGATCCGGGGAGCCACGGGATGCGGCGGAGCGTCGCGGGATCGGACACGAGCATCATGTCGCCGTAGCCGGTCTCCCAGCTCGACATCGCATATCCGTCGACGGTGTTCATGTCGACGTCGACGGACAGGAGGTAGTTGCACGCCTCGGCGCCGTGCGGGAGAACCTCCTCCTGGAAGAGGCGCGCCGACACGCGCTTGCCGACGAGCCGTCCCTGGGCATCGGCGAAGGCGACGACGACCGTGTCGATCTCGCCGGCGGCGATGGCGGCTTCGAGTTCCGGCACGCTGAGGTTCCCCGGCATCGGTCACCTTCCTCTCGCGCCTCCCGGCGGTGGCGCCCGTCCACCATAACCAGCAAGTTCCCCGCAAAGGTAGACAGAACCAACCAATGGCGTCACAATCTTGCGCAAGGCGCATCCCCCGCGCCGCACCCGAGCGCACGGAGGACCGATGACTGAGTCGAGGAGCGAAGCCCGGAAGGTCGCCGGAGCGACCTATAACCGTGCAGGGCAGGAGTACTTCGAGAAACGGACGCTGAAGCGCTCCGCCGGCATCTGGGGGCTGTGGGGTCTCGCCGTCGCCGCCGTCATCTCCGGCGACTTCTCGGGATGGAACTTCGGCATCGACTTCGCCGGCTTCGGCGGGATGCTGATCGCCTTCGCGATCCTCGTGCTGATGTACTACGGCATGATCTTCTCGATCGGCGAGATGGCCGCCGCGATGCCGCACACCGGCGGCGCCTATTCGTTCGCGCGCTCGGCGATGGGGCCCTGGGGCGGCCTGGTGACCGGTGCCGCCGAGACCATCGAGTACGTCGCGACGACCGCGGTCATCGTCTACTTCTCGGCCTCCTATGCGGATGCCATCACGAGCGAGCTGCTGCAGTTCTCCATGCCGACGTGGGTCTGGTGGATCATCCTCTACGTCGTGTTCATCGCTCTCAACTCGGCGGGGGCGAACATCTCCTTCAAATTCGCCATCGTCGTCTCGATCATCTCGATCGGCATCATCCTCGTCTTCTCGGCGATGGCGATCTTCTCCGGCGCCTTCCAGTGGGCGAACCTGTGGGACATGGCGCCCGATCCCGGGCAGACCGCCTTCCTGCCGCACGGGGTGCTGCCCATCCTGTTCGCCCTGCCCTTCGCGATGTGGTTCTTCCTCGGCATCGAAGAGCTGCCGCTCGCCGCGGAAGAAGCGCACGACCCCGTGCGCGACATCCCGAAGGCGGGCTTCTGGGCCCGCGGCACGCTCATCGTCACCGGCCTGCTGGTCCTGTTCCTCAACACCGGCGTGCTCGGCGCTGAGGCGACCGGTGTCGCGGCGGAGCCGCTCCTCGATGGATTCCGCGCGATCGTCGGCGACCAGCTCGCGGCCCTGCTCGCACTCTTCGCGCTCGTCGGCCTCCTCGCGTCGCTGCAGGGCATCATGTTCGCGTACGGACGCAACATGTACTCCCTCTCGCGCGCCGGCTACTATCCCCGCTTCCTCTCGCTCACCGGCAAGCGGCAGACGCCGTGGGTCGCGCTCACCGTGGGCGCCGTGATCGGCTTCATCGCTCTCGCGGTGCTCGACACGGTCGCGGCCGTCAACGAGGGCGCCGGAGCCGTCGCCGGCGCGATCGTGCTCAACATCGCGGTGTGGGGCGCCGTGCTGGCGTACCTCCTCCAGATGATCTCGTTCGTCATCCTGCGTCGGAAGTTCCCGAACGTGCAGCGCCCGTACCGCAGCCCGTGGGGCGTGCCGGGCGCGGTGATCGCCGCCGTCATCGCCGCGCTCATCTTCGTCGGTTTCCTCCTCAACCCGACGTTCGTCCCCGCGATCATCGCCATCTTCATCGTGTACGTCGTGATCCTGGTGGGCTTCGCGCTCTACTTCCGCCACCGCCTCGTGCTGTCGCCGGAGGAGGAGTACGCGCTGTCGGGCGGCCACCACGGCGACCCGCAGGCGGAGGGCTACGACGCGATGGAGAACGAGGTCTTCGACGGCAAGCCCTGAATCCGACCCGGCAGGGGGGCGGGGCCGGGCGCGGGGGTGCCCGGCCCTTCGCCCGCCGCGCGGGTGCCCGGCACGCGGAGGAAGGCCGTCAGGCAGGAGGCCGTCAGTAGAGCAGGATCTGCTTCGAGGCCGTAGCGGGAATCCCGCCGATCTCGACGGTCACGTGATACGACGCTCCGCCCGCCGGCGCCAGCGGCCGGTTGCCGGTATCGCAGGTCGACACGGACGAACGTGTGCGGTCCCACGTGAGCGGCGCCGCACTGGAGACCGTCTGACCGGCAGCGAGCGTCACGATCATGTCGCTCGGTTCGGTCTGGCAGTCCGTCGACCGCCACCACACGTCGCTCCCACTCGTGATCGTGAAGACCTGAGTCGTCGTCCCGACGTTCAGCGTGCAGTCGACGGCGCCCTCGTTGGTGAGCCGGATCGACAGCTGCGGATTCTGTCCGGCGGCGTAGGTGTCGGCATCCGTCACCGTCTCGACGAGCACGGCGCTCGAGAGGCAGGGCTTCGCCGTGCCGGTGGCATCGGGCGTCGGCGTGTCGGTCGGCGTCGGCTCCGGGGTCGGAGTGGGCGTCGGAGTCGGGGTGGGCGTGGATGACGGGGTCGGCGTCGACGACAGCGTCGGCGACGGGATCGGATCCGATGCGAACGCGAGGCCCCGCCATGGCTGGGCGACGAGGAGCCAGACGATCGCCGAAACGACGACGAGCCCGACGACGAGCACGGCGAGCCGTCGCCGACGGTACACGGCGGCCGAGTGGGCGCGCCGACGCGTCGTGCTCGATGGGGGCATGACTCCAGGCTAAGCGCGCGCGCCGCTCGGTGCTCCCCGGCGCGCGCGGCCGGCTCTCGGCGCGCCGACTGGGCCTTCGCTCAGGAACGACGCCTAGCGTCTGGCATATGGTCGAACCGACCTAGGAGGAACAATGCAGTGTCCCAATGACGGCGCCGTCCTCGTCATGAGCGAGCGCGCCGGCGTCGAGATCGACTACTGCCCGACGTGCCGAGGCGTCTGGCTCGACCGCGGTGAGCTCGACAAGATCCTCGAGCGCGCCGCCCGCGAGTCAGCGCCGTCGGGGTCCGGAAGCGACTCCGGCTACGGCAGCAGGTCGGGCGGTGCGCAGCCCGGGTATCCCCCGCAGGGCTACCCCGAGCCCGGCTACCCGTCGCAGCCCGGGTACGGACAAGCGAGCTACGACCCGCGGTACCACGGCAAGAAGAAGAAGCGCGAGAGCTGGCTCAGCGAGCTCTTCGACTGAAGCCCATCACCCGGATGGTACGAGCTGCTTGAGCATCCGCGTGTTGCCGAGCGTGTTCGGCTTGACGTGCGCGAGGTCGAGGAACTCGGCCACACCCTCGTCGGGAGAGCGGATGAGCTGCGAATAGACGTCGGGGTCGACGACCTGCTCGCCGATGGGCGAGAACCCGCGCCGTGTGAAGAAGTCGACCTCGAAGGTGAGGCAGAACAGCCGCGTGACGCCGAGCTCACGGGCGTTCTCCTCGAGGCCCTCGACGATCGCGCGGCCCACGCCGTGCTGGAGCCACTCGTCGACGACGATGAGCGTTCGGATCTCGCCGAGGTCCTCCCAGATCACGTGGAGCGCGCCGCAGCCGATCAGGCGGCCTTTGTCGTCCTCCGCGACGAGGAACTGCTGCACCGATTCGTACAGGACGACGATGTCCTTGCCCAGCAGGATCCGCCGCTGCACGAACGGCTCGAGGATCTGCTGGATGCCGCGAACGTCGGCCGTCCGGGCCGGGCGTACGCGGAAGGAGGTCACCCGACAAGCCTACGACCGGCGGCCGGACGGACCGGCCGCGCCGCTCCCGCGCTGCTTTCCACCCCGGCGCGCGCGGGCCGCGGACGGCGAAGGGGCGGTTGCCGCAGCATCCGCCCCTTCGTGCTCGTCCGTGCGGGTCAGTCCGACGTGATCGCCAGATCCGGCGTCGCCGTGATCTCGGGCGTCGAGCCGACGCCGACCGACACCTTCTCGCCGCGCGGGCCGTTCTCGAAGACGAACTCGCCGTTCTGCGCGTCCACGGTGATGTGGTCGCCCGTGTTGAGCTCGCCGTGCAGGATCTTCTCGCTCAGGCGGTCCTCGACCTCGCGCTGCATCGCACGGCGCAGCGGCCGGGCGCCGAGGGTCGGGTCGAAGCCGATCTCGATCAGCTTGTCCTTTGCGGCATCCGTCAGCTCGACCGTCATGTCGCGGTCGAGCAGCCGCTCGCCGAGACGCTTGGTGAACAGACCCACGATCTGGCGCAGCTCGTCCTTGTCGAGCTGCGGGAAGACGATGATGTCGTCGACGCGGTTCAGGAACTCGGGCTTGAAGTTGCGCTTGAGCTCCTCATTCACCTTGCCCTTCATGCGCTCGTACGTCGTGCCGCTGTTGCCCTCGACCTGGAAGCCCACGGGGCCGCCGGCGATGGCGGAAGACCCGAGGTTCGTCGTCATGATGATGACGGTGTTCTTGAAGTCGATCACGCGACCCTGACCGTCGGTCAGACGCCCCTCCTCGAGGATCTGCAGGAGCGAGTTGAAGATGTCGGGGTGGGCCTTCTCGATCTCGTCGAACAGCACGACCGAGAACGGCTTGCGCCGCACCTTCTCGGTGAGCTGGCCGCCCTCTTCGAACCCGACGAATCCGGGGGGAGCGCCGAACAGCCGCGAGACGGTGTGCTTCTCACCGAACTCCGACATGTCGAGGGAGATCAGCGCCTGCTCGTCGTCGAAGAGGAACTCCGCGAGCGCCTTGGCGAGCTCGGTCTTCCCGACGCCCGTGGGGCCGGCGAAGATGAACGAGCCCGATGGACGCTTCGGGTCCTTGAGGCCCGCCCGCTGACGGCGGATGGTCTTGGAGAGGGCGGCGATCGCCTCCTCCTGGCCGATGACCCGCTGGTGCAGCGCCTTCTCCATGAAGACGAGGCGGCTCGACTCCTCCTCGGTCAGCTTGAAGACCGGGATGCCGGTGGCCTGTGCGAGCACCTCGGCGATCAGGCCCTCGTCGACCACGGCGTGGCTGGCCACGTCGCCCGAGCGCCACTGCTTCTCGAGGCGCAGGCGCTCGGCGAGGAGGGACTTCTCCTCGTCGCGCAGCGATGCGGCCTTCTCGAAGTCCTGGTCCTCCGACGCCTGCTCCTTGTCCTGACGCACCTTCGCGATGCGCTCGTCGAACTCGCGCAGCTCGGGCGGCGACGACAGGATCGACAGACGCAGGCGGGCGCCGGCCTCGTCGATCAGGTCGATGGCCTTGTCGGGCAGGAAACGATCGCTGATGTAGCGATCGGCGAGGTTGGCCGCGGCGACGATCGCGCCGTCGGTGATCTGGACCTTGTGGTGCGCCTCGTACCGGTCGCGCAGCCCCTTGAGGATGTTGATCGCGTGCGGCAGCGACGGCTCGGCGACCTGGATCGGCTGGAAGCGGCGCTCGAGCGCGGCATCCTTCTCGAAGTGCTTGCGGTACTCGTCCAGAGTCGTGGCACCGATCGTCTGGAGCTCGCCGCGGGCGAGGAGGGGCTTCAGGATCGACGCGGCGTCGATCGCGCCCTCGGCGGCACCGGCACCCACGAGCGTGTGGATCTCGTCGATGAAGACGATGATGTCGCCGCGCGTGCGGATCTCCTTCGTGACCTTCTTGAGGCGCTCCTCGAAGTCGCCGCGGTAGCGGGATCCGGCGATGAGCGAGCCGAGGTCGAGGGAGTAGAGCTGCTTGTCCTTGAGCGTCTCGGGCACGTCGCCCTTGACGATCGCCTGCGCGAGGCCCTCGACCACGGCGGTCTTGCCGACGCCGGGCTCGCCGATGAGGACGGGGTTGTTCTTGGAGCGGCGCGACAGGATCTGCATGACACGCTCGATCTCCTTCTCGCGCCCGATGACGGGGTCGAGCTTGTTCTCGCGCGCGGCCTGCGTGAGGTTGCGGCCGAACTGGTCGAGCACCTGCGAGCCGCCCTGGGCGGCCTGCGGGTTGTCGTGCGCGGCGCCCGAGACGGCCGCCGGCTCCTTGCCCTGATAGCCGGAGAGCAGCTGGATGACCTGCTGGCGCACCTTGTTGAGGTCGGCGCCGAGCTTCACGAGCACCTGCGCGGCGACGCCCTCGCCCTCGCGGATGAGGCCGAGGAGGATGTGCTCCGTGCCGATGTAGTTGTGCCCGAGCTGCAGCGCCTCGCGCAGCGACAGCTCGAGCACCTTCTTGGCGCGCGGCGTGAAGGGGATGTGTCCCGTCGGCTGCTGCTGGCCCTGGCCGATGATGTCCTGCACCTGCTCGCGCACCGCGTCGAGCGAGATGCCGAGCGACTCGAGCGCCTTCGCGGCGACGCCCTCGCCCTCATGGATGAGGCCGAGCAGGATGTGCTCGGTGCCGATGTAGTTGTGGTTCAGCATCTTCGCCTCTTCTTGGGCGAGGACGACCACACGACGGGCACGGTCGGTGAATCTCTCGAACATCGCTTTTCCTCCGGGACGCACTGCGCGCGGATGCACTCCGGGCGTCTTGTAAACGAGGGTAACGAGCGAGCGGATGCCGCATGCCGCTGTTCGCCGTGGGCATAGCGCGGCCCGGCCGCTTGTCATTCGGCGAAACAGCGCGCGCAGGAAGCCGGAGATGTGCAGAATGACGGAGCCGGCGAGCCCGCATCATCCGTGATCCTGCACATCTCCGCTGTCCGGCACGAGCGGACGAGGCAGATTCAGGATGCCTCGACGCGAGGCATCCTGAAATCCAGACGATTCCGCGTCAGCTGTTGGTGCCGTAGATCGGGACCCGGACGTTGTCGAACTCAGCGCCCGTGAGGATCGCCTCGATGTCGGACGACACGGCCATGTCGTTGACCGCCGCGACCGCCGCGCGGGGCGCCATGTCCATGGTGCAGGCCTGATCCGCAGGCGGGGTCTGGTAGGTCACGGTCACCTCGGTCTCGCCCGTCGCCTCGACGCTCTCGATCACGGGCGGGCAGCCCGACGAGCCCCACGTGAGGATGACGAACTGGCCGGCCACCGAAGCCCAGCCGGCGCTCGGAAGGTAGTCGGTCTCCCCGCCCGGCGCGAGCCCCGGCACCCCGGCGAGGTCGACCTGGCCGAAGTAGTCCTCGCCCGTCACCTCGATCGTGAGGTCGAGCTCGGGGTCGACCTCCTCGGGCACGCCCACGAGGGTGACCCGGGGAACGAGATCGCTCGTGCACGGCTGAGTCGCCTCGGGCGCCACGAAGGTCACCTGGAGCACGCCGTCGTCGTCGAGCTGCGGCTCTTCCGCGACGGGCACGCAGGTGGAGCTCCCCAGCGTGACGAGCCCGATCATGCGACCGTTGTCGAGCCATGCCGCGCCCAGATCGGGGTCGGGCTCGATCGCCTGCGTCGAGGAGCCCGTCGGCGACGGCGTCGCGGCCCCCCCGGAGGTCGAGGCGCATCCGGTGAGCAGGAGGGCGGCGAGGGCGACTGCCCCGGCGCCGGCGAGAACGGAACGAGGTGTCATCAGCATGCCTTTCGACGAGGGGTGCTTCGCGTGGCAGGAACACCCTCGCTCGGCAGGTCAATCATGGCCCTGCGACCCTGACGGAACACGGAGAGACCGGTAACGTGCTGATCACGAATCCGCCGATCCATCACTGGAGTGCGGAAGTGAGCCTGGCAAGATTGTCGAGCACGGTCGACCTCAGCGGCTGCTTCTCCCACTCTTCGAGGGTGAGTTCGCGACTGAGGTCGCGGTAGTGCTGCTCGACCTGCCGCATCTCGCGGATGAACTCCTCGCCGCGGACGAGCATCGAGATCTCCATGTTGAGACCGAATGAGCGCATGTCCATGTTGCTCGAGCCGATGATGGCGACCTCGTCATCGATCGTCATCGACTTCGAGTGCAGGATGAACGGCTTCCGGTACATCCAGATCTTGACGCCCGCACGAAGCAGCACCTCGTAGTAGCTGCGCTGCGCGTGGTAGACGACGGCCTGATCGCCCTCCTCCGACACGAACAGCTCGACCTGGAGCCCGCGGTGGCACGCGGTGGTGATGGCGTTGAGGAGCGCCTCGTCGGGCACGAAGTACGGGCTCACGACGATCACCCTGCGCTGCGCGTAGTACATGAGCCCGAGGAACAGGCGCAGGTTGTTCTCGAACTCGAAGCCCGGCCCGGAGGGGATGATCTGGCAGTCGAGGTCGCCCGGCCCGGTGGTCACGTCGAACAGGTCGATCTCGTCGGTGAGCACCTCGTCGGTCTCGCTGTACCAGTCCGATAGGAAGACGGCATTGATGGATGCCACGACCGGACCCTCGACGCGCACCATGAGGTCGACCCAGTGCAGCCCCCTGCGGATGTTGGCGCGCAGGTTGTAGGTCGAGTCGGTCACGTTCTGCGATCCCATGAAGGCCGTGCGGCCGTCCACGACGAGGAGCTTGCGGTGGTTGCGCAGATCGGGCCGCTGATACTTCCCCTTGAACGGCTGCACCGGGAGCATCAGGTGCCATTGGGCGCCCATCGCGTCGAGACGGCGGAGGGTCTTCTTGTAGAACGGCTTGCCGCGATTGGCCCAGTGGTCCAGCAGCACCCGCACCGTCACTCCCCGCGCCGCGACCTCTTCGAGCGCCCGGAAGAAGTTGTCGGTCGAGGCATCCGCCTGCAGGATGTAGAACTCCACGTGCACGTAGCGCTCGGCCTCGCGGATGGCGTCGGCCATGTTGTCGAGGCTGACCTGGTAGTCCGACGTGAGGTGCGCCCCGTTGTCGCCCGCGAGCGGCATGGCGCCGAGGTTGCGGTTGAGCGTCACCAGGGATGTGAACCACTCGGGGGCGTTCGGCCGGTAGGTGCCGAAGTCGAGGTGCGCACTGGTGTCGTGGATGTACTCGTTGATGCGCTCCTGCTTGCGACGGCGCTTGCGGGGCAGGCGGGGATTGCCGATGAGGAGGAACAGCAGCACGCCGATGAGCGGGATAAAGTAGATCGCCAGGAGCCAGGCCGTCGCCGACGTGGGGCGCCGGTTGCGCGGCACGAAGATGATCGCGAGCACGCGCACTGTGAGGTCGAACAGGAACACGAGGATGAGCCACCACGACGCGTCGAACGTGACGGTGATCACCCCGAAGCCCCCTCCCCGACCGCCGTGCGGCGGCGGTGTGCCCAGCGTAGTGCCCGGGCTGGAGGTCAGCGGGTTGCGTCGCCGGAGGGGTCGACGGGGGGAAGACCGCGCTTGGCGCGCTGCTCGGCCTCGATGCGCGCGTACGCCCGGCGCTCGGTCCGGTCGGCGCGCAGGATCCCGCGGATAATGAAGAAGAAGAGGGCGCTCACCACGACGGTCGGGATGAGCGACCAGAAGACGGCGACCCAGTAGTTCTCCACGGGACAAGGATACCCGGGGGATCCAGGCGCCGGCGGGGCGGCCGTCGGGGGGGCGCACGCCCTCTCCTCACCAGCCCGGGGATCGCTCCCGGTTCCCCCCAGCCCACGTCGCCGCCGGTTCAGGGCCGCATCGCGCAGCGACGCTCGAGGCATGACCACCATCGTGAAGGCCGCAAGCGCGGCGCAATTCCTCTCGCTCGTTCCGCGCATGCTCGGGTTCCGCCCGACGCGGAGCCTCGTCGTGATCCCGTTCGCCGGATCACGCAGCCTCGGCGCGATGCGCCTCGACCTCCCCGACGACGAGGCGGACCTCGACGCCGTCGCGGCGACGGTCATCGGCATGGTCTGCCGCCTTCCCGACGCCGAAGCGCTCACCGCGGTCGTGTACGCCGATGAGGCCTTCGGCGAGCGGATGCCGCGCGCGGCGCTCGCGACGGCGCTCGGGTACCGCGCCGACGAGTGCGGCCTGAGGCTCGTCGACGCGCTCTACGTGGGCGCCGAGGCATGGGGCTCGTACCTCGACCGCGACCTCCCCGCGGGCGGCCGGCCGATCGAGGAGCTCGGCGACGAGCCACCCGGAGCCGCTCACCTCGCGGTCGCCGACGGCGACCAGAGCACCGGCGCGGAGCTCGAGGCATCCGATCCCCGAGAGGCCGAGGCTGTCGACGGGGCGCTCCGCGGACTGGCTGACGCGGTCGATCTCCTCTGCGGGACGGATGCCGGGGCCGCGGCCCTCGAGGACGGCCCCCGGGTCGATCCCCTCGCCCTCTCGGCGGTCTGCTCCCTCGACGACCTGCCGACGCTCTTCGAGGGCATGCTGGCGTGGGACACGGCCGACCTGGCGCCGTACGACATCGCGGTCGTCGTGTGGTGCCTCGCGCGCCCGGCGCTGCGCGACATCGCCCTCGTGGAATGGTGCGGCGGCCTGGACGCGGGCGACGAGGCCTTCGCTGCGCAGCTGCGCTGGGAGGCCGGGGAGGAGTACCCGGCGCACCTCGCGATGCACATGTGGGGTGAGGGCGAGCGTCCCGATCCGGAGCGCCTCGAGCGTGCGCTCGCGCTCGCGCGCCGAGCCGCAGCGGCGGCGCCCGAGCCGCTGCGCGCGGGGCCGCTCGCCACGTGCGGGTGGCTGTCGTGGGCGCTCGGGCGCTCCACGCATGCCGAGCGGTACGCGGTGCAGGCCTGCGAAATCGAGCCGGAGCACGGACTGGCCGAGATCGTCCGATCGTTCGTGCACGCCGGCCACCTGCCGGACTGGGCGTTCCGGCCTCGGTGAGGGCGGCGGAGGGATGCCGCTACTTGACCAGCGGGAAGAGGATGGTCTCGCGGATGCCGAGGCCGGTGAGCGCCATGAGCAGCCGGTCGATCCCCATCCCCATGCCGCCCATGGGCGGCATCCCGTGCTCCATCGCACGGAGGAACTCGTGGTCGATGCGCATGGCCTCGAGATCGCCCCGTGCCGCGAGCCGCGCCTGCTCCTCGAAGCGCTCGCGCTGGATGACGGGATCGATCAGCTCCGAGTAGCCCGTCGCGAGTTCGAATCCGCGGACGTACAGGTCCCACTTCTCCACGACTCCCTGGGTCGTTCTGTGCTCGCGGACGAGCGGGCTCGTGTCGACGGGGAAGTCCATGACAAACGTCGGCCGAGTGAGCCCCGGCTTGACGAAGTGCTCCCACAGCTCCTCGACGAGCTTGCCGTGCGTCGCGTGAGGCGGAGGCTCGACGTCCTGGGCCTCGGCGAAGGCGAGCAGGTCGTCGAGCGGCGTCTCGGGGTTGACGTGCCGACCGGAGGCCTCGGACAGCGACGCGTACATCGAGATCCGGTCCCACTGTCCGCCGAGGTCGTAGACGGTCCCGTCCGCCCACGTCACGGTGGTGGAGCCGGCGACGGCGACGGCGGCGTTCTGGATGAGCTCCTGAGTCAGGTCGGCGATGCCGTCGTAGTCGGAGTAGGCCTGGTAGGCCTCGAGCATCGCGAACTCCGGGCTGTGCGTCGAGTCGGCACCCTCATTGCGGAAGTTGCGGTTGATCTCGAACACGCGCTCCAGGCCGCCGACGACGGCGCGCTTGAGGAAGAGCTCCGGCGCGATGCGCAGATAGAGGTCGGTGTCGAAGGCGTTGGACTTCGTGATGAACGGACGCGCGCTCGCCCCGCCGTGCTGCACCTGCAGCATGGGCGTCTCGACCTCGAGGAATCCGTGCGCCGCGAATGTCTCGCGAAGGCTCGCGTTGGTCTTCGCGCGGGCGATCACGGTCTCACGGGCGCGGTCGCGGACGATGAGATCGAGGAAGCGGCTGCGGACGCGGCTCTCCTCGCTGAGCTCGGAGTACATGTTCGGGAGCGGGAGGATGGCCTTCGACGCGATCGCCCAGTCCGACACCATGATCGACAGCTCGCCGCGACGGCTCGAGATCACCTCGCCGCTCACGTACACGTGGTCGCCGAGGTCGACGAGCTCCTTCCACTCCTGGAGCGATTCCTCACCGACGGCCGCCAGCGACACCATCGCCTGGATGCGACTGCCGTCGCCCGCCTGCAGCGTCGCGAAGCAGAGCTTGCCGGTGTTGCGGCTGAAGACGATGCGACCGGCGACGGCGGCCGTCACACCGGTCTCGGCGCCCGCCTCCAGCTCGCCGTAGCGCTCGCGCAGCGCCGGGATCGTGTCGGTGATCGGAAGCGCGACGGGATAGGGCCCGCCCGAGGCATCCGTCCGCTCGGCGAGGAGCCGCTCGCGCTTGGCGAGGCGGACCGCCTTCTGCTCGAAGACGTCATCCTCGGGCATCGCGTCGTCGGCGGTCTCCGCGGGCGCGGTCGTATCGGTCATCGCAGGGGGCTCCTCGGAAGTCGCCGTCCAGTCTATCGGCGGCGTCCTGTGGGCCCCTCGGTCGGTGCCTCCGCGGCGCGGCCGTGGACGTTCCACGCGTCGACCCTGTTCGGGCTCGTCAGCCCTCCAGTGCCTCCGCGGGCGGGCCGGCACCCGCCGAACCCGCCTGCGAGAGCGCATGATCCACGGTCGAGTGCACGAGAGCCGACAGGTACGAGCCGGGATGCGGCACACCCGCCCCGCGCAGCAGCTCGGCCGCCTGCGCGACGATCGAGCGGGAGAACTCCGTCGAGATGGCGATCGCCTCCGCGTAGGCGAGCCGGTCGGACTCGGCGATGACGACCGGCTCGCACCCGAGCTCGACCGCGAGGGCCTGCGCGATGGGCAGCACCGCGGCCGGAGCCGTCACGGCCGCGTAGGCGTTCGAGAGCTGCCGCAGGTCCATCGACGTTCCGGTGAAGGCGATCGCGGGGTGCACGGCGAGCGGGATCGCTCCGGACGCGGCGGCGGGAGCCAGCACGCCGGTCCCGAAGGAGGCGTCCGTGTGGAGCACGAGCTGCCCCGGCTGCCAGGCGCCGACCTCGGCGAGACCGGTGACCAGCCCCGGCAGCTCGTCCCGCGGCACGGCGACGACCACGAGCTCGCTGCGGCGCACGACCTCGAGCGCGTCGAGCACGGGGATCCCGGGGAGGATCGCCTGCACCCGCTCCTCGTCGACGCCTGCGGTGATGCCGGTGAGGGCATGACCGGCCCCCGCGAGGGCGGCGCCGATGACGGGCCCCACCTTTCCTGCGCCGATGATCCCGACGCCCAGCCGCCCCGCCCTGCTCACGCGCTCTCCTGCGCCCACCGGTGGGAACGGTCGACGGATGCCGCGCGCACGGCGCCGGCCGCGGCATCCGTGAACAGCTCCAGCGCGGCGTCGCGATCGATCGCGTTCACCGCGGAGTACACCGGCCCCATGACGGTGTGCGCACGGGCGCTCGCGACGCGGGCCAGCCGGTCGACCGGCCCCTGGTGCAGTGCGAGGCTCTGCATGCGGGCGAGGGGGATGACCGCGAGCTTGCGCCAGATGACCCCACGGCGGAGGAGCAGGGCGTCTGCGGTCAGCCGGAAGCCGTTGCGGCGCCACGACAGCGGCCGCAGGAACCAGGCGCGGCGGGGCGTGGTGACGAAGGTGTCGTCCTGCTCGGGGCCGAGCATCCCCTCGCGGACGATGACGGGCCACTCGTCGGGCGGCACATCCGGAAGCAGAAGCCTCAGCACGCGCTCGACGTCGGCTGTCGTGCCGACGGGGAGCACCGTCGTGAACTGGTCGGTCGAGCTGTCGCTGAGGCTCCGGCCGGTGAGGCGGTTGATGCGGATCGTCCACCACCCGAACGCGCGCCACAGGATCGACTGCGTGACCTCCACAGCGTGGACGCGACCCGGCGGGACGATCTCGGTGATCGTGGTGAGCAGGCCGAAGGTGATTCGCACACCGTCGGGCGTCGGCGCGATCGAGTAGCGGAGCGACCGGACGATCGAGCGGATCCAGTACGCCACGAAGCCGATGATCGTCGGCACCATCGCGAAGAGCACCCACGGCGACCCGAGGGCGGAGCCCGTCGCGATCGCGGCGATGCCGACGAGGAGGAAGACCGTCGACGGACTGATGACGTGGGAGACGATGAGCCGGGGAACCGGGATGCTGACGACGGAGTCCGGAACGGGCGCGGGCGCCTCGTCGCCTTCGATGAGGCCGGTGATGCCGCGCGAGACCGACTGGCCGAGCGCGCCGACGCGGGAACGGGCGGCCCCGTCGGATGCTCGCGCCCCGCCCTCGCCGAGGCGACGACCCGATGCGAGCCGGAGGATGTCCGCCCTGACGGCCTCGGCATTGGCCGTGGAGAGGTACTCGAGCTTGACGTTCGCGTCGGTTCCCGCGCCGACCACCTCGAGCTTGGCCATGCCGAGCAGGCGGGCGAGCATCGGGCGCGTCAGGTTGACCCCCTGGACGCGGTCGAGCGGAGCCCGGCGCTGCGTGCGGAAAAGGATGCCACTGCGCACTTCGACGTCGTCGCCCGTGATCCGGAAGGTGTGGAAGCGCCAGGAGAGGTAGAAGATCACCGTGAGCGCGATGAGCACCAGGAGCACGGCGACGCCGGCGGCGAGGTACAGGTTGTTCGCGACGATGAAGTCGATCGGGTCCCCGGCTCCCTCCCATTCCTCGAGCTCCTCGGCCGGGAGGTCGGGAGCGAACATCGGGAGGAAGAGGTACACCAGCCGGTCGCGCAGATTCGCGATCACGATGCCGATGACGACGACGAGGAACAGCCCGCCCCGCAGGAGCGGGGTCAGGGGGTGCAGGCGGTGCCAGTCGCCGTCGCTGAGCGGGGAGCGCACGAGGGTCTGCGGGGGCGCGGGGGACGCGGCATCCATCGCCGTCGCCTGAGGATCCGGCGGCGCGCCGCCCGGCCGGGGGTCGTCGGTCATAGTCCGGTCCGGCGGCTCTCGGCGACGGCCACCAGGTGGTCGCGCAGCGTCTCGGCCGTCGCCTGCTCGAGCCCCGGGATCGTCACGCCCGTCGTCGCGGCGGCGGTCACGAACTTGAGCTGCGCGATGCCGAAGCCCCGGTCGAGGGGTCCGTGGGTGATGTCGACGAGCTGCATGCGGCCGTACGGGACCGCCACCATGCGCTGCCACAGGATGCCGCGGCGGAAGACGAGGTCGTCCTCGCGCAGCTGGTATCCGATCGCCTTCAGCTGCCGCGGCAGGATCACCATCGTCCAGACCATGATGACGGCGACGATCGTTCCGGGGATGAGCGCCCACGGCTGGCCCAGCACGAGGGTGATCACGGCGACCGCGACGACCACGAGCACGAGCACCGTCCCCGACGAGATGAGCTGGACCCACAGATACTTGCGCGAGATCTGGTGCCAGACGCCCTGCGCGAGCTCGAGGCGGTGGGGCGATCTCGGCTCGGCCAGATGCGTGTAGGTGCCGTGGTCGAGGGCGGCCGCCGGGCCCGCTGACGGCTCGAGCGGTGAGGACGGCGCCGCGTGCGGGACGGCGTCAGTGCGGCTGGGCGTCGAATCCGGGACCGGGGTCGCCGGGGTGTTCGTCATCGTCGTCCTTCCGGATGGTGCACAGGTGTTCGGCGATCAGGCCCGCGGCGACGAGCAGCGCTCCGCTGGCGATCGTCGCGAGCACCGCTCCCCAGGAGCCTACCGAGGGCGTGACGGGGCGGGTCAGGAGGAAGATCGTGAGCCCGCCGCCGAAGCCCGCGAACACCGCTCCGACGATGCTCGAGGCTTTTGCGAGCATCGCGATGCGCAGCGCGCGGAACGGATTCACCGGCGTGCCGGCCGTGCCTCGGGTCGCGCGACGGATCGGCACGGCCAGGAGGACGACGAACACGCCGAGCAGCACGAGCAGGATCGGCAGCGTCACGCTCGGGATGAACGTCGGCCTGCCCGCAGCCGTCAGCAGCTGGTCGACGAGGAATCCCGCGGCGAGGCCTATGGCGACGGCTACGACGAGGACGCCGGGTCCGGTGCGCTTCACGAAGCCCCCCGGATGCGCGCCAGGAGGTCGGCGACGCGGCCTCGTCCGGGCAGCTCGGCGTCCGGATCGAGCGTGAGCCAGGGGGCGAGCACGAAATCGCGCTCGGCGGCACGGGGATGGGGCAGCCGGAGGTTCGGCTCGTCGCTGACGACATCGCCGTAGGCGATCAGGTCGAGGTCGAGCGTGCGGTCGCCCCAGCGCTCCCGGCGCTCGCGTCCGTGCTGCGCCTCGATCGCGTGCAGGTACGACAGCAGCACCGACGGGGCGAGGCGGGTCTCGACGATGGCGACGGTGTTGAAGTACGTCGGGGCCGAGGCATCCGGCCCGTCGATCTTGAGGGCGACCGATTCGACGACGTCAGCGGTTCGCACGGAATCGGTGAGGGGCAGCGCCTCTAGTGCCGCGACGGCCTCGCGCAGTGTCGCCGCCCGGTCGCCGAGATTCGCGCCGAGCGCCACGACGGCGCGCACCGGCTCGCGGTCGACCGACGCCGCGTCGCCGTGGAAACCCTGAGCCAGCCGGCGGTTCATGATGCGATCCGCCCCCGATGGAGCGTCACCGCGACGTCGCCGAAGGGCACCGCGATGGGGGCCGAGGGCTTGTGCACCGTGACCTTCACGACCTGCACGAGGTCATTCGCGAGGACCGCGTCGGCGATGCGGCTCGCGAGCGTCTCGAGGAGGTCGACGGGCTCGCCCGAGACGATGCCCGCGATCTGCTCGGCGAGTTCGCCGTAGTGGACGGTGTCGGCCACGTCGTCGGTCGCCGCAGCCGCGCGCAGCGGGAGGTGCAGCGCGACGTCGACGACGAACTCCTGACCATCGCGCTTCTCGTCCTCGTATACGCCGTGATGGCCGAATGCGCGGATGCCGGTGATCGTGATCTCGTCTAAGAAGTCCATCGCGATCCACTCTCCCAGGCCTCGGCGACCTTGAGCGCATCCACGGTCGCGGCGACGTCGTGCACGCGCACGCCCCACACGCCCGCGTGCGCGGCGAGGACGCTCGTGACCGCGGTCGCGAGGTCGCGACGGGCGACGGATGCCTCGTCCCCCGCCGGTTCGAGCGTCTCGGCGAGGAAACGCTTGCGGCTCGTGCCGACGAGCACTCGCGGACCCATCCCCACCACGCGGGCGAGGCCGTGGAGCACCGCCCAGTTCTGCGCGCCCTTCTTCCCGAAGCCGATACCGGGATCGACGATGACGCGCGACGGCGGGATGCCCGCAGCCATGGCGGCGTCGACGCGCGACGACAGCTCGAGCACGACGTCGGTGACGACCTCGTCGTAGACCGCGCGCGCGTACATGTCGGCCGACGACCCGCGCCAGTGCTGCAGCACGATGTCGGCATCGGTGCCCGCGACCGCGGCGAGCATGTCGGGGTCGGACAGGCCGCCGGACACGTCGTTGACGAGCCGCGCGCCCGCTTCCACAGCGGCGATCGCCGTCGAGGAGTTCATCGTGTCGATGCTGACCGTCGCACCCGACCCGGCGAGGGCCGACACGACGGGGAGGACCCGCTCCTGCTCGACGGCGGGGTCGACGCGCTCGGCGCCCGGCCGCGTCGACTCTCCTCCGACATCCAGGATCGAAGCCCCCTGCGCGCGCAGCAGCAGCCCGTGCGCGATCGCGGCATCCGCGGCGAGGAAACGTCCGCCGTCGCTGAACGAGTCGGGCGTGACGTTCACGATCCCCATGACGAGGCAGGTCATCGCGTGCGCGGCCTCAATCCCTGCCGGCGCCGATGAGGGCGATGAGCTCGGCCCGGGCGGCGGGCTCGGCGAGCTCTCCCCGCGCCGCGATCGTGACGGTGGATGCCTCGCGCTGCCGCTCGCCGCGCATCGTGACGCAGCCGTGGGTCGCCTCGAGCACCACGAGCACGCCCCGCGTGTCGAGGGCGTCCGAGATCGCGTCGGCGATCTGCTCACCCAGTCGCTCCTGGACCTGCGGGCGCGCCGCGAGCACATCGACGACCTTCGGGAGGGCTCCGAGGCCCACGACCTGGTCGCCCGGGAGGTAGGCGATGTGCGCCTTGCCGCGGAAGAGCAGCAGGTGGTGCTCGCAGACCGAACGGAAGTGGATGTCGCGGAGCATCACCGCCCCCGAGGCGGAGGTTTCGGGCGCCGGCCCGTGCGAGATCGAGATGGTGTGCTGCAGTGGAGCCGAGGCATCCTCCCCCACCCCCGCGAAGAACTCCGCGTAGGCGTCGGCGACCCGCTGCGGAGTCGCCTTCAGCCCCGGGCGGTCGGGGTCCTCCCCGATCGCCTCGAGGATCTCGCGCACGAGCGCGGCAACGCGCTCCCGATCGACGGCCATGGGCCGAGCCTATGCGGTCGCGGGGCGCGCCTGTCCGCTCGGGCGGCGGCGCGGGGCCTTCTCGGCGTCGGGCTGCTGCTCGACCGAGGCAGCGACACCGACCGGCTCGGGGCGACGGGGCACGTCGACGGGCGGCAGCGCCGACACCGGACGATCGCTGCTCGAGAGCCACTGGGGGCGGGGCGGCAGCTTCTTGACGTCCTTGAAGATCTCGGCGAGCTCGAGGTGATCCAGGGTCTCCTTCTCGAGCAGCGCCAGCGCGAGCCGGTCGAGCACCTCGCGGTTGTCGTTGATGACCTGGTAGGCCTCGTTGTGCGCCTGCTCGATGAGCACGCGCACCTGCTGGTCGACCCGCTCCGCGACGCGCTCCGAGAAGTCGCGGCCGTGGCCCATGTCGCGGCCGAGGAACATCTCGCCGGAGGCCTGTCCGAGCTTGACCGGACCGACGTCGGTCGTCATGCCGTACTCGGTGACCATCTTGCGGGCGATGCCGGTGGCCTTCTCGATGTCGTTCGATGCGCCCGTCGTCGGGTCGTGGAAGACGATCTCCTCCGCGACGCGTCCGCCCATCGCGTAGGTGAGCTGGTCCTGCAGCTCATTGCGCGTGACGGAGTACTTGTCGTCGAGGGGAAGCACCATCGTGTAGCCGAGGGCACGGCCGCGGGGCAGGATCGTGACCTTCGTGACCGGGTCGGTGTGGTTCATCGCCGCCGCCGCGAGCGCGTGTCCGCCCTCGTGGTAGGCCGTGATGAGCTTCTCCTTGTCCTTCATGACGCGGGTGCGGCGCTGGGGACCGGCGAGGACGCGGTCGATCGCCTCGTCGAGAGCGCGGTTGTCGATGAGCTGCGCGTTCGAGCGGGCGGTGAGCAGCGCCGCCTCGTTGAGCACGTTGGCGAGGTCGGCGCCGGTGAACCCGGGCGTCTTGCGGGCGACGACTTCGAGATCCACTCCGTCGGCCAGCGGCTTGCCGCGCCCGTGCACCTCGAGGATCTTCTGGCGGCCCTTGAGGTCGGGTGCGTCGACGCCGATCTGCCGGTCGAAGCGGCCGGGACGCAGCAGCGCCGGATCGAGGATGTCGGGGCGGTTGGTCGCCGCGATGACGATGACGTTCGCCTTGGGGTCGAAGCCGTCCATCTCGACGAGCATCTGGTTCAGCGTCTGCTCGCGCTCGTCGTGCCCGCCGCCGAGCCCGGCGCCGCGGTGCCGGCCGACCGCGTCGATCTCGTCGATGAAGATGATGGCCGGCGCGCTCTCCTTGGCCTGGTTGAACAGGTCGCGCACGCGCGAGGCGCCGACGCCGACGAACATCTCGACGAAGTCCGAGCCCGAGATCGAGTAGAACGGGACGCCCGCCTCACCCGCGACGGCGCGCGCGAGCAGGGTCTTTCCCGTTCCGGGAGGGCCGTACAGCAGCACGCCCTTGGGGATGCGCGCGCCGACGGCCTGGAACTTGGCGGGGTCCTTCAGGAAGTCCTTGATCTCCTGCAGCTCCTCGATCGCCTCGTCGGAGCCGGCGACGTCGCCGAAGGTGACCGTCGGCGTCTCCTTGGTCACGAGCTTCGCGCGCGACTTCCCGAACTGCATCACCTTGCTGCCGCCGCCCTGCGCCGAGGAAAGGAGGAACCAGAAGAGCAGACCGAGCAGCAGGATCGGGAGGAAGAGCGAGATGAACCCGTCGAACCAGGTCGCACGCGGGACGGCGTCGTTGAAGCCGTCCTTGGGGTCGGCGGCGTCGATCGCCTGCACGACCTCTTCGGCACGCGCCGTGACGTAGTAGAACTGCACGTCCGTCGCGCCCTCGTACGGCTCGGCCAGCGTCATGTCGACGCGCTGGTCGCCGTCGGTGTTCGTGACCTCGGTCACCGTCGTGCCGCCGAGGAGCTTGAGCCCCTCCTGCGTCGAGATCTGCTTCGCTCCGCCCAGGCTCGAGATGAGCGAGAACCCCACGATGAGGAGGAACCCGATCATCAAGACGTAGAAGAGCGGATTGCGGGTGATCTTCTTGAGGTCCATGGTGCGGGCGACGCCCGTTCCCTTCGTCAGCCAGCCGCCGACACGCAGAGGGCATTGCGGCGACGGTGGATTCAGGGTATCGCGGGCCGACTATGCCTCCGCTGTGCATTCGCCCACGGCGTACAGCGCGACTCCGGGTCGTCGAGCGGGCGCGGCGAGCCGTAGGGGCCGTATCAGGACGAGGCGAACGCCCGGTTATTCGTAGACGTGGGGGGCGAGCACGGCGACGTCGCGCAGGTTGCGGTATCTCTCGGCGTAGTCGAGCCCGTACCCGATCACGAACTCGTTCGGGATCTCGAAACCGATGTAGCGGCAGGGCACATGGACCTTAGCGGCCTCGGGCTTGCGCAGCAGCGCGAACACCTCGACCGAAGCCGCGCCCCGGGAGGCGAAGTTCTCGAGCAGCCAGCTGAGGGTCAGGCCCGAGTCGATGATGTCCTCGACGATGAGCACGTGCTTGTCGTGGATGTCGGTGTCGAGGTCTTTGCGGATCTGCACGACACCGCTGGACTTCGTGCCCGCTCCGTACGAGGAGACGGCCATCCAGTCCATCGGCACGGCGAAGGGGAGCGCGCGCGAGAAGTCGGCCATCACCATGACGGCGCCCTTCAGGACGCCGACGAGGATGAGCTCCTTGCCGGCGTAGTCGTCGGCGACCTGAGCCGCGATCTCGAGGAGCTTCTCCTGGATCTGCTCCTCCGTCACGAGGACGTCGGTGATGTCGGTCTGGATGTCCGCCGCGCGCATGCGTCCGAGTCTATTGTCCCGCCCTCGCGGGCACCCCGCGGCATCCCCTCGCTCGCTCGGCGCACCCCGTCGTGAGACGGCGGCCGAAGCGACGGCATGCGCCAAGTGACAGCCTCGCGCGGTGAAAGTCTCGGGAGCGGGCGGTTCGGGGTCACCGGGCGGCGAACTCCAGCCGCGCGCCGACGCGGCGGGCCCGGCATCCCGGCAGGTCGATCGGCCCCTGGCCCGACCACGCCGTGACCAGGCGGGCGACCTCGAGGGTCTGCATGCGCGTGAGGCTCTCGCCGAACTCGGCGTGGACCACGTGCCGGATGATGCGGTTGCGCAGCGCCGGCGGGTTCGCGGCGAGCGCCGGCACCGACACCGAGATCCCTGCCTCGGCGTGCTCGACCAGGTCTTCGATCGTCTCGTCGATCATCTCGTCGAACGCCTCGGAGTCCTCGCGGAGCTGCTCGGCCGTGCGGGCGAGCGCCTCGGCCATGCCCGGCCCGAGCTCGGCCTCGAGCACGGGCAGCACGCGCTGCCGCACCCGGACCCGGGCGTAGGACGGGTCGCTGTTATGCGGGTCGTCCCACGGCTCGAGGCCCTCGGCGGCGCAGGCGGCGCGCGTCGTCGCCCGCCGGACGCCCAGCAGAGGCCGCAGCAGCGCGATGCCGTGCGCGAGCTCCGAGACCGCGGCCATGCCCTGCAGGCTCGCGGCGCCCGATCCGCGGGACAGTCCGAGCAGCACCGTCTCGGCCTGGTCGTCGAGGGTGTGCCCGGTGAGGACGGCGGCCGCCCGGAGCGTGGATGCCGCGTCCCGCAGCGCTGCGTAGCGCGCAGCGCGGGCGGCGGCTTCGCGTCCGCCCTCGCGGCCGACCTCGACCCGCACCACGCGCGCTTCGAGCCCGAGCGACCGCGACTGGGCGGCGGCGGTGGCCGCGGCATCCGTCGACCCGTCCTGAAGCCCGTGGTCGACGGTGACGGTCACCGCTTCGAGCCCGGCGTTGCGGGCCTCGAACGCGGTCGCGGCGGCGAGAGCCAGGGAGTCGGCGCCACCCGACAGCGCGACCAGGACGGACGAACCGGCGGGGATGCCGCTGAGCGCCGCCCGCACCGCACGGCGGATCTCCGCGACGGCGGGGGCGAGGCTCGGGCGATGCGGCACGGCACCACGCTAGTCCGCGGATCAGGCGCGTTTCGTCTCGGTCGCTGCGCTCCCTCGCTCAACGACCGGGAGCACAGGCCCGGTCGTTGAGCGAGCGAAGCGAGACGAAACGCGCGGAGGGCCCCTACTAGGCTGGTCGCGGCATCCCCACCGTCTTCTGAAGGAGTCCCCCATGGGCGCGTACGACGCCGTCATCGAGATCCCGCGCAACAGCAAGATCAAGTACGAGGTCGACCACGGCACGGGCCGCGTCTTCCTCGACCGCATCCTGTACACGCCGATGGGCTACCCGACCAACTACGGCTTCTTCGAGAACACCCTCGGTGAGGACGGCGACCCGCTCGACGTGCTCGTGCTGCTCGACCACGATCTCGCCCCCGGCATCCTGGCGAAGGTCCGCCCGGTCGGCGTGCTGAAGATGAGCGACGAGGCCGGCGGTGACGACAAGGTCGTCGCGGTGCTCGCGAAGGACCCGCGCTGGGCGCACATCCAGGACGTGGGCGACATCCCCGAGTACACGCAGAAGGAGATCACCCACTTCTTCGAGCACTACAAGGACCTCGAGCCCGGCAAGTGGGTCAAGGTCGACCAGTGGGCGGACGCGGCGGAGGCCGAGCGCCTCGTCGCCGAGGCTTTCGAGCGCTTCACCGAGCACGAGGGTCAGACCGCTACCCAGGGTGAGGGCGAAGCGCCGAACACCCTCTGATCGGGTTTCGTGCGAGGGGGCGGATGCTGCGGCATCCGTCCCCTCCCGCGTCCCGTGAGGCGGAGGGAGCGCGCCCAACCGATTCAGATGTAGACGCCGCGGTCCGCCATGAAGGGCGCGGGGTTTGTCGGGCTGCCGTTGATGTACACCTCGAAGTGCACGTGGCAGCCGAAGGAGTTACCGGTGTTTCCCTCGAGGGCGATGAGCTGACCCGAGTTCACCCACTGCCCGCTGCGGACGAGGATGCCGCCGTTCTGGATGTGGCCGTAGCCCGTTCCGATGCCGCCGCCGTGGTCGATCTTGACGTAGTTGCCGTAGCCGCCGTTGGGGCCCGCGTACCGGACGGTGCCGCTGTTGGCGGCGTAGATGGCCGAGCCGCAGCCGGAGGCGAGGTCGACGCCATAGTGCCAGCTCGTCGAGCAGTAGCCGTTGCCGCACTGCTGCGACCGCGGCCCGTACCCGGACGTGCGCCACCCCGACGACGGGCGCGACCAGCCGGACGCCGTGACGGCTCCGCCGTTGCCGCCCCCACCGCCGCCGCCTCCTCCGCCGCCGCCGCCGCTCTGAGCGGCCAGCCGCGCGAGGCGCTCGGCCTCCTCCCGCGCCTTGCGCTCGGCCTCCTCGCGGGCCCTGCGCTCGGCCTCGACGCCCGCCTGGTAGTCGGCGAGGGTCTTCGCGGTCGTGTCCTGGAGCGCTGCCAGCTGCGCCTGCAGCTCGACGAGGTGCGTCTGCTGGGCCTCGAGGGCCGCCGCCGCCGCATCGGCGGCCGCCTGGGCCTCGTTCATCTTCTGCTCGGCGACCTGCTGGAGGCGGTCGCGCTCGTCGCGGGCGACGACGGCCTGATCGCTCAGGCTCTGCGCCGCGTCGCGCGCCGTGATGGCGTCGGCATAGACCGCCTGGTTGCGGCCGATGAGCTGGTCCATCGTGCCGAGCCGCGCGAGCAGGTCGTCGGCGCTGGCGGCCGAACCGGCGAAGAAGAGCTGGAGCGACGTGTCGTCGCCGCCGTTGCGGTACAGCTGGGCGGCGACGCGGCCGGCCTTGTTCGCGGCATCCACCGCCTTCGACGCCTGCTCGTCCGCCTGCGCCTGCAGCTGGTCGGCGCGCTGCGAGGCGTCGAAGTACTCCTGCTGCGCCTGGTAGAACTCCGCGGCCCGGGCCTCCGCCTCGGCCTGGGTCCGGGCGACCTCGCTGGTGAGGCTCGCGATGAGACCCTGGATCCTCTGGATCTCCTGTCCCTTGGCGGCCTCGTTGGCGCGGGCAGCCTGCACGTCGTCCCACGAGGGGTAGTCCGCGGCGAAGGCGGCGGGAAGAAGCGGACCGCCGACCGCGGCGAGACCGACGATCCCGATGACGCCGAGACCCAGCGCGGTCCGGCGGTTCATCGCGGGCCAGAGGGCGCGACGCTCCTGCGGAGTGGGCGCGCAGCCGCAATCCACAAGGGCGTGATCCTGCTCCACGCGGGTCCTCCCGATTCGGACAACTCTTTTCACACTAGCAACGTCAGTCACAGGCGCAAGAGGTGGTCTCGTTCCATGGTGCCCCGGATCGGGCGGTTTCGCACGGATTATCCGCGGCGACCTCGCCCCCGCGCGAACGTGCGACGTGCGTCGATTGGCGGTTTCGATTCCGATCTCGTATGCTTGAGCGTCGGTAAGCGTGAGCGCCGGGCGATGAGCCAGGGGTTCATCCGGCCCCATCGTTTAGCGGCCTAGGACGCCGCCCTTTCACGGCGGTAGCACGGGTTCGAATCCCGTTGGGGTCACCCAGCCGAACACAATTGAACAAGCATGGCCCTGTAGCGCAGTTGGTTAGCGTGCCGCCCTGTCACGGCGGAGGTCGCGGGTTCAAGTCCCGTCAGGGTCGCTCCGGAGCGACAGGCCCTTTGGTTTCAGAGGGCCTTTCGTCTAGGACGCGGAGGATGCCTCGGCACCTCCGTGCGGCTCTGTAGCTCAGTTGGTAGAGCGTTCGACTGAAAATCGAAAGGTCACCGGATCGATGCCGGTCGGAGCCACAAGGGTGATCGTTACAATCACCCCAGGAACCCCCGCGTAGCTTCTACATCGCGGGGGTTTCGCACTTCCCGCGAAGCCCCCGCCCGGCCGCCGACACGATCCTCGCCGCTATGCTTCCCGCATGAGGTTCATGGGTGAGCCGCAGAACGGCGCTGAGAAGTCCCCCCGTCACGGCAGCCGCTCGCGACCATCCGCGTGGGCGCTCGCTCTCGTGGCGGCCCTGATCGCGATGTGTGCGTCCGCCGGTGCCGGCATCGTCGGCGCGCTCCCGGCCGCATCGGCGGCTCCACGCGCCGCCGGCTGGGGGCTGACGTCGTTCTGCACGCCGTCCCAGGACTTCCCGGAGTCCCGCCGCTTCCGCGTGACGAACAACACGGGTGCGATGACGACGGTCACGCTGCGCAATCAGAACTCCGGCGCGACGGTCCAGCACTCCGCCCCGCCCGGACAGTCGTTCGTGCTGGTGCCGGCCGCCGCCGACCCGAATGCGGCGAACACGACTCAATTGATCGTGGAGGGCGTGACGGTGGCGACGAAGGCCGCCAACAACAAGGCCTGCTCCTCCCTCGAGGGCGACGCCGTCTGCGTGCCCGGGACGGGCGCCTTCACAGTCACGTGGAAGCTCCGCAACAACGGCACCGGCCCATCCACGGTGACCTCGGTCAGCATCCCGGGCCTCGTCCTGACCCCGAACCCGGTCCCGCCGAATGTCGTGGCTTCCGCGACGGAAACCGTCGGTGCGCCGGCCTCGGGGAGCGTCACGCGCCCGCTCACGGTCGGTGTCGATCTCGGGTCCGGGATCACGGAGACTCTCACGAGCACCGTCGTGCTGGGCAAGTGCGAAGGGCCCGTTGCCTCCTTCACCTTCACCAAGAGCGCGAGCGTCGAGACCGCCGGCGTCGGGGACGTCATCACGTACACCTACGCCGGCACGAACACCGGCGCCGTCGACCTCGAAGTGACGCAGCTCGTCGACGACCGTCTGGGCATCGTGATCCAGGAGCCCGAGGTCACCATCGTTCCGCCCGGGGGGTCGCTCACGAGGGAGGTTCCGTACACGGTGACCGCGCAGGATGCCGCGCTCGGCCGGATCGACAATGCGGCGGTCGTCACGGTGCTCCCCGTCGGCGCCACCGACTCCCTCAGCGCGGTCGCGGATGCAAGCGTCTCCGTTCTCCCTGATCCCCCTGCGCCGGATGCCCTGGCCGGGTCCGCGACGTGCGACCCGGTGACGAGCACCTACACGATCGAATGGGTCCTCTTCAACGGCGGTCCCGGTGACGCCGTCATCGCCGACTCCAACCGCGCGCTGACCTTCTCGCCGGAGGTCATCGGCGAGGGATCCATCGCCACAGCGACGGAGACCGTGCCGAGCCCCGCGGACACCGAAGTCATCACGCTCGAGCTGGACATCGCCGCGGCGCCCGACGCTCCCGCGCCCAGACCCCCGGCATCCCTCTCCGCGGATGTGACCATCGGTCGATGCATCGGCCAGGTGAGCTTCACCTTCACCAAGACGCCGGATGTGGCCTCGGCGCGGGTCGGCGATGTCGTCACCTACACGTATGCGGGGACGAACACCGGGACGGTGCCGCTGCTGATCGACCAGCTGGTGGATGACCGGCTCGGAGTGGTGATCGACGATGATCCCGACCTCCTGCCCCTGCCCCCGGGCGAGTCGATCTCGCGAAGCGTGCAGTACGTCGTCACTGCTGAGGACGCCAGTCTCGGCGAGATCGACAACGCCGCAGTCGTGACCGGCTCTCGGGGCGACGTCGAGGGCGCTGATCAGTTGAGCGCCGTCGCGCTCGCACGTGTCGTCATCGAGCCGATCCCGGAGGGCACCGATCCCGATACTCCGGGGCCGGAACTCGCGCCGACGGGATCCGACAGCTGGCCGCTGCTGGTCCTGGGAATGCTCACCGTGATCGCGGGGGCGGCTGTGTCTCGGGTCGCCCGGTCGAGGAGTGGCGCACGCGCCACCGGTACGAGCACTCGGTGATCACGGGCGCGTTCCGCTCCGGGTCCACCGTCCGACGGCCGAGCGACAGCCTGCGTGCGTCGTCTCAGTGCGAGGCGTCGACGGGGGCGCCGGCCCTGAGGACTCTCCTCACCGCCAGGACGATGCCCGCGATGATCAGTCCGAGCACGAGACCGAACACGCCCGACAGAACGGTGTCCACGACCCACGCTACGACCGGCCCGAGCGACTCCACCCAGTGGGTGACGGTGTGCAGCAGGTCGTACGGTCCTTCCCAGACCGTTTCCGCCAGATTCGCGATCACGAGGTGACCACCCACCCACAGCATGGCCACCGTGCCGACGATGCTGATGATGCGGAAGACCGTAGGCATGGATCGCACGATCGACTCCCCGGTGCTGCGCACCCTCCCCACCGGGCTTCGCGTCATCCCGACTCCGACGTCGTCTATCTTGACCAGCAGGGCAACGGCTCCGTAGACGAGCAACGTCATGGCGAGAGCGATCACGCACAGTGCACCCAGCGTCATCCAGATACCGAAGCCGGCGTCGAGGCTCGCCAAGGAGATCAGCATGATCTCCGTGCTCAGGATGAGGTCGGTCCGGATCGCGCCGAACACGAGCTTTCGCTCGTCCCGCGGACCGTCCTGACCGGGCCCGTGGTGGACGCCGAACCATTCCAGTACCTTCTCCGCGCCTTCGAAGCACAGGTACATGCCGCCCACGATGAGCAGCCACGGAAGCACCCACGGTGCGAAGGCGGTGAGCAGCAGGGCGAGCGGAATGATGATGACGAACTTGTTGACGAGGCTACCGAGGGCGATCGCGCCGACGATCGGCAGCTCGCGCGCGGGCGTCACTCCCTGCACGTACTGAGGAGTGACGGCCGCGTCATCGATGACCACACCGGCTGTCTTCGCGCTCGCCTTGACGGCGGCGGTGAGGATGTCGTCCACCACCGCGAGCAGACCGACCGACATGCTGGAACCTCCGCTCGGAACCTCCGACGCGCGGACGCGCGCGGATCGACTTCACGCACGCTAGTTCAGGCGCGGCTCGCCGCCAAACGGGTTGCGCTCAGCCGGTCGTCCCGCAAGGGATGACGCCGAACCCCTGTGCCGGGCGTGATGCCACTCCTTCACGGTGTTACGCGAGCGACAGCACGAAGGAGAGGAGGAAGCCGGCCGCAGTGCTGAGAGCCACCGCGGGCCCTCCGTGCTCGAAGGCCTCCGGCATCAGGGTGTCCGCCAGGGAGGCGATGACGGCGCCGGCTGCGAAGGCCAGCGGCAGTGAGACCACTGCCGGATCCGTGTCGGCCAGCCACGCCGCACCCGCGAGGACGGCGAGCGTAAGGAGTACCGCGCAGACCGTCCACAGGCCGATGATCTGGGCCCTCGACCGACCCTGCTCGCGCATGGAAGCGGAACCCACCAGCGCCTCCGGGAAGTTGGAGACGAAGATCGCGGCGAGCAGCGCGACCCCTCCCGTTCCCTCCGTCAACGAGATGCCCAGCGCGAGGTTCTCCGGCACGCCGTCCAGTGTGACCGCGGCCAGCAGCGCTAAACCGGCCGCCCCTCGCGTCGTGGCTGCCGAGGGAGCGCGCCGTTCTGCCGCAGCATCCGTATCGAGCTTCGCGCTCCCCTGATATTCGTCAGCGGGCTTCGTCCTTGCCGCGGGCTGCGCCCAGCGGTCCAGCAGCGCGCTCAACACCGTGAAGACGATCGCCCCGACGAAGAGGCCGATGGCAGCCAGCCAGATGCCGCCCCGCTCGTACGAGTCCTCGAACAGCTCGAAAGTCAGCGCCGTGATGAGCGCACCGGCGGCGAAGGCGAGCAGCATGGCGAGGATTCGTTTGGGAAGCTCGAATCGCACGCCGATCACGGCGCCGATGACGAGAGCGCTCGATGCGACTGCACCGAACAGGAGTGTGCCCCACATTCCGACCGCTCCTTCGCATTGTGGCGACCTGTACCGCTGTTGGGCACAGACTGACACGCCAGGCGTGTCCGGAGTAAAGCTTGACGTCGTCGCAGCACCGGCTGGTCGCCCGACGAGAGGCCCGCTCGCGCGGCTCCGCTTTCCTCTCCGGCTCGGGTGGTCAGATCGCCCCGGCCAGCCGTCGGCCTGCCGCGACGAGCCACCGCCGCGGGTCCGCCATCGAGGCCGCGCTCGACCCGGCCACTTCGGTCAGTGAGACGCACGACGCGAACGCCTCGACGGGCGCGTCGGTCGAGATGCGGCCGGCGATGAGTGACACAGGCACGCGGGCCGAGGCGGCGAGACCGGCCACGTACAAGGGAACCTTGCCCTCAGCGGACTGACCGTCGAAAGAGCCCTCGCCGGTGATGACGACGGATGCCGCGGCCACCGCGGCGGGAAGTCCCACCAGCCGTGCCACGGACATCGCCCCCGAGGTCAGGCGAGCACCCCAGGCCAGAAGGGCGAAGCCGGTTCCGCCCGCCGCACCGGCGCCGGCGGTACGCGGGTCGCCGGGCAGGACCTCGGCCAGCCGAGCAAGCCCGCGTTCCAGGAACGCGATGTCCGCGACCGTGGCGCCCTTCTGCGGGCCGAACACCGCGGCCGCGCCGCGGGAGCCGAGCAGCGGATTGCCGACGTCGGAGAGGACGGTCACACCGAGCGGCGGCAGCGGCGGCATCCCGGAGAGGTCGGCCGACCTCACCCTGTGGAGGCCGCGGTTGCCAGGCGGCACGGGCCGGCCGTCCCGATCGCGGAGCCGAGCGCCGAGTGCCGACAGCATGCCGGCTCCGCCGTCCGTGGAAGCGCTGCTTCCGATGCCGAGAACGAGACGCGACACACCGCGGCCGAGTGCGTCGGCGATCGCCTCGCCGAACCCGCGCGTGTGCGCATCGAGTGGGCGCAGAGTCGGCGGGGAGCCGAGCATCTCGATCCCGGATGTGCTGGCGAGTTCGACGACCGCGACCCCGGCGGGTGCGTCCGTCGTGGGTGGAAGCAGAAGCCAGGAGGACTCGACCGGCCGGTCGTCGGGACCCGTGACCGTCAGGTACTGCCGGACGGCACCGGGAACGGACGCCTCGAACGCGTCGAGCGTTCCCTCACCGCCGTCCGCCATGGGGAGGAGCCGGACGTCGTCGGCACGGCGGATCGCGAGCCAGCCCTCGCGGACGGCGGTGACGGCGTCCGCGGCGGTGATGGATCCCTTGAACGAATCCATCGCGATGACGACGAGGGCCGGATCGGACGACATGGTTCAGCGGGCCAGCGACTCGTTCACGACAGCGGCGGAGAACTCCCGATCGACGACGAGAGCGGCAAGGCCCACGGTCGCCGCCTGCTGGCCGAGTGTGGACAGACTGACGGTGAGGTGACGGGTCGCACGGGGCAGCGAGCGGGAGTAGAGCGTCTCCCGCACGCCGGTCAGCAGTGGCGCGGAGGCGAGCATCCCGCCGAGGACGACTTCGCCGGGATTGAGGAGCGATACGACCATCGAGACGACCTCGCCGATCGCGCGCCCGGCCTCCTGGGTCAGTCGCGCGGCGTCCGTGTCTCCCGCGGCGAGGTAGGCGCCGACGTCCGAGCCCGAGGAGGCCGGCTTGCCCAGCGCGGTGAGCGATCTGGCGACGGCTCGACCGGACGCGCCGGCGGCGAGGCATCCGTGCGATCCGCACTGGCAGAGCAGATCCTCGTAGCCGGCGATCTTGACGTGTCCGATGTCGCCGGCGCCGCCGTCGGTTCCGCGGTACACCTGTCCGCCGAGCACGATGCCGGTGCCGATGCCCGACGAGACCTTGATGAAGCACAGTGAGCGCGAGTCGGGATGGGCGGTGCGCTGCTCGCCGAGCGCGGCGGCGTCGGCGTCGTTGGCGACGAGCACGGGGACGCCCAGCCGATCGTGGAGATGATCGGCGATGGGGTACGCATCCCATCCCGGCATGATGGGCGGCTGACTGGGACGCCCGCTGTCCGGATCCACCGGTCCCGGCACGCTGATGCCGATCGCGGCGACCGGGCTGCGCTCCGCAGCCACGGCGAGGAGATGCTCGGCGCGGCCCGCGATCGCGTCGAGGGTCTCACTCGGCCCATGCGCCACGGCCACGTCGATGCGATCCTCGGCCACGACACGTCCCCGCAGATCGGTGAGCGCGACGGTCGTGTGCGTGGTGTCCACGGACGCTGTGATCACCGTTGCATGCGACGTGTTGAACTCGAGACGCTTGGATGGCCGACCGCCGGTCACGCGCTCGGTGCCCCGCTCGGCGATGAGCCCGGACTCCAGAAGCGCATCGATGCGCGACGACACCGTCATCCGCGACAGGCCGGTGATGTCGAGCACATCACCCCTCGTGAGCGGTCCGCGCTCGCGGATCAGCTCCAGCACGTCGCCGGGTCCGGGCATGAGCTCCTCCTGTCGCCGTCATCCTACTTATGCTTGACAGTTATACATAACGGCTCTACTTTCTTTACATATCGCCACGCAGGCTCGAGCGCGCGGCGGGGAATCCACAGCGAAGCGCGAGGAGGCGCACGGTGAAGATCCGTTCCACAGCAATCGTCCTGACGGCGGTCGGCGCGACCGCGCTCGTCCTGTCGGGGTGCACATCCGGCGGCGACAGCAGCGAAAGCGGCGACGCGGAGAGCATCACCTTCTGGGTTCAAGAGGACCTCCCCGACCGGGTCGCCGCGACCGAGGCGATCGTGGCCTCGTTCGAGCAGGAGTCCGGGGTCGATGTCGAGGTGGTGTCGGTCGCGGAGGACCAGTTCTCTCAGCTGATCACATCGTCGGCGGCCGCCGGCGACCTGCCCGACGTCATCGGAGGCATCTCGCTGCCGCAGGTGCGGACGCTCTCGGCGAACGAGCTGATCGACACGGATGCCGTGGGCGCCGTCATCGACTCACTCGACGCCTCGACCTTCTCGGAGAAGGCCCTCGAGCTCACCGCCGACGGCGACACGCAGCTGGCCGTCCCGAGCGAGTCCTGGCTGCAGATGCTGTTCTATCGCACCGACCTCTTCGAAGCCGCGGGCCTCGAGGCACCCGACAC